>NZ_JBDPLV010000051.1:0-87604 GCF_039871605.1 Acrocarpospora sp. B8E8 | reverse complement strand
CTGGTCCGGGCGAACGTCCCGACGGGCAAGAAGGCCGGGGTTCACGCTGGGCGGGTCGCGGTCCGCGCAACCGGCAGTTTCAACATCGCCACCCGGCACGGCACTGTGCAGGGCATCCACCACCGCCACGTCCGCCTGCTCCAGAGAGCCGACGGCTACGGCTACGCAACCCATTCAGAAGCGCGGCACAGCGCCGCGTTTCCTCCCCCGCCTGAGGGCGGGGGTATCCACGCTGGAGGTAATTGATGAAAGAGCCCAAGCAACAGCGCATCCCGCATCCGCAACGCAACGGCCAGGGCGGCACCGACACCGGTCCCCGGAACATCGAGCTGGACCTGCAGAATCCCGACATGCTCACGCCGCCGGAGACCGACCACGGCACCGTGCCCAACATGAAGTTCTCCTTCTCCATGGCGCACACCCGGCTCGAAGAAGGCGGCTGGACCCGCGAGATCACCCAGCGGGAGTTGCCGATCGCCACCACGCTGGCCGGTGTGGACATGAAGCTCAACCCGGGCGCCTACCGCGAGCTGCACTGGCACAAGGAGGCCGAATGGGCATACGTGCTTGAGGGAAGCTGCCGGATCGGTGCGGTCGACCAGGAGGGCCGCAACTTCCTGGACGACGTGCGCAAGGGCGACCTGTGGTTCTTCCCCAAGGGCATCCCTCACTACATCCAGGCGCTGGAGGAAGGGGTGGAGTTCCTGCTGGTCTTCGACGACGGCCAGTTCTCGGAGAACTCGACCTTCATGATGAGCGATTTCTTCTCGCGCACCCCCAAGAGCGTCCTGGCGAAGAACTTCGGCTGGACACCGGAGCAGATGGCCAACATGCCGGAGAAGGAGAAGTACATCTTCCAGGGCCAGGTGCCGCCCCCCTTGGAATCCGACCGGATCATCAGTCCCACCGGCGACGTGCCGAACTGGTTCACCCATCGGATGCTCGCCCAGGAGCCGCAACGATTCTCCGGCGGGACCGTACGGATCGTCGACTCCACCACCTTCAAGGCGTCCAGTACCATCTCCGCCGCGCTGGTGGAGATCCAGCCGGGTGGCATACGCGAGCTGCACTGGCACCCGACCGACGACGAGTGGCAGTACTACATTTCCGGTTTCGGGCGGATGGGCGTGTTCGCCAGCTCAGGCCTGGCTCGTACGTTCGACTTCCGCGCGGGGGACGTTGGGTATGTGCCGTTCGCGTACGGCCACTATGTCGAGAACCTGGGGAATGAGCCGCTGGTCTTCCTGGAGATGTTCCGCAACCCGCGCTTCGAGGACATCTCGGCCACGCAGTGGATGGCCAACCTGCCGCCCCAGGTCAGCGCGGACACGATCAACATGCCCCGGTCGATGATCGAGGCGCTGCCGAAGGACAAGCGGCCCGTGGTCTCCCTGAACCGCTGACCAGTCCCCCGGGCCGCGTCCAGATCGAGCGGCCCGGGGTTTCTCGTTCAGGTCAGGAGTCCGGTGGCGTACATCAGGAGCATTCCGGTGAGGATGCCGGTGATGCTGGCGGGATGCAGGAGCCGTCCCCCGCCGTCGCGTACTGACGGGGTGAGCTGGAGGATGACCTGCGCGATCGCGCCGACGCCGAGGCCGAGCAGCAGCGCGGCGAGCGCGGGCTGTGTCGTGGCGGCGCCAAGCCAGGCGCCGAGGATGGCGGGGCCGCCGGCGACGAGCCCCAGGAAGATCAGCCGGAATGGTGAGGTGCGCTCTTCGCTGACGGGTGCGACGATGGCGAGGCCCTCGGTGGTGTTGTGGATGGCGAAGCCCGCGACCAGCGTCGCGCCCAGGGCAAGCGCGCCGACGGCGTAGGCCGAGCCGATCGCGAGCCCTTCGCCGAGGTTGTGCAGGCCGATGCCGACGGACACGAGCAGCGACAGGCGATAGCCGCCTGTTTGTCCTGGTCGTGCGGACATCCAGTTCTGCACGCCAGACAGCACCAGGTAGGCGGCGATGGCACCGATCCCGACAAGTCCGGCGCCGCCGAGCGCGCCCGCGCCGGCGTTGGCGACCTCCATTCCTTCGAGTGCCGCGTCGATGGCCAGCCAGGCGAGCAGGCCGATGGTCAGCGCCATCAGGGCCCGGATCCAGCCCGGAGGAACCCGCCGCAGCCAGGGGAGCCAGAGCATTCCTATGGCTACGGGGATCACACCGACATATGTCCCCAAGAGCGCCATCAGGCCGATAAATCCGGATGGGTCCGGCGTCAGCACGGCCACGGGGATCTCGTGGGCGACGATTCCACCGGTAGAGGTGAGAAGCGCCACCTCGTAGGCCTCTCCGTCGACCCACGGATAAGTGATCCGTACGTTGGCCGAGCCGAGACGGCCGATCTCCGGTTCGCTCATCCGAAAGTCGGCGAACGCGTCATTGACCGCGACCTGAGCGAGCGTGACCGGATCGGGGCCCGCGTTGCGGACGACCAATTCGATGGAACCCGCGCCGAGTACCGTCCGCTCCACGACGAGTTCCTCGGCTGGCGGACCGTTGCGCGCGGTCAGGCCAGGCCCGTCGAGTACGGCGAAGCCCACTAGCGCCATGGCGATGACGCACAACGGCAGGAGTCCGAGCACCCATGTGTTCAGGCGGCTCTCCATATCAACCACTCTTTTCGCAGGCGGGGCCACAGCCGGCCTCGAAGAAGCCCATCCAGCCGAGCTCGGCGAACTCCGACTGGTGTGCGTGGAACATGAAGCGGCCTTCGCGGGGGAACGTGATTTCGAGGATGCCGCGCTGGCCCTGGCACAACATCACCGTGTCGGTGTGCTCCGCCGGGCTCATGGACGTGCCGGTGGGATACCAGTCGAAGAAGTTTCCGTGGACGTGGAAGGAGTTGACGAGGTCGTATTCGAGGACGTTGACCAGGTAGATCCGTACCAGCTCGCCGACGGTCACCCGCACCGGGTCGCTCATGTAGACGAAGGGGATGGTGTTGACCGCGTACAGCTCGTTCGCGCGGTCGAAATTGGTGTCGAAGCCGTTCATGACCATCACGAGTTCGTCGGCCTCGGCGCGTGCTTCCTTCGGGTCGATGAGGAAGACGCCGTATAGGCCTTTGGCGATGTGGTGGGCGAGCGGGGTCACGTGGCAGTGGTACAGGTGCAGGCCGAACGGCTCGGCGTCGAACTCGTATACCGTCTGGCCGCCCGGCTGGACCAAGCCCAGGCCTATTCCCGCGGTCCCGTCGACCTGCGCCGCGTGCAGACCGTGAAAGTGAATCGTGTGCGCGTGTGCCGAATGGTTGATCAGGGTGATTCGCAGGCGCTCACCTTCGGTCGCGCGAAGCGTGGGCCCGGGAATCCTGCCATTGTAGGTCCAGGCGGGAAAGGTGACTCCGGGAGCCACCTCGATTTCCTTTTCCCGGGCCACCAGGGTCCATTCTCGAAGTGTTCTCCCGTCGGCGAGGAGAGAGGTTTTTCCCCGGTCGAAATCCCTGATGAGCGTCGTTGGGTGAAACCCGTTCTTGCCGTTGTCCACATGGGTCCCCGACCGGAAGCCGGCGTGCGCGGACCCTGCGGTGTGTGCCGGACCATGCTGGTGGCCACCTGGATCGGAGGAGGGGATCGCCGGCCTTCCGGTCAGGTGCGCCACAGCGGCACCGACGGAGGGAACCAGTGCGACAATTGCGCTACGTCGAGAGATGTCTGACACACGAAACACGGTAAGTGGCCAAAGCCGCTATTTCAATGCGCAAATTAGATCCACGTTTGCCCGATTATGCTGGCATAAATCGGAATTCGTTTGCGAGGAAATCGAGTGTGCGTGGACGCGGCACCGAAATGAGCAGGACAACCCTCGACGACATTGGGGCTGACCCCCTGGGGCCGGTTCGCGGCATCCGAGACGCTCTGGGTGACCAAGGAGGTCCCTCATGAACCGCCGCATCCTCGCCCCTCTGGCCGCCGCCGTCGTTCTCGTGGCGGGCATACCTGCGAAGGCCGACGCCTCGCCATGCAACCCCGCCCTCCAACCGTACGGACTCATAGGCGACAAATGGGCCCAACTAGGCGGAGTGAACACGCTCGGATGCGCACTCACCGCCGAGTACGACGTCTACCGCAACAGCCAATGGGCCGGACGCCGCCAGTCATTCACACACGGCCAGGTCGCCTGGTCACCCGGCCAAGGTTCCAAGATGACCCTGGCCGCATGGAAAGGCGGCCCCTACGTCTATTTCAACTGGGGACCGACCAATCCCTTCTCCTACGAGCGATTCCTGGTCCGAATGCACCTGGTGAACGAACCCGCCAAGTGGGCCCAAGCCACCTTCAAGGGCGGAACCGGCAGCCAGATCAGATGGGGCGCGCTTGACGGCAAGCAGCGATTCATCGTCGAAGGCTGCGACAGCGGCACCTTCTCCACCAACTGCCGCCAGGGCTGGACAATCCCGGTCGACGCCTGGTGATCACGGTCAGCGCGCACGTAGCCGACGAAGCATACGGGCGTCTTCGAATCCAACCTCCCGAGCCGCGGATTCGACCACGGTCCCATGGCTGATCAGATGCTGAGCCCGCTCCAGGCGAAGGGCCTGCTGATAGCGCAACGGGGTGAGCCCGCCGGTGGCACGGCTGAACGCACGGGTCAGGGTGCGCTCGCTGACACCGGCCCGCGCGGCCAGATATGCCAGCGGCAGCGGCTCTGCGAACCGGCTGTCGATCAGCTCCTGGACGCGATGCACGGTGTCGTCCACGTGGGAGCGATACCGGAGCATGGCGCTGGCCTGGGGTTCGTCCCCGTTGCGGCGAGCGTAGACGACCATGTCACGGGCAACCTTGGCGGCGACCGCGGGGCCGTGCCGTACCGACAAAAGGTGCAGGGCCAGGTCGATGCCGCTGGCGATACCAGCCGAGGTCACCACCCGGTCGTCGACGGTGAACAGCACGTCGCGGACCACCGTGGCGCGTGGGTAGCGGGCCGCCAGTTCATCCTGGAGTTCGTGGTGGGTGGTGCACCGGCGACCATCCAGCAGCCCCGCCTGGCCGAGGGCCTCCGCTCCGGCGCACACGCTGGCCACCGTACCCCCAGCGGCGTGATGCGCCCGCAAACGCGCGAGATCTTCCGCCCGCGGACGCGGCCCACCCCGCAGCATCGGCCCCCGCCACCCCGGCACCACGACCAGGTCATCCTGCCCCAACTCGGGCCATCGAGTCTCCGCCGCCAGCGGCAACCCCTGCGCGCTGGGCACCTGCTCCTGCTCGACCACGTAACACAGCCGGTACGGCTGACCCAGCGCGGCAGCGGAATGAAAAGCCTGGGCGGGCCCGGCCAGATCCAGCAGGTGCACCCCCGGCAGGAGCACGAAGACGACTTGGCTCATTCCAGTTCTGCCACGCTGACAATCGCGGCGAATCTATCCCGAAGCACCGCCTTGGTCCGCGCGGTGATCTCCTCCACGCTGAACCCGCCAACCGGCCCGGTCGTGGTGGCATCGGTGACAAAGAGCACCTGATATCCGAGATCGCTACCGATCCTGGCCGTGGTCTCCACGCACTGCTCGGTCCGGATCCCGCACACCACCAGCTCGCGCACCCCCGCCTCAGTGAGTAACTGCTGCAGGTTGGTGGTGGTGAAGGCATTGTGCGAGGTCTTGCGCAGCATCGGCTCCCCCGCCAGCGGTGGCCCCACCTCGTCCATCAGGCGAACATGCCCGTTGACCGGGTCAAACGCGCCACCACTGCCAGCCTCAGCATGCAGCACCCAGACCACAAGGTCCCCATTGGCACGGGCCAGTCGCACCAGCCGGTTAACCGGTTCAGCGATCTTCGGGTTCCCTATCTGATCCCAGTTCGGCTGCGCCCGGAAGGACTCCTGGACATCGATCACAATCAGCGCTCGATTCATACCACCAGTCTGACCAGCACAACCATCTCCCGCACAGGCCCGATCCAGCCCGTTCCCGGAACGATCCGGTCATCTGTCCAAAAGCGCCAGGTCGGCCAACAGGTCGGCGAGGACGAGTTCTTCCTCGACGCGGACACCGCGCCGTGTCATGACCTCCGACAGCGGAGGGTCCCACGGGGTCGCGAGTGGTCGCCCGGTCAGGGGTGTGGTCGAGGCGGCGGTCTCGTAAGCCGCGGTGTCGAACCGCCACGGCAGCATGCCGATCCTGTCGTGTACGGCGGTGGCGATGGCGACCCCACCCCAGTCGAAGTCGCCGTGATAAGCGAACGATGCGCCCCCAGCGGCGAGCAGATCCAGCAGCCGCCAGACCGCGGCGGATGGTCTGCCACCCACGCAGACCAACGGTGGACACGCGGGTCCGAGCTCGTCGGCGGCGCTGGCGATCACCACCGGGTTCTCGCAGATGCGGACCAGCCCTCCGGCGAGAGGTTCGTCATGGCGACGCAGCTGGCGGAGGGTCAGCACGCAGGGCTCACCTGCCGCGCGGGCGGACCTGAGCATGCGTCCGGTGGGGGTGCGATCGTCGCCTGGCAGGCCGGCACAGAGGACCAGTGAGGAAAGGTCGTCGAGGTGGACACCAACCGCGGCCCACGCGCTTCGGCGCGCGTCGGCTCCGCCCTCGGCGACGAACGGGAGCCCGGCCAGAGCCTTGACCGCGGAGAGCGCCAGGGTGGCCAGCGGCCGTCCCTCGTCGAGGGCGTGCGCGTCGGCGCAGGTTTCCGCAGCCAGGCGGCCGATGGGCAGGCCGTGGGAAGGCAGCCGGGCCAGTACGGCGGTCAGGCGTTCCAGCAGTGGGCCCGCCTGGTCCGGGGCGGGGGCGAGTCGCCGTACCAAACCGGTTGTCTCCAGCCAGGCGCGCCAGCCGTGCAGGGGCGGGCAGCCGACGACGTGGTTGTCGAGCGGGGCGAATGCCGCGCGCCAGGCCGCTTCCCGTGCGGCGCCTTCCTCGGCCAGGTCGGGGACCGGGCCGAGGAGCAGGAGGACCGCCGCGGCCAGGCCGTCTGGTGCGGCGCCGCTGGCGCGCAGCACATGATCCACTTCGTCGAGGGAGACCGACAAGGAGGCGCCGGTTCCCGGTCTTCGGCCCAGGAGCAACTCGACGGTACGGCGCTGTGCCGCCGTCGCGCCCGGCAGCGAGACGGTGCCGGTCAGCGGCTTGTTCCGGGCGATGCGGCGCCGGACCCGGTCGACCAGCCAGGCGATCTCGGGGCCTCCCAGCAGGCTCTCGAGCCGCTGCGTCGCATCACCCATAGAACAAGCCTTCCTGCTGAAGTGGGATCGGCAGGTGGCGATCAGCCTGGACCGGTGGCTCCTGGAGCGGTCGTTCGGTCCGGCGGCGTTCATGACCATCCCATCGCCATGGGGTGACCAGCACCGCGTCGATGCCATCGCGACGGGAGAGCTGGCAGATGGCCAACCCGGGCACCTGCGGGTAGCAGCCCCACTCTCGCTCGCTCGTCATTACCACATCCATGTCGAAAGTGGCCAGCAGCCCGAGGCATTTGGCGCGCGAGTCGTCGTCCACGCCGGCGAAGGCTTCGTCAAGGGCCACCAGCCGAGGAGCGTACGGGTTGCCCGCCGACTTGTAGTGCGCCGACGCCGCCGCGAACAGGGGAATGGACGCGGCGAGCACACGCTCGCCACCTGACGCGGGACCAGCGGCGGAGCGCCACTGGCCGTCCTGCTGGCGCTGAATGCCGAACTCGTGCCAGGCGCGGTAGTCCAAGGCCCTGGTCAGCGCCTCGATCCAGCCCGCAGCCGGGTTGTCGGCGTGCTCGCGGGCGATTCGTTCCTGAAGGAACGCCCCGACCATCGCGCGATCAGCGACAGACCAGGCGTCCACCCGCTGGCGGAGCTTGTCGCGCACCTGGGCAAGACCGTCCGGCGCGTTCTTTGCCGGCTTCCACACCAGGCGCAGCCGCATCCCGGTGGAGGTGGGCCGGGACTCCAGTTCGACGTTCATCTCCCGGACCTCGGACTCGGCCTCGGTGATCAGTTCCTGCAGTGTTCCGGCGACCTCGTTGAGCAGGTGGTTCTCCAGGATCTCCCGCTCCTTCGCCGACAGCAGTTGGGCCCGGTGCGCGATCTCCTCCGCCAGGGCCGCCGCCAGGCCGGGAATGTCCCTGGTCCGGCCCTGGAACAGCACGTCCACGATCATGATTCCGTCTCGGACGGTGAGGCCTACCGAGTTGCCATGCCGGGCCATGGCATCCGACAGCACCTTGTGCTCCTCGGCGACCTTCTTCTGGATCCGGTCCCACGGGCCGTCTGCGTCGTCGACGCCGTCAAGCGCGGCGTTGACCTCTCTGGCCAGCAGTACGGCGGGCGTCGTCGGCCACTCGGCGGCGGGGTCGGGGATCTCCAGCCCAGGGAGCGCCAGACTCAGCAGGCCGGTGGCGGCGAAGGCGCGAAACTCCCGTACCGCGAGGTCCCGGGTCTCGGTGGCTTCGGCGATCTGGCTACGCAAGGTGTCGCGTTGCCCTTCGGCTTTGCCGCGTTCCTGCGATGCCCGCTGTTCTCGCTGGCGGGTCTCGCGTTCCGCGATCGCCCGTGCGCGCTGCGCCTGCTGTACCTCGTCGAGTTGCCGATGCAGGGCCTCGACCGCCGCACCCGCGGTCTCGGCCAGCACCCGGTAGACCTCGGCTGCCGTGTCCGCCTCGCCCCGCGCCTCGACGGCCAGATCGGACGCCTTGTCGAGGCGTTCCCGGGCCCCGGCCAGGTCCTGGACCGCTTCGGTAACGAACTCACGTGCGGCCAGCGTGGCCTCAGCGGCCGGCCAGAGCCGTGCCAGGGCCAGCCGGTAGTCCGCCGCCCCTGCTTTGACCTCGGCCAGTCCGTTCGGATCGGCCGGCAGGCCGACATCCCGGGCGAACTCGCCGGTCTGGGTCCTGGCCATCTCCAGATCATGCTCCCGGTCGGAGACGATCCGAACCGCGCTGTCGTGTTTGACGTCGAGTTCGCGCTTTCGTTCGTGTTCGGCCGCCAGTTTGACGTGTGCCTCCCGCAGCGGTGCGTCGGGCGGGAGTGCCCGGTGCTCGGCGGCAAGGGTTTCCTGCCGTACGGCGAGTGCCGCTACCTCCCGATCCAGTCCGCCGATCCGCTGTTCCGCCTGAGCCAGGTCGGAACGCAGCGCGGCCAGCCGGCTTCGGCGGGCGGCTTCCCTGGCTCCCTCGCCGATGTAGCCGGCGCTTGATTTGTGCCATGACCCGGTCAGCACCCCGTTGGCCCACCGGCCGTCCACCGTCACCCACGTGGTCGGCCCCGCCGGGCCGCCGGGACCGAGCCCGATCGCGTCGAGCACCCGCTGGACAGCGGCGTCGGAGAGGAGCACTGCCTGCGGGTCCGCGCCATCGATGGCAGGGCGCAGGACGGCGGAGCAGGCGACCCCGGCCACTGGCTCGGCCGCCAGGATGGTGGTGTCGTCCGCGACGAGCAGCGTTCCCTCGGGAGTCACCCAGGCGTCCAGAATGCCCGAAGCCTCCAGGGCGGCCTCCAGCCCGGCGCGATGGTCGGCGGGCACGGGATCGGCGAAGTCCACCACTTTCCACAGCGGGGCGCCGGGACGGCTGAGCCGCGGCTCGGGCCGGCGCGTGTGCGGGACCGGCGGCGCGTCGTGGCCTCCCGCCTCCAGCTTGGCAATCTCCAGCGTCAGGTCGGCGACCGTCTGGCGCACTATCCGCAACTGCGCGTCCAGCTCGGCCCCCCGGCCGCCGAGCGCCATGGTGGCCGCTCGGGCAGCGTCGTCCACCAGGGTCGTCGCCGGGTTGGGCCCGTCGGCGGCGACCGCCCAGGACTCCATCATCGCGAGCACGGCGTCAGGATCGGCGATCCGCAGCTCGGTCAGACCAGCCAGGTAGTAGGCGTAAGTCTCGCTCAGTTCGCTGGTCATCGTGGCGGCCAGGTCCTCGGCGACGGCGACTCGCTCGGCGGAGGCCTGTACCTCGCCGGTCAGCCGGTCGACCTCCGCACGGGCGGAAACCACCCGTCCCTGCGCGTGTTCGACGGTCCTGAGCAGGCGTTCCAACTCCGCGATCGCCTGCTCTTGACGTACGGCCAGGGCTTCGGTTTCCCTCCTGGCCGGCGCCAGCGTGGCCGGATCGGGATGGGCGCCCCAGTTCACGATGGCCAGGTGCCCGGGTTCGCACCGGGCGGCACGGGCGGCCGCAACGGCTAGGCGCCGCACGGAGTCCAAGGTGCGGGCCGCCGCGTCCGCCTGGTCGGTCGCCCTCGTGGCGCGCTTCTGGATGTGGCTGAACTCGATGACGAGGCGATCGCGTGCCTGCTCACACCTGCGCGCGTGCTCGGCGAGACGGCCCGCCTCCGCACCGGTCTGCTTGAGCCGCTCGGCGTCACGCATCTCGGGGCTGCGCCGCAGAGCGTCTCTTCGCGCGTCGAGTCTGGCCTGCTGGGACGCCAGGGCTGCCAGCTGAGCGTGCACGTTCACCAGTTCGGCATCCGCGGCGGTGTGCCGGGCTTCGGCATCACTGAGGGCACGGCTGAGGTGCTCGTAGCGGCTGTGCGTCTGACGGGGAGCGGCGGCCTTGCGTTTGGCGGCGATGGCCGCGTACCTGCGGTAGTACCCGAGGAAATCGGCGGCAGCCTGGCCCGCCTCCGTCAACGCGCGCAGGGCGTCACGCTCTTCGTCCAGGCCGCGAAACGTGTCGGCGACCGTGGTGATCAATGCGGGGCTGATCGGCGGCAGGGCCTCCGTGAGCGCGCGGGACAGCAGCTTCTCGTCCGGCTTCTTGGACAGCTGCGGCTGGCGTAGCTGGATGAGCAGGTTCACCAGCGCCTCGTAGCGGTGCTCCCCCAGCCCGAACAGAGCCTCGTCCACCGCTCGGCGGTAGTCGGCGGCGCGGTCGTAGACGAGCCCGGCGCCTTCGACTGCCTCGCGGAGTTTCTCCCGGGTGAGGGCCACTCCGGCCGGAGAGATCAGCTGGAGATCGACGCCGACGCGCTGCGGGGTGACGAAGAACCAGTGCCGGACGATGCCGCGGTCGTTGACCGCTTTCAAGCCGCATCCGATGGTGCGGAACTCCTCTGTTCCGTCGGCGGCACGGCGGCCGAACTCCATCCAGGTATAGCCGAGCCGTTCCGGATGCGGGTGCCGGCCGTCCAGCAGGAGGTTCCACTCCATCCGCTTCCTGCGATCACCATCCGGCTCGACCCGGTGGGGGGCGAGTTCGCCGTCCAGGAGGAACGGCAACGTCAGCGCCAGCACCTTGGACTTGCCGGTGCCGTTGTTGCCGCGCAACAGCAGACGGCCCTGGTGGAAGTGGAACTCCTCGACGTCGTAGTAGAACATGTCGACGAGCCCGGCACGAAGCGGCTTCCAGCGTTCGGAGCTGGGGGCGGTCGGCATCAGTCTCCCTTGATGGTGGGTGGAGCGATGGCGTAGCGGGCGATCGCCGGCAGGCCGCGCACACGATCTCCGCGAACCTCGGCCAAGCGCAGGGCCGTGAGCTTGCTCAATGCCTGGGCCAGCAGACCGTCTTCGGCGCCTGGATCCGTCACACCCTTGCGCCAGTACGTGGCGTGTTTCAAGGCGGCCTGCCGGACGAAGGCTTTGAGCTCGTCGATTCCCCACTCCGAGCCCGAGGCGAGGCGTTCCGCGACCAGCAGCGTGAGGTGCCCGTCAGTCCGTTGCTCGGGCATCCGCACGTCGGTCAGTTCGTCGCCGGGGTCCACCATCGCGATGCCCTCAGCGCGCACTTCCGCGATTAGCCCGGTGGCTTCCTCGATCCTGCGCGTGATCGCATGCCGCTGCGAGGCGAGGTAGGCGCGCTCGGCCTCGTCGAGGCTGTCGAAGTAGAGGACCGGATCCTCCAGCAGCCTGCGGGTCAATCTACGGCGGAGTCCTTGGTTGCGCAGGTCGTCGGTGTCCGCGACGGGCTCGGCGGTCAGCTCGGCCAGCTGTTCCTCGAAGGTGACCGCGGTGATGGTGGACGGGCCACGCGTGCCAGTCAACAGCCCGGCCAGCACCGTTCGGCGCACGTCGTAGAGCACGTCCCCGGTGGCCGTCAGATACGCTTCCTCATCTCCCGCGACCCTGCGCAGCACTCCCCAGCCGAGCAGCATCCGCACCACGGCGACCAGATCTGTGCGCTCGCTGCGGCTGTCGAGGGTGAAAACGAAGGCGGGCGTGTCGGATGGTGCGGAACCGGCCAGTTCCGGCTCGGCCGCGGCACTCAGCACATCCTCGGCCAGCCGCCCGAGCGTCGTCTGCGTGTCCGCCCGCTCCAACGCGGCAAGAGCCAGGCACAGCACCACATACCGGCGCCTGCCGAAAGGCTCGCCGGCTTTCCCCCTGGCGGGATGGGTGGCGTCGGCCGCATCAGGAGCGATCTTGAACAACCGCGCGGTCTCCGAATCAGCCGTCAGCCGCCATCCCGTCTCGCGGGTCAGCCAGTGCCTCAAGTCAGTGAGATGACGACGGACCAGGGTCAGCATCTCTGCGTCGTTCTCGACCGTGAGCAAGGGCTTGGCGAGCAGGCCGCGCAACGCGCTCCGCCGCTGCGCCAGAATTTCGGGTGTCACGAGGCCGCCATCAGGTCGGTGATCTCGATCAGATGCTCAGGACCGGTGAGAACACCGTTCTCGGTGTGGATCCGAACCAGGCCGCCGTCGGGGACGACGGTCAACCGCACTTCCATCGAGCCGTCGCCGGTAACCGTCTTCACCTCGGTCTCGCCGGGATGCCGGGCGGCCAGCGCGTCGCCCATCAGCGCGAGGAACAGCCGGAAAGCCAGCGGGTCGAGCGTCCCCAGATCCGACAGCAGGATCGGCCCTTCGGTATGGAGTCGGGCCCTGGCGGCGGCCGTTTCCGCGGCTTCTCGCTCGGCGTGCTCCCGCAGGAGCCTGCGACCCTGGCTGCGATCGGTCACCTTGTTCGGCTTGCCCCGGCGTTCGTAGGAACCGGTGCGGCGCAGTTGCGGTGAGATCCTTATCGGCGGTGCCGCGTTCCAGGGGATGGAGGCCGGAAGGTCCCGCCACTCCTCAAGGGTCGCCGGAGTGACCGTCAGGTGCCGGGCGGGGGTCAGCCCGAACGCTGCTCGCCAGAGCCGGTGCATGGCCTCCTCGTCAGAGGCTTCGGCGAACCAGCGGGCCAGGACACGGAAGTCGGCAGATCGGTCGGACCGGCCAGAACGGCGTTCATTGAGCAGTCCCACGGTGTCGATGAGCTGCTTGATCGCGGTGATCGCCGCCTGCCGGAGCAGCCGGGCCTGTGACGACCTTCCGGCATCATTGGAGAGGAACCAGTCCTTGAGCCCACGCCACCGGTTCTGCCATGACGTGAAGGCGGCACTCTCCGCCCTGACGTATGCCTCCGCGGCGTCATCGCCTTCCGGCAGGGCATCAGCGGCTTCGCGACGAGCGGCCTGCCTCAGCAGCCGTTCATGGCCGCAGGTCTCCAGTTCGGTCAGCAACATGGCGATCCGCGCCCCCGAATTCGCCAAATCGGCGATGAACCGGTTGATGTAGTCAATCAGCCGTTCCTTGTACGCGATGAACCCGGCCACGTCTCCGTCGGAGAAATCGATCGCCCGCCGGAGTGAGGCCATGAACGCTTGCGCGTTGTCGGCCAGCGATGAAAACCGCTCCGCGAGCGAAAGCAAGAGCAGATGCACCTTGGCAGGATCAGGGTCGGGCTCGCGCGCCAGACTCGCCAGCGACTGGAGTTGTTCGGCGATGTCTCCCAGCGCCACCGACTGCAGCGAGCCACGGCGGCCGATCGCCTCCTCATAGAACGCAATGGCCTGTTCAGCCGCGTGACCGGCCGAAGTCAGTTGGAACAGGAACCGCCGACGATGAAAATCCTCCACCGAGGTGACCCGGCTGGTGTCGGCATCGGCCCGAAGGTTGCCCCACTCCACCAGTTTCCCCAGCGCCGCCACGACCTGCTCATCGCTGTCGCGCCGGAGCTCGGCAGCCACATCCTCGGGCCGCAGGTGCACGATAAAGCGCTCCTTCGCGCGGGCGAAGGCACGCAGTATGTCGCGGTAAAGCGAGGAGTTGGGCGCGCTCAAATGTGCGAACGGCAGCGCGTCCTGGTTGTGGAGGGGCATATCGCAAGTTTCCCCGATGGACACAGGAGAGAGTGCGGATTTCAGAGATCGCCGTCGCGCGGGTGCCGATTAATTGGATCGGGCGCGGGTGCGGGCCGCCGGTTGATCCAGGCCAAGCCGCCGAGATCCAGTCGGTGCCGCGCGCGAGTCACGGCCACATAGGCGACGCGGGCTTCGGCCGGGCCGATCGTGCCCGAGTAGCGTCGGCCACCATCGTCCTGCTCGTCCTCCGGCTCGGTGTCGGCGAAGTCGTCCCCCACCCGGACAGCTGGCCACTCACGTCCTTTGGCCCTGTGCGTGGTGGAGACCACGACCTCCGCCTGGTGTTCGTCATGCAGGCGAGAAAGAGCATCCAGAATGATGTCGGTGCCGTACTCATCGACCAAGTCGATCAGTGGCATCAGGTCCCGTCCTGCGATGTCGTATTCCGCGTATTCCTGAAGATCCGCCCAGGTAGGGAAGAGAATCAGCTCGGGATGCGAGGTGCGTCGGCCTGCTTTGAGATCACGAGCGGCCTCAGCTAGTTTGACGAGTTCCTGACCGCCGCCGGCCAGGGCGACCCGCTTGTTCTCGTTGAGCAGGTTCATGACTTCCGTCATCGCGCCCACATTGGATCGGCACAAGATCGCATCCGGCCGCTCCACGGTGGTCAGTTCGGTGGGAATGGCAGGGGTGCCGTGGAGCCGGATGGGCGCGCCGACGATGGCCAGCCAGCGGTTGGCCTCTTCAGCGAGGGCCGGGCCGAAGCGAAAGGATTGAGAGAGCCGGAGTTGGATTCCGTCGAAATCGGTCATGACATCGCGCGCGCCTCGCCAGCCGTAGATCGCCTGTGCGGAATCGCCGACCATGACGAGCTGGGAACGACCGGCCTGCGCTGTGAACACCTTTTCAAAGGCCGGGTTGGTGTCCTGAGCCTCATCGAGCAGCAGGAAATCAACGTCGATTCTCGGCTCGGTCAACGCCCAGATCTTCAGATAGTGATCATGACTGAATCGCACGACGCCTTCTCTCGGATGCTGCAGGTCCTGCCAGGCCTTGCGCGCGTACGGAAGCACCAGATCCACGAGTTGCGCGTGCAGAAAAGGCTGTTCCAGCCCGCGCAGCCGCGGCACATGATGTGGCCCGATCTCCTCGTCGGCGGAGTAGCAGAATTGGTTCACCGTCCGCAGCGCCGCCGACGATATGGCCTTGTTGGTCACCCGGCGCTCGCCGATGGTCACCACCATGTTCCTGCTGATGCCGAGCTTCTCGCCCGTCCGCCAGCTCGGTATGCGCACGGCTTCTTTGATCCGGTCGTCAAAGTAGCGTCCCACCGCCGCGTACGCCAACGAGTGCGTGGTCCTGCACGCCACGTGTGCCGGAAAGACGCGTCTGGCGGCACGGGCTATGGACTTGTTGAAAGCGAGGTACAGGCCGGACCGTCTGGTGGCCGCGGCCAGCATCGTGAGCGTGGTCGTCTTCCCGGTGCCAGCCCCGGCTTGTAGCACGACGTTCCCCTCGCTTCGGAACGCATCGGTGGCCAGATCTTGTTCGTACGTCGGCGTCGTCAAGCGCTGCTCCTCTGAGGAGAGTTCAAAGGGCGACTGCATAGTGAACAAGGCTCGATGATTGTCGGCGTCGCATTGATCACAAGTCAAGAATTATTCGCCATATTGCTAATGCCGGAGCGTGGGCGAGCCTGTCCTGGAGCCGGGCCTTTGACACCGCAGCGAAACCCGCACTCTGATAGGAGGTCCTCGACCAGCACCTGGGAGGTCGGCTTTCTAGCGGAGGAACGTCTGTATGGCGCGCTGGCAGCGAATGGCCTGGGCTTGGAGTGCGTCGGCGAGGGCGGGTGGGCCGCTGGTGAGGGTGAAGTCGGTGTCCACCGAGGTGATCATCCAGACCAGTGCCCACGTGGTGTCGGCGCCGACATGCAGCAGGCAGCTGTGATCGTCCACTGCCTCGACCACGCCCATCCCCGGCCAGATCCGTTGGGCGACGGTTTCGGCGGATTCGTGCAGGGTGACGGTCGCCTGGACCGACCATGCCCGCGACGACAGCCGGTGTGCCAGGTACGTCGCGACGTCGCCGTCGGGTGGCTGTCGGGGGCGCGAACCGGGGGCCGGTAGGCGTACGCGGCCTGTCGTCGAGCAGCAGCGGCGGCAGCGGCGGGTCCGCGCCCAGCCGGAAACCGGCGGTGCCCTGGGTGGCGTGCACCGGATAGCCTAGTTCGCCGCGTGGGAGCGTCCGCTCGGGCGCGAGCGTGTTTGAGCCTCAGTGGGTGGGCCGGTCCTGGCTCTGGATGTAAGTGCGGACGGCGGTCAGGTTCGCGCCGCCGGTCGAGCCCGCATAGCAGGAGCGGGACCAAAGTGCCCGCCCCACAGGTACTCGCGGACGTGGGAGTCGTACTCCTTGCGCAGATACCGCGCGGAGACACCCTTGAGGGAGTTGACCAAGGCCGATAGTGCGACCTTGGGCGGGAAGCCGACCAGCAGGTGGACGTGGTCGTCTGCGCCGTTGAACTCCAGCAGTTCGCACGTGAAACTCGCGTACACCCCCCGCATGATCTCCTCACAGCGGGTCAGCATCAGCGCGGTGAAGACATTCCGCCGATACTTCGTCACGAACACCAAATGCACGGATCGTTCGTGAACACAGTGCCTGCCCTTGCGAATATCCGGATTCTCCGCCATGACACCAACGATATGATCGCGTGGTGGAGCTGGGGAAACGGATCCGCGCGCACATCGCACGCCTGGACCTCGACATGCGGCAGTCGGCCGTTTTGGACGGCCAGGCGCACACCGCACGCGCCCTGTGGAACCTGCTGCACGAGTACTTCACCTTCCGCCAAGGCCGTTTCGCCTCGCTGAACGACTGTGATCAGGCGATCCGGGCCGCCCGCCACGAGATCGACTGGATGGCCCAGCTCCCGGCCCAAGCCGCGCAAGCCGTGCTGAAGACCTACCGGCAGGCGTGGGCGAACTTCTTCAACCCCGAGCATCCCGCCGACCGGCCCACTTTCAAGGGCCGGTTCCGGTCCCGGATGGCCGTGGATGTGCCGCAGGCCCGCGACTTGCAGATCAAGCGGATCAACCGCCGGTGGGGTGCGGTCAACCTGCCCAAGGTCGGCCGGGTGAGGTTCCGGTGGACCAAGGACCTGCCCGGCCTCACCAAGGGCGGCCCCGCCGGTCGGATCACCGGCGCCCGGCTGATCAAGGACGCGCACGGGTGGGCCATCGTGTTCCGCATCCAGACCCTCGCGCCGGTCCCTGCTCCCCACACCGGGGCGAAGGTCGGCATGGACCGGGGCATCGCGGTGCCCCTCGCGCTGTCCACAGGAGAGCACCGGAGCCACGGGCCGTGGCTCACCGACGGGGAGCGGACGCGCCTACGGCGGCTGGAACGCAAGAGCGCCCGCCAGCGCGCCACCGCGACCAAAGGAAAAGGACGGCCGGTTTCCAACCGGCTGGCCCGCACCTATGACCAGATCGCCAAGCTCCGCGCGACAGCCAAGCGCCGAGCCCTGGACTGGCAGCACCAAACCACCACCGACCTGGCCACCCGGTTCAGCGTGATCGTGGTGGAAGACCTGGAAATCACCAACATGACGGCGTCAGCCTCGGGGACCGTTCAAGCGCCGGGGACGCGCGTGGCACAGAAACGAGGCCTGAACCGGGCCATCTCCGGGGAGGCGTGGGGCCGGACGGTGGACCTGCTGACCTACAAGAGCGACGCCCGTGGCGGCGTGGTCGCCAAGGTCCGCCCGCACGGCGCGTCCCGGGAATGCCACCGCTGCCATACCACCACCCCCGGATCACGCGAGTCACAGTCACGGTTCGCCTGCCGGAACCCGGCGTGCGGGTGGGTCGGCAACGCCGACACCAACGCCGCCCGCAATCTGCTGTATCGGTACGACACTGCCGCCGGATGGGCGGTCACAGGACGTGGAGGCCCCGGGGTATCGGGGCCGGTGAAGCGTCAAGCATCCTGTCCCACAGTCTCGCCCGTACCCGCGTCGCGAGCTGCTGCGTGAGCGGCACAGGAATCCTCCACATTCACGTGGAGGAGCACGTCAATACGAGGAGATCTCCGCCAACGCCTGGAGCGAGACCACCGAATCCGGCACAGGCTGGACCGAAGACGCGCCCGGCTGGACACCTCAGCGCGGAACGGTGCCAACCGGAGTGCTGGTCTCCGTCCACGACGTGACCATCCGCCGCTGGGCGGAACGCGACCACAATGTCGTACGTTGGACGGAACTCGACCGAGGCGGCCACTTCCTCGCGATGGAAGCACCCGACCTACTGATCGCCGACGTGCGCGAATTCTTCGGCAAGCTGCGCTGAGAGGCTCGTCGTAGGGTGCTCGCGCGCGACTAAGCTCGGACCACGGCATAACGAGGGCGCGAAAGGATCCGATCATAGTCAGCGATTACCTGCCTCCGGAACCGACTCGGCCCGTGCGTCGCCGCGTGACGGAGGCGGCGATCTTGAGCAACCACACCCAGAGCCCCGCCGATGTCCGGCAGTGGACCTGCCCGCACGCCCAGCACGCCCGGCACGGCTGCGTCCCCTGCTACCAAGCAACGGCCGACGCCGATCCGGCGCTGCCGCTGTGGGATGTCGCGGTGTGGTTCACCACGGTGTGGCCGATCCCGATCAGAGCGCTGCAGGACGTCCACCGCCACGGCCGCCGCTTCACCCTCGACCAGCCCTCGACGCCCTTGGTCTACATCCTGAGCGGTCAGGTGCGGACCGCCCTGGGCACGGAAGCCGTGGCCGCGATGGTGGGTTTCCTCCTGCAGAACCGCCACATCGTCGAGGAGTTCACCGTGACGGAGATCCGCGCCGTCCACTCCTGACCGTCCGCGCTGTGGTCAAGCGGATCAGAATGGGTGCCAGGAAGGCCATCTCGAAGAGTCGCAGGCTCTGCACGCTGGAGATCAGGGGCAGGTTGGCGTGCGTGGCGGAGGCCGTCGCCAGGACCGCGTTGATCCCGCCGGGGGTGGTGGCGAGAAAGGTGTCGCCGAACGGGATGTGGGTGAGGACGGAGAGCAGCCACGCGAGAGCTCCGCACCCGGCGCTGATGGCCAGCGTGCAGGCCAGCGCCGCAGGCAGGATCCGGCGTAGGTGGCCCATGGTCCGCCGGGAGAACCGCAGGCCGACATCGAGTCCGATCATGGTGAACAGCAGGGTCCGCAGGATCCCGCTGGGCGCGAATCCCGGCGCGAGGCCGATCGCGGTGACGACGCCCAGCCGCAGGTACTGCATGAACGCCACCATGCGCCCGTCGGCCTTGAGGTCTTCTGCGGACGCGACCGCGGCGGCCGAACCTCCGGCGATCATGCCTAGGGTGGCCGTGGCACGGTCCATTCCGCTGAAACGGACCATGGCGAACGCGGCCACCTGGCAGAGCAGGAGCGTGGCCAGGGTCACCACCGCCAGCGGCGCGATCGATCCGGCCACGTGGCTCAGCGCGGGCAGGTCCAGGTAGCTCCCCATCAACACGCCGAGCAGCACCTGCGAGCCCCGGTTGAGCACGGCGGGCGGGTGGTGGCGTACCAGCCCGGTCAGGGCGATCAGCAGCCCGAGCACGAGCGGAATCAGCATGTGCGGCGATGGCACAGCCGGCTCGCCCAGCTCACCGGCCACCCCCATGACCGGCAAGATCACCAGCCACGCGGCGACCTTGCCAGCCCGCCTGATGCCGCGGACTGACCGCACATATGACGCTTCCAAGCCCTACCGCCCCCCGCGATGGTTGCTCGTTATGAAGGTCAGGTATATGACAACACTCAAGATCATGATGGTGAACGAGCGCGCTACTCTCGACGGAGTGGGCAATACCTGCACCCACCGACCCGTCCGGCGCGAAAGCGCGCAAGAATGGTCAACTAGGCCCAAAGATCACGCGAATAGCATCGCTAAATGGCCAATCTCCATTCAACGTATCACTGCCCGGGCGGTGCTAGGTCAGAGGCGTCCGCCCGTGTGGGCGAGGATCTCCCGTACCCGCTGTTTGGCCAGGGTGCAGTAGGCGCGCGCGGACTCGCTTGCCGCACGCCGGTCGGCGCGTTCGAACGCCTCGGTGAGCTCACGTTGCACGTCGATGAACTTCTGCGAGGTCATCGGCGTGGACCCAAAACTCCGGGTCATCACGCTTTTGATGCTGAGCCCGCCGAAAGTCGCCGTCAGCAGTGGATTGTGCGCCAAGCCCACCAGCCATTCATGAAAGGCGTAATTGGCGTCGAGATAGTCGTCGAAATCCACGAACCGGTCGCCCACCAGCAGGACCGCCATCCGCTCGAACCTGGCGCGGAGTTCGGCCAGTTCGGCGGGGGACGCCTGGCCGACGCTCAGTTCGATCACGCCGAGTTCGATGGCGAGCCGGGCGTCGAACGTCGCGTCGGAGGTGGCCACGTCGAACTGGGCGACGACATAGCCGCGGTCGGGGTCGCGGCGGACGAGGCCGTCGGCGGCCAGGCGGGTCAGGGCGTAGAAGGCCGAGGACTGATCCACGCCCAGTTCGCCGGCGAGATCCTCCAGCAGGATGACCTCGTTGGCCAGGTAGACCCGGCTGAGCACCTGATGCCGGGCCTTTTTGTACACCCGGTCGTCGCGGGCGAACTCGAAGCGGCCGAAGTCGCCGCGGAAGTAGGTCAGCGGCTGGCCCTGGCCGGCGACGGCCGAGCGGACGCGGCCGATGAAGACCGAATGGGTGCCGCCGTCGACCTGCTCGGTCACCTCGCATTCGAGGTGCGCCAGCGCGTCGCTCAGCACGGGCAGGCCCAGCTTTCCGGTGTGGACGCGAACGTCGCGGAACTTGTCGTCGTCCGGCATGGCGAACTGATGGGCCAGCCGGCCTTGGTCCTCCCCCAGCACGTTGACCACGTACTTCCCGGCGCGGGCCACCGCCGCCGCCGTGGGGACGGCGTTGTTGACGCAGGCCAGCATGGTGGGCGGGTTCACGGACAGGGATGTCACGGAGCTGGCGGTCATGCCGAAACGCTGGTGGCCGTGGGCCGTCGTCAGCACGGTCACGCCGCTGGCGAGGTGGCCGACGACGTGGCGGAACAGCAGGGCGTCGACTGCCTCCGAGACCTGTTCCATGCCCCCACCTCCGTGGAGTTCGCTGATGCCCCGAGTCATGGGCTCATTGAACAGAGGGCGGGGAGTGCACCACAGTGGCGCTCACCGTGAAATTGCCGCAAGCCCGGTGCCGGAGGACGTTACGCCGTGCGGAAATGACGGGATCCGGCAACTAAAGGCGGAAAAATCACGCCGCTGACCACCGCGTCCGGCCCGGCCACGCGATTGACTGCGCAGGTGATCAGGGCAGCAGTCGTCGGCCTCGGCTGGTGGGGCCAGAAAATCATCCACGACCTCCGGCACAGCGCGCACGTCCAGGTGGGTCTGGGCATCGACCCCAGCCAGGACGGCCGCGAGCTGGCCGAGGCGCATGGCGTCCGGACCGCCGACTCGTTCGAGCACGCGCTGGGGGACGGCTCGCTGGACGCGGTGATCCTGTGCACCCCGCACAAGTTCCACGCCGAGCAGATCGTCGCCGCGGCGAAGATGGGCAAACACGTCTTCTGCGAGAAGCCGCTCACGACGACGAGCGCCGAGGCGAGGACGGCCATCGAGGCCGTGGCCGCCGCCGGGGTCCAGCTCGGCATCGGCCACGAGCGCCGCTTCGAGCCGGCGGTCATGCGCCTGCGCGACCAGTGCCGAGCCGGAGACCTGGGCACGCCCCTGGTGTTCGAGGGCAACTTCAGCCAGGACAAGTTCCTCACGCTGCCCCCGGACAACTGGCGCCTGTCCGACACCGACGCACCGGTGGGACCGCTGTCGGCGACCGGCATCCACCTGGTCGATCTCGCGATCGCCCTGTTCGGCCGCCCGGTCGAGGTCTGGGCCCGGCTGTCGACCCTCGCCACCGCGTTCGCCAACGGCGACACGCTCACCGTGACCATCGGGTTCGAGCACGGCCAGACGGCGTTGATCACCGCGATCCTCACCACCCCGTTCGCCGGGCGGGTCACCGTGCTCGGCTCGCGGGGGTGGGTGGAGATCCGCGACCGGAACCACCCGGAACTGCCGCGCGGCTGGGACGTGACGACGGTACAGCGCGGCGAGGACCCGATCTCCACCTTCTACCCGCCACACCCGTCGGTGCGCGACAACATCGAGCAGTTCGCCCGCGCCGCATCGGGCGAAACCAGCTATCCGGTCACTTTCGACGAGATGCTGTCGAATGTACGGACCTTCGAGGCCATCACCCGGTCGGCCAGATCAGGTCGAGTCGAGCCGGTGGGCTGACGATGTACGGCCGACCGCGTCCGCCCTAGAGTTCCTACGATGGGAGACGACGTGCTGGTGAACCGCATCACCGAGCCGCGTGACGGCATCTTCGACAGCCGGCCGCTGCCGATGTCGGTGCGTGATTCCGCGATCGACTTCGACGTGCCGACGATGGTGGACGTGGTCGTCGAGCGGTGCAGCACGGTCGTGTTCACCAGCCACCGCCGCGACGAGGCGTTCCTGGAACGGCTTCGCGCCAGCGTCGCCCAGAATGCGTACGCGCTGCGGGACGTGCTCGCGGGGCGGGTGGAGCTGGAGGATGTGCGGCTGGATCAGGTGCTGTCCTTCGCGACCGTCCAGGCGCAGTTGCGCATTCCGCAGAAGTCCATGCAGCGCTCGTACCGCGTGAGTTTTCTCACCCAGTGGGAGATGTGGACCGCGCATCTGCGGCGGCGGATCGAGCGGGAGGATCTCGACCGGGACGCGGCGGCCGACGCGCTGGCGCATCTCACCCGGGTCATCCTGACCTACCAGGACCATGTCGCCTCGCAGGTCGCCGAGACCTACACCCGTGACTACGAGGCGCTCAGCCGCTCGCGCGCGCACGTGCGGCAGAACCTGGTGCGGGACATTCTGCGCGGGGAGGAGGCCAGGCTGACCGCGTCCGACATGGCGATCCTGGCCTACCAGATCGATGGTCACCATGTCGCCGTGCTGCTGCCGGCCATGACCGAGGGGGCCGCGACGCAGCTCGCCGACGGCTTGCGGATGACGGCGAAGGCGTACCAGACGATGTCGTACCCGCTCGCGCTGAGCAGCACGGTCGTGTGGCTGTGCCGGTTGGAGCCGTGGGGGGCGCCCGGTCTGAGCGAGCTGTGCCGGGTCCTGGCGGAGGTCGGCGTGACGGCGTCGGTCAGTGATCCGCAGCAGGGCATGGACGGGTTCCGCGCCGCGCTGCGGCAGGCCGAGGAGGTGGAGCGGGTCCGGGCGGCGTGGGGGCCGCTGAACGCGCCGCCGGTGATCAGATACGCCGACGCCGGTCTGGAGGTCCTGCTGCTCCAGAACGACGTGCTGGCACGGACGTTCGTCGACAGCGAGTTGGGCGCGCTGGCCGTGAACACCACCGAGGCGATCCGGCTGCGCGAGACGCTGGAGGCCTCGTTCCGGTTCGGCAGTCACGTGGCCGCGGCCGAGCATCTGCAACTGCACGAGCACACCGTGCGCAACCGCCTGCAGAAGGCCGAGCAGTTGCTCGGCCATTCGCTGCAGGACCGCCGCACCGAACTGCAGGTGGCGATCCGGCTGGTACGCCTGCTGGGTGACGACTCAGCGCGCCAGGAAACTCCGCAGGGCGGCGGCAAACTCGGCAGGTCGCTCTAGCGCCGCGGCGTGTTTGCCGGTCAGCCAGGTCAGTTCCGATGCCGCGATGTGCTCGTGCAGCCAGTGCGCGGCCTGGATGAAGGGCGGCAAGTCGGCCGAACCACAGGCGATCAGTGTCGGCGAGCTGATCGCGGGAGCGAGCCGGGTAGTATCCGCGCTCTCCAGTGCCTCGCACGCGCGTGCGTAACCTTCAGGGTCCATCGCCAGGAACCGCTCGCGAATCCGCGCGGGCGTCGGGCGAAACGGCTCGGTGAACCACATGTCCGCCATCGGCTCAGCCAGCTCGGCCAGGGCGCCCTCGCGGGCGACCCGCGCCCGGTGCCGCCACATCTCCCGCATCGGCTCCGGGTAGACGGCGACCGTACCGACCAGGACCAAGCGGTCGACCAGGTCGGGGCGCCCGGCCGCGAGTTCCTGCGCGATCAGACCGCCGAGCGACAGACCGACCACGTGGGCACGCTCCCCAGCCACGGCGTCGGCGAAGTCGCCGATCCCGGCGCCGGCGGGCAGGCAGGGAGCAGCCCCGTGGCCCGGCAGATCAGGTGCGACTGTCTCGATGCCGTCGAGGTGGGGCAGCACGTCGTCCCAGAACCGGCCATCGGCACCGAGCGGATGCAGCAGGAGCAACGGGCTCATCTGCCGGGCAGGCGGGTGCCGCCTGGCGGTGGTGGGGTTCGTGCGACGTTCATGACCATCGCCAGGGTGGTGTAGTAGCCCGCGGTGGCCACCGCCGCGACGACCTGTTCTTCCCCCAGTGCCTTGGCCGCCGCCGTGTACACCTCATCACCGACTCCCCCAGTCCGCTGGAGCTCATCGACCAGGTCCCACACCAGGCGTAGCTCCGGCCTGCCCGTGTGCGGACGCTTGCCTTGGCCGACGCTCTCGATGACCTCCAGCGGGACACCCTTCGCGACCGCGATCGGATGGTGAAAGGCCCATTCATAGCCCTGGTCCCAATGCCGGGCCACGGTGAGGATCACCAGTTCCCGGAGATCGTCGTCCAGGACGCCGCCGAACCGGATGTGCTCCCCGACCAGTTGCAGGCGCGTCATCAACTCGGGACTGCGCAACAGCGGGACGAAGGGACCGGAGATCCCACCGCGCGGCCCCGCCGTGATGCGGTCCACGGCGGCACGCTGCGCGGCGGTCAGTTCCGCCGGGAGCGGCAAGCGGTCACTCATCGCGTCCCGATCGCGGCGTTGACCGCCGGCATGACCTTCTGCGCCATCAGCTCCATGGAGCGCCGGGCCAGCCGCGGTTCCACCCAGTCGAGCCCGGCGTAGACCAGCTCGCCGAAGTCCCCGGTCTCGGCACGGAAGGCGAGGATCTGCTCGGCGACCGATTCCGGCGTACCGGTGATGACCAGCCGGTCCAGCACGTAGTCGAGCGTGATCTCGTCGTCCGGCTGGTCGCGATCGGACTTGAACAGGCCCAATCGCCCGATCTTCCGCATCTTGGTGAGCATCTGCGAGTAGTAGAAGCGATACGGGCTGCCCACATCCGCCCGCCCATAGCTCTCCGCCACCTTCGGATCGTCCGCGACGAAGATCGTACGAGCGATCCGCCAGTCGGCCACATCCGCCGACGCCCCGGCAGCCTCCTTGCCCTGCACGTAGTTGGGCCAATGGGTCGCCACCCACTGCCCCAGCAGGAAGTTGGCCGACAACGGATGGAAGTCCCGCTGCCCCATCGCGACCACCCCCTTCGAGTACGGCGCGACAACCGTCCCCACAATCTCCGGACGCGGCACCTGCAGCGGCTTCGGCAGCACGCCGACCCCCAACTCCAGATCCATGGTGGACTCCGTGGTCACCGCGAATCTGTTCCCCGGCAGATCGATCCCGTACGGCGGCTCCGACTCCCAGATCGCGGTGATGACATCGATCGCCTCCGCGAAGATCTGGTTGCGATCCTCCGCCAGAATGCCGAGCACCTCGGCGTCCGACGGCAGCGCCCCCGGACTGACACCCAGAATGAACCGCCCGCCCGCCAGATGGTCGAACATCGCGGAGTGCGCCGCCACCAGCACCGGATGCTGATGGGACAGGTTGGTGGTCCCGGTGGCCAGCCGGATCTGCTCGGTGTCGGAGATCAGCGTCGCCAGGAACAGCAGGCTGCTGGTGATGTTCTCGTGCCGGTCGGTGAGATGCTCCCCGATGAACGCGTCGTGGAATCCCAGCCGGTCGGCGAGGATGACCGCCTCCCTGTCCTCGGTCAGCGTCTCGCGCCAGGTCCGGCCGAGCGGGTGCAGCGGCATCGAGAAATAGCCGAGTCTCATCGCGTCTCCCTTGTCTGCGTCTGCGCAAAGTCAGAGTCAACGCGGCAGCTCGTACGCACACAGTGGCGACGCCTGTGAATTCCACCCCCCGGAGGTGACGAGAGGTGTCATTAGCCCCCAACTAGCAACAATTTCACAACATCAGACGATCACCCCAGGGTGACCGTTAACCCCCGCGTTACAGTCTGCGGCACCGTCTCCGGCCAAAAATCACGCGAACTGTCAGTGCGTCCAGAAGAGCACCTCAGTCTAATCGGTGACACGCGTCACAGGTCGGCCACCCGTGCACTCCCCGGTGACGCCGAGGCCGCAACGGCCCGCGAGAAGGGTAGGCACCCGTGAAAATCACCAACGGACTCAAGACCATCGCAGTCGCCGCGACGGTGGCGATGATCGCGGCAGGCTGCGGAAGCGGCGGCGGGGGCGGGACCGCCGAGGGCGCCAAGGTCATCCGCTTCGCGTTCGCCCCCGACCCCGTCTGGGACCTGATGAAGCAGGCGGGCACCATCCAGAAGTGGGAGCAGGAGAACAACGTCCGCATCGAGACCAGCACGACCTGGGATGAGTTCACCTACTTCGCCGGCGGGCATGGCGACATCGTGTCGATGGCCACCCAGGAGACCCCGGTGCTGGAGGCCGAGACCAAGATCAAGACGGTGACGTTCGGCAAGTACAACTACCAGCGGGTTCCGCTGTACCGGCGGGCGGGAGATCCGTACCAGACGCTCGCCGACATCCCCAAGGGTTCCAAGATCTGCGTGTCCGGGCCGACGTCCAACACCGGGTTCTGGACGCTCGCCGCCAAGCGCATGCACAACCTCGACTACCGGGTCGGCGGCGGCGACTTCAACCTGGTCGTCAACGACCACTTCGTGAACCCCACCAACCTGCTCAGGGGCGACTGCGAGGCCGCGGCGATCATCCCCGAGGCCGCGGTCCCCCAGATGCGCAAGGGCGAGCTGGAGATCATGTACGACGGCAAGCTGCCCTTCCAGCTCTACCAGGAGTTCGCCCCCAGCAACGACGGCCAGCTGCACGTCTCGGGCAACAACTTCGTGGCCACCGAGAAGTGGTTCGACGCGAACCAGGATCTGGCGGTGAAGTTCCTGGAGCTGTGGCAGAGCGGCGTCGAGATGTGGAAGCAGCAGAAGGCCGAGACCGTCAAGAAGTTCCCGCAGCACTTCTCCGTCGAGACCGACGAGGACATCGCGTACATCACCGAGTTCGTCAGCGGGGACAAGGACTGGTTCGTCGACAACGTCTTCCTGAAGGAGGACTGGATCAAGGTGGAGACCGAGATCTGGGACCTGATGAAGGGCCTGCACCCCGACAACCACAACTTCCTGGCGGCCGACGCCCCGAAACCCCGATTCGTCGCGCTCACGCCGAGCAACTGAGGAGTCCTCGTGTCGACCGTCACCGCACCGTCCACCAGTCCGCCGCGCCGCGCCAGTGCCGAGGACCTGGCCAGGAAGATCGAGCGCGCGGACCGCCTCAGGACGTGGGGCTGGCGGTTGGCCGGCTACCTGTTCTTCCTCGGCCTCTGGGAGTTCTCGTCCGGACGGCTCATGGACGAGAACCTGCTCCCAGGCCCGAGCGCGGTGTTCGCCACCTTCGCCGACCTGTGGGCGACGGGCGAGGTGCCGAGCGCGTTCGCCACCACGCTGACCCGCATCGGGATCGGCTTCTTCCTGGCGTTCGTGGTCGGCGTCCTGGTCGGGATGCTGATGCAGAACCGCTGGCTGAACGGCTTCTTCCGGGACGCCGTCACCATCGGGATCACCACGCCCGGGCTGATCTGGGCGCTGATCACCGCGATCATCTTCGGCAACCGCGAGGCGGGCCCGCTGCTGGCGATCGTGCTGACCACCTTCGCGGTCATCACGGTCAACGTGTCGGAGGGCATCAAGTCGTTGCCCAAGGACCTGATCGACATGGCCAAGTCGTTCGGCGTCGGCGTGCTCAAGCGCAACCGGCACATCGTGCTGCCGCACCTGGCGCCGTTCCTGTTCACCGGGGTCCGCTTCGGGTTCTCCATCGCCTGGAAGGTGACCGTCCTGACCGAGGTGTTCTCCTCCTCCAGCGGGATCGGATTCGAGATGCGGACGGCGACCCAGTTGTTCCGGCTGCCGGAGTTCCTGACCTGGATCCTGGCGTTCTACATCCTCGCCCTCTTCCTGGAGAAGGTCGTGCTCGAAGTCATCGAGCGCCGCTTCTTCGGCTGGCGTACGAGCCTCAAGGCCTGAAGGGAATTGTCGCAATGCTTTTCAGGGCGCTGAAGGGCCCGCTGTCGGGCCGGCTCACCTTTCCGCTGGTGTGCCTGGGCGTGTGGTTACTCACCATCGAGCTGGTCGCCTCGATCTGGCCGTTCGCGGTGGACGTGCTGCCGACGCCGTGGCAGGTCGCCGGGTTCATGTGGGACGAGATCACCGGGAACACGCTGGCCCCGCACAACGTGTACCAGACCTTCTGGATCTCGCTGCAGCGGCTGGGCGTCGGCATGCTGATCGCGATGGTCGTGGGCGGGGTGATCGGCCTGGCGATGGGCCTGTCCAAGTCCGTGAACGCCTTCTTCAACGACTGGGTGGTCGCGATCCTGGCGATGCCCAACCTGGCCTGGGCGCTGTTCTGCAGCCTGGCCTTCGGCTTCGGCGACACCGGCCCGATCATCGCGGTGGTGCTGACCGGCGTGCCGTACGTCATCATCAACGTCAGGGAAGGCGTCAGGAACGCGCCGAGCGATCTCTACGACATGGCCCGGGCGTTCGGCGTGCCCCGCGAGCGGGCGATCCGGCACGTGCTCATCCCCTCGCTGATGCCGTTCCTGTTCGCGGCCGGCCGGTACGCCTTCGCGCTCGGCTGGAAGGGCCTGGTGGTCGCCGAGGTCTTCGGCGGCCAAGACGGCGCCGGCTGGACCATCAAGTTCTGGTACGACGCGCACCGCGCCTACGGAGTGATCGGCTACGCGCTGCTGTTCGTCATCTTCGCCCTGTTCTTCGAGAAGTTCCTGTTCGACAAGCTCTCCCGGCGGATCTTCCGGTGGCGTCCCGAGGCGAGCGTCGCCGAAGAGGCGTTCGACCAGCCGCCCGTCGTCACCACCGAACAGCAGAGGACCCCCC
This sequence comes from Acrocarpospora sp. B8E8, assembly GCF_039871605.1. Lineage (NCBI taxonomy): Bacteria > Bacillati > Actinomycetota > Actinomycetes > Streptosporangiales > Streptosporangiaceae > Acrocarpospora > Acrocarpospora sp. B8E8. The sequence continues at coordinate 58,573 of NZ_JBDPLV010000051.1, read as the reverse complement.
AGCATGGCTGACATCAAGATCGTGAATTTGCACAAGGAGTTCGGCGCCGGAGCCGACAAGGTGATCGCGCTCGACGACGTGAACCTGGAACTCGGCGGGCATGTCTTCGTCTCGGTGGTCGGCGCGTCCGGCTGCGGCAAATCGACCCTGCTGAACATCCTGAGCGGAATCGAGACACCCACCAACGGCCAGGTCGCGATCACTCAGAACGGCGGGCCCGCCCGGGCCGGCTACGTCTTCCAGTCCGCCCGTCTGCTGCCATGGCGCACCGTGATGGACAACCTGCTGTTCGTGCAGAGCGACCGCTCCGAGCAGACCAGGCAGCGGTGCCAGCGCTACCTGGACATGGTCCAGCTGGGCGACAAGGGCAAGAAGTACCCGGGCGAGCTCTCCGGCGGCATGCAGCAGCGGGTCGGCATCGCGCGGGCCTTCTCCACCGAGCCGGACGTGCTGTTCATGGACGAGCCGTTCAGCCACCTGGACGCGATCACCGCCCGGTCGTTGCGGGCCGAACTCCACCTCATGTGGCAGGAGACGGGCAAGACCGTCGTCTTCGTGACGCATGACGTGAGCGAGGCGGTCGAACTGTCGAACCGCATCCTGGTGTTCGCCAAGGGCGGCCGGCTCGCCGAGGACATCCCCATGGATCTGCCCTTCCCCAGAGAGGCAGCCGACCCCGAGGTGGCGCTGGCCAAGGCCGAGGTGTTCAGGACGTTCGAGAAGATCGGAGCCCTGGCCGTGCGCTGACTCAGCTCATCAGCCAGCCCTATGCCAGGGCGGTGGAACAGCTTGACTGGCGATTCGCGTTCGTGGCGATAATGCCTAGCCCCGTATTTCGCGCGTCTCGGGTTCCGCTAAACGAGTGACATGAAGCGGGGTCCGGGCATTCATGGCGTCGTGGAGGTACGGGTTGCGGGTCGCGCGGAGTTGCCTGATCGGACTGCTGGCAGTGGTCGCGGCGACTGGATGTACGTCGGGCCCGTCCCTGCAGGAAGCCAGCGCTCAACTCGCCGCGGACGGCCAGGCCGTCATGGCGTGGGACGACTGGGTGGACGACTCCATCGACATCACGAACGCGGCCACCAGCGACGTCTCCTGTGGTGAAGGCGGGTTGAAGCGCGTCTTCACCGCCACTGGCCAATTGCCGGCTATCGCCCCCGATCCGGACAGCGAGTTCGACATAGCGGCAAGGAGTATCGGCGCCAGATTCGCCGAGCGAGGATACGACCCAGACATCAGCGGCCCTGACCAATCAGATCTCATCGACTCGCGCACCATCGTCTGGGTCAAAGAAGCAGCCGGACTACGATTCTCCTTCACCATGACGTTGCCGTCGGATACGAGGATCGCCGTGCAGATCAACGGCGAGACCAACTGCGAATAGTCAGCTGGTCGAACCCGATGAGAAGCGCAAGGTTATTGCTGATTCTCGTATCCTTTCGCCGTCGCCACGGGCGTCCTGCTGGTTACTCCGCTGATCCCCCTGGCGAGCTTCTTGTCAAAGGCCCCGCCGTCACCGTTCTTGTCCGTGGAATCCGACCACGCCTCGAACATCTCGAATTTCTTGCTGTCCTTGAGCAGGTCGTCCGGCGGAAGTGGCTTACCGTCTTTCATCAGGCTGGTCGGCCACGGCGGATCGGCGGGATACCCTCCCTCCCACAACCTGGTGGCGATCTCGTAGCGCTGCGCCAGGACCCATTGGTCGTAGGCACTGTCAAGCTTGCCGACCCGGGTGTCCGCTGGGTCTCCATCTTTCCAGGAGTCCAACGCCTTGCCTGCGGTGAACTTGACCGCCTCCCAGGCGAACTTCCAGATCGCCCTCTTTGGATCGGGCGCCCGGTCCAGCGTGACGGACGTGACATCGGCGATGACGCCGCGCATCTTCTCGTCGAAGGCGTCCATGTCCCCGCGAACCTTCAGCGCCGCCGCGTACTCCATGCCGGCCAGGTCACCGATGGCACTGGTCGCCTCCTCGAAGTGGACGGAGTTCTTGGGGGGACTGTCCCGCATCGCCTCGCCATCAAGACGGGCGGCTTGCACCACGAGGTCATCGCGTAGCTCGCTCATGGCCTTGTCGAAGGTGTTCGTGTTCCTCTCCTCGGCGGCGAAGGTCTTCAGGAAGCCGTAGGTGTCCTTCGGACTCAGATAGAAGCCCGGCGTGAGCCCTGGAATCGACGAGAAGTCGGGCGGCGCGGTCATGCCCGAGGCCCGGAAGAGACCATCGCCGATGCGGGCGCCGGTGAGCATTTCCTCCCGGTAGGAGGCGGCCAGCTCGGCCATGGAGTCCTGGGCGGCGTCCGGCATGTCCTGGCCGAGGGACGCGGCCGTGATGATGGTGTCGAAGGCGAAGGCCACCGCCTCGGCACTGCGCGCGCCCTGCTCGTGGACGCCCGATCCGGTCGCCAGCGCCCGGCCGAGCGCGTCGGCCGCTCCGCCCTCGCGATACCGCACGTAGTCCAACAGCTGCTTCATTCGTTCCGGGCGGGTCAACTCCACCGCCGGACGGCCCATCTCGGCGAACACCGACCGGACCGCCACCGGGTCGTCGGCGATCACCTCCAACGCCAGCGTGGCCGAGTCGTCCGGCAAGCCGTAGGCGCGGATCTCGTCCAGGCTGGCACCTTGCCAGTTCTGCACGGCCGCGAGGTCGTCAAGGACCGCCCGCGCGCTCCGCGCCAGCACCTCCGAGGGCGCGCCCGAGCCCCGCAGCAACGCCAGTCGCTGCCAGGCCGCGTCCGCGTCCGCCGGAGCCGCCAGTTCGCGCCGGTATTCGGCCATCCCGGCAGGTGGTTTGGTGGCCCGCAACGCGGCGCCGAACACCGCCGAGAACGCCGCCAGATCCTCCCGCGCCGTCGAACTGCCGGTCTCCATCAGCAGGCCCGGCAGTCTTTGCCGAATCGGCCCGGGAAGCGCCGCCACGAACGCTGCCGACGCGTCCTGGTCACCGGCCAGATGTTTGAGTTCACCGATGTGCTGATGCACCAGTTCACCCTTGAGCTTCGCGGTGAAGTCCTTGTTGGACAGGATGCCGGTGCCGAACATGGCGGCCAGGTCCCGGCCTTTGGCGTGCGCCTCGGCCAGGGTCATCGTGACGTCGGGGATCTCCACGAAGGCGGCTCCGTCCACCCGGTCGGCGGCTATCGCCAGCTCGTGGCGGCGGCGCATCAGCGGCAGCTGGTCCCGCGTCCACGCGCTGATCCGCTCCAGCTCCGTCAACGCCGAGGTGTCCACCCCCAGCCGCGCGAACTCCCCCCGGAACCGCTGCACGAACGCCTGCAACGCCTCCGCGTCCGCGTCCATCGACTTGATCATCGCGAGCAGCCGGTCCGGGTCGACCCCACGGAACTCGGAACTGTAGGGCGCCATCACAACCGCCCGCTTCGCTGCCGCCGATACGCGTCCGCCGTCGTTTCCGGCACCTGGGCGGGCTGCCCGGCCAGGGCGTCGCCGATCGCAGTCTCCAGCCGGTCCGATGCCCGCCGGATCTGGGTCCGCCGCAGGCCGAGGTCATCACGCCAGCGCCGGGCCTCTGGCCCGAGCCACACCAGCCCGCCGCCCATATCCCGGTCGGATTTCGCCAGCGCCTGCTCGACCACGTGCAATTCACCGCGAATTCGGCGCTGTAAGTCCAGCAACGCCGCGTGCATCGGATTCGCTATCTCAACCATCGGGGCCCTCGCTCCCGTGCGGATACCTACCAATCCAAGCCGAAGGTCCCATACTCCACCCCGGCGTTGAAAGACCGTCTGGTTATCGGGCCTTCCGCTTGCGAGAGGTACGGCCGTTTGTCACACGGCGCGGTTGGTGAGGGTGCCGATTCCGTCTACGGAGACCTCGACTAGGTCGCCGGGGGTGAGGAAACGTGGCGGGGCGAAGCCGATGCCGACGCCAGAGGGGGTGCCGGTGGCGATCACGTCGCCTGGTTCGAGGATCACCGCCGTGGAGATCGCCTCGATCAGGGTGGGGATGGGGAAGATGAGATCGGCGACAGGGGCCGCCTGACGGAGTTCGCCGTTCACGCGGGTACGTACCCAGAGGGCGGTGACGTCGGCGATCTCGTCGCTGGTGACCAGGTACGGTCCCATCGGGCAGTACGTCGCGGCGCTTTTGCCGATGAAGAACTGGACGTGCCGTTTCTGGAGCTCGCGTACGGTCAGGTCGTTGACGATCGTGTAGCCGTACACGTGGCGCCATGCGTCGGCCGCGGGGATCCGCGATCCGCCGTCCCCGATGACGACGGCGAGTTCGCCTTCGTAGTCGCTGGTGCCGGTGGCGTCGGCGGAGACCGTGACGTCCTCCCCTGGGCCGACGATCGAGGACAGCGCCTTGGTGAACACCACGGGTGCGTCGGGGACGGTCTGGCGCTGGGAGGCGTCGAAGCCGCTGCCTGCGAACTCCTTGGCGTGGTCGAGGTAGTTCTTGCCGACGCACATGATGTTGTTGCCCGGGCGGATCGGTGCCCGCAGGACGACCTCGTCCGCCGGAATCGGGGGCGCCGATGCGAGTAGCCGGGCGGCGCGGTCCAGCGCGGGTCGTCCTGCGGCGACGAATTCCAGCATGGTTCGCGGCAAGGTGGGGTCGGCCGCGAAATCGATGACGTCTCCGTTCTCGCGCAAAGCTCCAATGCCCGTGTCGAAAGTCACCAGCTTCATTTCTTGCCTTTCTGGTCAGAGGCGCCGGGGGATTCCCGAGCGTGCCGCTTCGGCATTGAGCGCGTCCCGGGTCGCCGGTGCGATCGGCAGTCCGTCGCGCAGGTATTCCCGCTCCAGTCGCGCGGCGCGGTCGCCCGGGAGACGGATCGGGTCGCCGTCCGCGCTCCCGGATTCGCGTAGCAGGCGTAGGTGCCGGGTCACGTCGCTCAGGACGGACTCCAGCGGGCGGAAGACGTCCGCGCGAATCGCGATGAACAGTTGCCCCGTGTTGGTGGGCGTGATTTTGTCCACCCGGTGGTCGACGACCTCCTGGCCGAAGGCCGCGCCGTTGAGCACGCCCGCCAGCAGGCCAGCGGCGATGGTAAGGCCCGACCCTTTGTAGCCGCCGATGGGCAGCAGGAAGCCCTCGTCCGCACGGTCAGGGTCGGTGATCGGCCGCCCGTCGCGGTCGGCCACCCAGCCAACCGGCATCGGTTCTCCCGCCTGCCTGGCGACTTTGATCGCTCCATGGGAGGTGGCGGTGGTGGCGATGTCCAGCAGGAACGGCGGTCCGTGTTCGGCGGGGACCGCGATGGAGATCGGGTTGGGGCCCAGCACCGGGGAGTTCCCGCCCCACGGAGGCATGCCATTCGCGTTGGCGACCGCGAGGTAAATCCCCGCCATGCCGTGCCGGGCGGCCATCGCGGGATACAGGCCCGCGGCCCCCGCGTGGTTGGAGTTGACGGTGCCCACGACGGCGATGCCGGCGTCCGCGGCCTTGGCGACGGCCAGTTCCGTCGCCATGGTCATGGTGACCTGGCCGAGTCCGTTGTCGGCGTCGATCTGCGCGCTCGCCGCCGTCTCGCGCGTGATCCGGGGCTCGGCCCGCGCGTTGATCCCTCCGGCTCTGATCCGTTCCAGGTACGGCGCCACGCGGATCAGCCCATGCCCGGAACGACCCCGGAGATCGGCCTCGGTAAGCCGCTGCGCCGTCGCCAACGCATGCTCGTCCCGAATTCCGGCAGCACAAAACAATTTAGTGGAGAATGATACAAGTTCATCAAAAGAATAACGCATACCAGAAAACTCCTGGTGGTTCGCGGCCCGAATTGCGAGAATGAACGGCATGACTGAGGAATGGTGGCCCGAACTGGCGCCGAATGTGGCACAGACCGGCGCGGAGAAACCGCCCTACCGCGTTGTCGACGTGCACACGCACTTTTCGGTCCCCGCTGCCGCGGAAATTACGAAACCTTTCTTCAAACCGGAGTACGAGCCGCGCACCCTGCACTCCTCGGCCGAGACCCTGCGCTACAACCGGGAGTACCGCGCGAGCGACCGGCAGACCGCACAGTTCGAGGACGCCGAAGCCCGGCTGGCCGACATGGACAAGCAGGGCGTCGACCTGCAGGTGCTCGCGGTGCCGCCGACCGAGTACTTCTACTGGCTCGACGGGCCGCACGCCGTCCAGGCCAGCCGGGTGCAGCACGAACGGTTCGCCGAGATCGTCGCCCGGCACCCGCAGCGGTTCGCGGCCGTGGCGAACCCGCCGATGAACCATCCGGAGCTGGCGGTCGAGGTCCTCCGCGAGGCCAAGCGCGACCTGGGATTCCACGGCTTCGAACTGAGCGCCGACGTCCTGGGTCTGGACCTCGACCATCCCCGGTTCGACGTCGTGTGGGAGGCGGCCGCCGAGCTGGAGATGGTGGCGATCATGCATCCGCAGGGGTTCACGCACGGCCAGCGGATGACCGACTACTACCTGATCAACGTCATGTGCATGCCCCTGGCCTCGACCCTGGCCACCACCAGGATGATCCTGGGCGGGGTGTGGCGCCGGCACCCCGACTTCCGGATGATCGTCGTCCATGGCGGCGGCTACCTCCCGTTCTACTTCGCCCGCACCGACCACGCCTTCGAGGTACGCCCCGAATTGCGCGAACACATCGACCGTCCGCCGAGCGACTACCTGCGCACGCTGTACTTCGACACGAACGTGTTCGACCCGGGCATGGTGCGCCACCTGGTGACCGAGTTCGGCGCCGAGCACGTGCTGCTCGGCACCGACTACCCGTTCGACATGGGCACCGTGGACCCGCTCGCCTTCATCGAGCGCGTCGGCCTCAACGACCGTGAGCGACAACTGGTGCTCGGCGGCAACACCACCCGCCTGCTCAAGCTCGACCAGCCTTAGAACGCCGGACGCCTGGTGCCCGGCACCACCATCCGCCCGCTCAGACTCGACCAGCCTCAGAACGCCCAACAGAATGCCGCTCTTGGCGCCGGTGCGGTGTGAACCGTCACCTGCGTGAACGGCGCCGGATAGCGGCGACCTGCTCATTCGGTTAGGCGCTCTTCAGCGCCGCTTCGATCTGGTCCGGCGTGAGCGGCAGGCTGACCACCTCGTTCCGGTCCGCGGACAGGTCGGCGGCCAGGTAAACCTCCATCGTCACGCGGGCCAGCCGGGGATCGACCATGACCGGCCGGTCGTAGGCGACGGCCTCCAGGAAGTGGGTCGTCTCCCGTTCCATCGGGCCTGCGTACACCTCGCCGACGTACTCGCCTGGCATGGTCGAGAGCGGGAACTGCACGCCCTGCCCGACTGTGTTCAGCACGATGTCGCGGTGGCTGGCGTCGGCCAGGATCGCTCCTTCGGTGCCGAGGACTTCCATCCAGGTGGTCGACTGGTTCGGGTAGCCCGGCGGCAGCGACATTCCCGCGCCGACGGTGACGACCGTTCCGTCGTCCATTGTGACGATCAGGTATTGCGTGTCGGGCGAACCGTGGGTGGCCGCGCGCACGCCCCAGGCGTTCTGCGAGTAGACCCGCACCGGTCGCCGAGGTTGGAGGCACCAGAACGCGAAGTCCAGGTCGTGGGTGGCCTCCATCGCGGCGGGTGACAGTTTGGTACGCGAGCTGATCTTCGCGCCAAGCGATCTGGTGATGTGGCGGCTGATCAGGACGCTGGTGACCGTGCCGAGGGTGCCGTCGTCGATGGCTCGTTTGATCACCGCTTGCTTGGCATTGAAGCGCTGCGAGTAGCCGATGGTGAACTTGAGGCCGCGCTCCTCAGCGGTGGCGATCAAGTCGTCGGCCTCGTCCAGGGTCAGCGCCATCGGCTTTTCGAGGAGGACGTGTTTGCCCGCTTCGAGCGCGGCCTTGGCCATGGGGTAGTGCAGCGTCTCCGGGGTGGCCGACACCATGACCGCGCTGATCCGGTCGTTGGCGATGATCTCCATCCAGTCGGTGGTGGTGCCGGCGGGCGTGGTCAGTTCCGCCACCTCGCGCAGCCGGTCGGGATCGATTTCCGCCAGGTGCAGTTCGGCCACCAGAGCGCTGCGGGCCGCGGCGACAGCCCGGATTCCGCCGCACCAGCCGGTGCCGATGACGCCGACGTTCATGACGCTTCCTCTCGCAGGCCGTCGCGCAGTTCCTCGGGGCTGATCGGCAGGCGGACGGGTTGACCCCGGCGGGCGGACAGATCCATCGCCATCGTGTGCATCAGGTTGGCGTGCCCCTCCCGCGCGGTCGCGTGCGGCGTCCTGACTCCCATGCTGAGCCTGCTGAACCAGGACATGGTCTCCTCGCGCATCGGCCCCCACAGCAGTCCGTCCGACAGATCGCCCGGCGGGTAACTGCCCAGGAAATCGACGTGCCTGGGTGCCGGGGCCTCGAAGCCGCGGCTGCGGTAACCGGCGGGCTGGGGCTGTTCGGAGGCGACGATGACGTCCCGGTGGGTGTCCTCGATGTCGATCACCCCGTTGGTCCCCACGATGCCGATCTCCAGGCCGTACACCGAGCCAGGCCAGATCGACGGGAGCGCCCAGTTGATGTTCATGCTGAACAGGGTTCCGTCGTCCATGGTGAAGATGCCGAACGTGCCGTCCTTGGTGCCGGAGGCGCCGAGAACCACGTCGGTGGACCGGGCGTACACCTCGACGGGGGTTCTGCCTTCCAGCAGCCACATGCTCATGTCCAGACTGTGGGTTCCGGAGACCACCATCGGCGTGAGGTTGGTCGTGTCGGTGACCTTGCCCAGGGTGGCGTCGGGGACCATGCGGTTCATGAAGGCCCGGGTGACCACCGAGGTGACCTGGCCGATCTGGCCGTCCCGGAGGCGCTGCTTGACGGCGAGGAAGCGCCGCCGGAAACGCTGCGTGTAGCCGACCACGGCGTCGACGCCGCTCTCCTCGACCGCGGCGAGCACCCGCGCCGACTCGACCGGATCGGTCGCCAGCGGCTTCTCGATGAACAGCGGGAAGCCGCGCGCCACCGACCACAGGATCGGGTCGACGTGCCGGCTCTCGTCGGTCGCCACGATCACCGCGGTGACCTCGGGACGGTCGAGCAGCTCGGCCGCGTCCGTGGTGACGAAGTCGGCCCGGGTGTCGTCGGCGAGTTCCTTCAACGTCGACGCGTCGATGTCGCACAGCCCGAGCCAGGTCACGCCCGGATACTCCCGGGCCAGCACCGCGCGAATCCGCCCGACCGTGCCGCATCCGATAACGGCCAGTCCTATCATCTGTTCTCTCATTCCTACGCGAGACCTAGCAGTCGCGCCGCGTTGCCGCCGCTGATCAGGTCGACCTGCCGCTGGTCGAGGCCGGGCGTGGCCCCGATCAGCGCGAGCGGGTCGTCGTCTCCCATGTCGTACGGATAGTCGGTGCCGAGCAGGACATGTTCCGCGCCGTACCGATCGACCAGGAACTTCAGCTGGCCGGGGTCGAACACCATGGTGTCGAAGTAGAACTCGCGCAGGTAGTCGCCCGGCAGGCCGGGCACGTTCTCGCTGACATCTGCGCGGGCACGCCAGCCGTGATCGATCCGGCCGGGATAGGCGGGCAGGTAGCCGCCACCGTGCACCACAACGATCTTCAACCCGGGATGGCGCTCGATCACCCCATCGAAGATTAGGTGGGCGGTGGCGAGCGTCGCCTCGAAGGCGTGCCCGATGATGTTCACGAAGTTGTGGCCCTGTAGCCGCTGCGGGTGGGTGTGCCCCTGGGTGTGAATCACCACGACGACGCCAAGCCGCTCGACCTCGGCCCAGAACGGATCCAGCCTGGCCGCCGAGATCTCCTCCCCCTCGACGTGGGTGCCAATCTCGATTCCGCGCATGCCCAGCTCGGTCGCCAGGTAGCGCAATTCCCCGATAGCGGCCTCGGTGTCCTGAAGCGGAACCGTGCCCAGCGGCAGAAACCGCCCGGAGTGCTTCGCGGTCGACTCGACGAACTCCTCGTTCATCAGCCGCGCCACCTTGGCGCCGAGCTCCGCATCAGCCCAGTAGTAGTACTGGTAAACGGCGACGGCCACAGCCTGGATGTCCACACCCATCCGATCCATGTCACCGATCCGGACATCCAGGATGTCCATCTTCGGCCTGATCTCCGCGAGCTGCCGCCGGTTCACCGCCTGCGTGGTGGCGTTCCCATGACCGAGGGCCACCTTGCCGGCCGCACGGGCGGCATCCTCCATCAAGGCGGCGGCCGGAGCACACTCACGATGACAATGAATGTCGATTACCGGCCCGTCACGCCGGTGCGCCCTCGTCATCGCAGTCCGTTCCTTCCGTCGTCCGGCTCACTGCTGGTGCCGACGTTAGGGAGGCTCACACGTCACGACAATGTGGGGTTCCGGCAATCTGGCAGGCGAAAGATGCCGGACCGCGCATTCCCACCAGCTCGAACGGCTGCTCCACACTGCCGTCCGGGGCCGCCCGGTGACCATCGTCCGGGGGCAGGAGTCGCCATGTGCGAGTTCACTGGGGAAACTGAGGGCCACGGCCGTAGCGGATTCCGATACCGCCTCGCGCGTCGCTCAGTTTCACTAGAACCTGTCGCTTCTGCAGTTTGTTGAGGATGTCGCGCGCGGCGTAGATATGGATGTCGAAAAGACGTTGAATCGTGCGGTTGGTCACGTAGCCGTACTCGTTGATGTGGTCGATGATCTTTTGGTCGATTTCGTCGGCATCCCTCCTGGCGTACGTGATCGCACGTGACATCGCGGCCACGGTCGCGGACAGGAGCCGGTACGAGGGAAACGGCTTTCCCGCCGTTCGCCTTGTCGGTTCTATGAGGTGGTACTCCGCTGACATTGCCGACAGAACTTCTTGCGCTTCGGCTGGAGGACGCTGAATCACCGCGCCCAGGCGCGGGGCGTCGATGCTGCTGCTCGTACGAAGGTGAGTCAGCGTCAGCAACACATTGACATCACGTCCGGCTTTGGCCGGAAGCTCGTTGATGAACCGAACGAACGCGTCATTGCCCATTCCGCCGGTCAGGGTCGCGCGGACCATGGTGCCGGTGTCCTCGATAGCAGGTGGCTCCTTGCCGACGCGCAGCATCTCCCGGTACGCGCGGTCAATGCCCTGACCGGTACGTTCCGCGAGTTGAAGAATCGAGATCGTCTCGGTGAGGAGACGGTTTCGAGGAGTGGACGGGTGGGTCAGGATGTTCTGCGGGGTCACCCCCGCCACCAAGCCGCCAGGACTGATGATGATGAGCCGCTCTGGTGAGTGCTCGATGTCCACCGTCCCCGTCGTCTCGTACGAACGGTGAATGAAGGCGTTGACGATGAGCTCTCGTACGGCGTCATGCGGATAGTCCGTGAGCTGCAGTTGAACGCCACCGGAAATATTGAGGGGATGAACCTCCTGCCTGATGGCCACGGCTTCGACGACAGTCTCTATGGCCGCCAGGAGCGGGCGCGTGCCGCGCAATCGTCCCGTGGCTTCACTGCCCGTGGTAGGGCGGAACTGATAGGAGTAGCCGTATCCGGGAATGGTTTTCCGGAGGATCGTCTCTTCCCCGAGCAGGATTACACCCGCGTTGGTGACCGTCCCGTCGGATACGAGCAGCCTGAGCGCGTCCATAAGAGCACTGTCACTGAGTTCGACAAGATGGTCACGACCGCTGGTGTCGAGGAGCCGACGCAGCCTGCCCATTTCCACCGGGCTCAGATCACTGATGCGGGCCCCGGACGATTCGGCCGACCAGTCCACCTGACCGCGAGCGATCATCACTTCGCGTTGCTGATCGGGAGGAAAAGGCAGGCATTCCTTCCCCAGCCTCCTGGTCGCGAGCCCCGCGCGGTTGCAGTGCGGCAGCACCCCCTGGGGCACCGACACGGCGACCAGGCGAACGCCGTCCACGATCTTCTCAGTCACGAAAGGTGTGATGGGTGGTTGTGTCCGATCAAAGATGCCCTTGCGGATCTGATCGAGGCTGTAGCTCGCGGGCACACCTCGCAGCGCCGCCGTCCGCGTGGTGGCTTTGTCGTCAACGCCGAGCACCACGGTGCCGCCACCGGCGTTGACGAAGCAGACGAGCGCATCCGCGAGCAGCGTGTAGGTGGTTTTCGCCGATTCCGCGACCAGTTTGAACTCCAAGGTCTCCGACTCCAGCGAGTCGGCGGTGACCCCGTTGTTGCCCACCACCTGCAGCGCCACGTCTACCTCAGGGCATTCCATGCTTTGACGATAACTGAGAAGTGGTCAATTCAGCACGCTTCTCAGTTGTCCCTCAGTGAGCCAGGCCAGGCGCGGCATGGGCCGGTTACGGTCAGGCCTACCTGGGAGCCGAGGTCGATGAGGTGGTCTGGGGGGACTCGGGCTGATATTGCTGTCGCGTCTGGGAGTTCGAGGCGGATCAGGGCTGAATGGCCGAGGTAGGTGCGGTCGATGACCTTGGCGGGGATGGGTGGGGGTGTGGGCCAGGGTGGCGGGGCGGAGAGGGTGATCTGTTCGGGGCGGATCATTACGGTCACGGGGGCGGTGGTGGGGGTGCCAAGCGCGGGGAGGATGCCTAGGGCGGTGGTGACCGTGGTCGGGGTGGTCCAGTGGCCGGGTAGGAGCATGGCACCGCCGACGAAGGAGGCGATCCAGGGGGTGGCGGGGGCCTGGTAGATGGTTTCTGGTGGGGCGGCTTGGATGATCGAGCCGGCTCGCATGACGGCGATCTGGTCGGCGGTGGAGAGGGCTTCGGCCTGGTCGTGGGTGACCAGGAGGGCGGTGGCGCCGTCCGCGCGTAGGGCCGCGCGTACGTCTTCGCGGAGATCGGCGCGCAGGCCGGCGTCCAGGGCGCTGAACGCCTCGTCGAGCAGGATGAGCGCGGGGCGGGGCGCGAGGGCTCTGGCCACGGCGACGCGTTGTTGCTGGCCGCCGGACAGGTGGTGCGGGAATCGGTCTTCCATCCCGTCCAGGCCCATGAGGGTGAGCAGGTCCTGGACTCGGGTGGTGCGGCGGTGGTCGCGGGGCAGGCCGTACGCGATGTTGCCGGCGACGGACAGGTGCGGGAAGAGCGCGCCCTCCTGCGGGACGATCGCGACGCGCCTGCGGTGGGGGGAGGTAAACGTGCGTGGTCCGTCGACGGGTGCGCCGTTGAGCCGGATGTCGCCGGTGTCGAGTCGTTCGAAGCCCGCGACGCAGCGCAGCAAGGTGGTCTTGCCGCAGCCGGATGGTCCCAGGACGGTGGTCAGCGTCCCCGGCGGCACCGCGAGGTCGACTCCCGCCAGGGCGGTGACCGGCCCGAAGCGTTTCACGGCTGCGGAGATCTCCAGGGCGTTCATGAGCGATTCCGTTTTCTGGGCTTTTGCAGGACGCCTGCGCGGGCGGCCAGGACGAGAGGGGGGATCGTCGACAGGGCGACCAGCAGTCCGGCGTACGGGGCGGCTGCGGCGTAGGCGGCCACCGAGGTGCTGCGCCACAGCGAGGTGGCGAGGGTGTCGGTTCCGGTGGGACGCAGCAGCAGTGTGGCGGGGAGTTCCTTCATGCACGCCAGGAACACCAGGGCGGCGCCCGCGCCCAGGCCGGGCGCCAGGAGCGGGATCGTCACCGTACGGAGCACGGTGAGCGGGGAACGTCCCAGCGAGGCCGCGACCTGTTCGAGCACGGGCGGGGACTGAGCGGCCGCTGCGGCGGTGGCCGCCACACCCAGCGGCAGGAACAGCGCCGCGTAGCCGAGCGCGAGGAGCCAGGGTGTCTGGTAGATCGGGTACGCGACGTTGATCCCGAAGAAGACGAGGGACAGGCCGACGACCAAGCCCGGGAGGGCATGGCTGACATAGGTGAGCCGGTCGAGCAGCCGGGCGGTGCGGCCGGGCCCGCGGACGACGAGCAGCCCGATGGGCAGGGCCAGCGCCATCGTCAGGATGGTCCCGGCGGCCGACAGGGCCACCGAGTTCCCGAGCGCCTCCGCCACTTCGGCCCACCCACGCGGGCGGGAGACACCCTCGGCGAACCGCCGGACAAGACTGACGGCCGTCACGCCCAGCGAGAGGCAGGCCGTCGCGGCCAGCAGGACCGCGACCGGCAAGCGCGCCCGGCCAAGGCCGACCAGCGTCGGCGGGCGGCGGCTGCCCCGCAGCGGCGCATGCCGGGCGCCCGCGGTACGGGTGGCGTTCTCGGCCACCAGGACGACCAGGGCCAGCAGCAGCAGCGCGGTGGACAGCACCAGCGCGCCGGTACGGTCGAACCCGAGGTCGAAGGCGACGAACACGGCGCGGGTGAAAGTGTCAGCGCGCAACGTGGAGACCGCACCGAAGTCCGACAACACATACAGCGCCACCAGCAGCCCCCCGCCGGCGATGGCGGGCCGGACCTGAGCCAGGGTCACCCCGGTGAACGTCTGCCACGGCGTCCGGCCCAGGGCCAGCGACACCTCCTCCTGCGCCGGATCGGCGTTCACCAGAGCCGCCGCCACCGGCAGGAACGCGTACGGGTACGAGCAGAGCACCAGCACCAGCGCGGCCGCCCAGAACCCTTCGAACCCATCGAAAGTGGACCGCCACGCGAACCCCGCCACATAGGTCGGAATGGCCAGCGGCAGTACGGCCAGCACGGCGAACAGCCGCCGGGCGGGCAGGTCGCTGCGCACAACCAGGAAGGCCGATCCGACCGCCAGGACCAGACACCCGGCTGTCACCACCGCCGTCAGCGACACAGTGGTGACAGCGAGTCGCACGATCCGCACGGTGAACAGCTCGGCCGCGATCTTGTCCCAGCCCGCCTCGGCGGTCCGAATGGCCAGATACCCGACAGGCAGCAGCGCGACGGCCACGGCCAGCACCGCCATCGTCAGCATCACCGGCCGGAGCCGGATGGCGCGTTTTCTCATGGTCAGGGGACGAGGCCCGAGTCCTTGATCAGGGTGATGGTGGTCTCCAGTTCGTCGAGGTCGTTCAGGTCGACGTCGGGTGCCTGGAGTTCATTGAGCGCGGGCACCCCCGCGGGTCCCGTCACCCCGGCGACGACCGGATACTCAAAGGTCTGCTCGGCGAAGTACGCCTGTGCCTCAGCCCCGAGGAGGTAGTCGACGAACGCCTTCGCGTCGGCGTTGGCCGCGGCCTTCTTCAGCAGGCCGACACCGGCCACGTTGACGAGAGCGCCGGTGTCCCCACCGGGGAAGAAGTGCAGCTTGGCGGTGAGCTGGTCCGGCGTGACGCCGCGTTCCTTGGCCAGTTCGCCCAGGTAATAGTGGTTGATCAGGCCGACCGTGATCGTCCCGGCGTCGACTTCTTCCAGGATGGGGCCGTTGCCGTCGCGGATCTGCGGCTCGTTGGCCTGCAGCCCGGCCAGGAACTCCTTGGCCCTGTCCTCACCGTGCTGTACGCGCAGAGCGGTGACGAACGCCTGGAACGACGCGTTGGTGGGGGCGAGGCCCACCTTCCCCTTCCACTTCGGATCGGTCAGCTCGAAGACCGACGCCGGCAGCTCCTGCTCGGGGGCCTTGCCGGGGTTGTAGACCAGAACGCGAGCGCGCGCCGTGACGCCCACCCATTCGCCGCTTCTGGCGCGGTAGGTCTCCGGAACGCGCGAGGTGACGTCCGCGGGCAGCGGCGCGAACAGCCCCTTCTTCGCCACCGCGCCCAGCGCCCCGGCGTCCTGGGCGAAGAAGACGTCCGCGGGCGAGCGCTCCCCTTCCTCCAGCAGCTGGGCGGCCATGGCGGCCGTCGCGGCGTACCGCACGTCGACCGTGATTCCGCTGGCTTGGGTGAACTTGTCCAGCAGCGGCTTGACCAGCTCCTCGCTGCGGCCGCTGTAAACGGTGATCTTCTTGGTGGCCGCGGCGCTGGAGGGGACCGTGCTGGTGCTCTGCTCACCACCGCAGGCGGCCAGGGACAGGAGCAGCACACCGGCCAGAAGCGCGGGCAGCGTGCGCGGGGAGTGAGGCACGAGGGGGTTCCTTCCATAGGCAAGACAGCTTCTACACGGATGTAGAAGTTAGCTAAGCCTAACCTAAACAAAAGGGGGCGGCTAGTCGCCGCCCTCTCGTCCCGGATCCGCTTACCCTGTTGGGCCGCACTTCGGATCACCTGGTTTGGCCCGGATGAGCTCTGACAGGTCGATCAGCACCTCACCTGTCCATGCCAGCGAACCCGCCGTACAGAGCGCGGGAATGATGAGGAATGCCGCATAGCCCATCGGCGGCAAGGGGGCCAGCAGAGCCGAGATCCGCTGGGGAACGCCCCTGCGGCCGCCCAGAAAGCCATTCCCCGGCGATGCGGGCGACCCGACCAGGGCCGCGGCGCCGATCGCCCGGGCGACCTGGACTCGGTTGCCCAGCCGGGTGGCCGCCCGCTCGTCCGCCCAGCGCTCCACCACGTACGCGATCACCGGCCGGACCGGCCACAACAGCGGATGGGCCGAGATCGCCAGCCGGCTCGCCGCCAGCCAGACGTGATGCCCCTTGGCCAGGTGCGCGCGCTCGTGCTCGACCACGGCCGCCCGGTCCTCGTCGCTCAGTGCCCGCAGCATCGCCTCGCTCACGACGATCCGGCCAGGACGGCCCGGAACGCTGTACGCCTGCGCCACCTCGCCCGGAGCGAACACCACCGGGTCGTCGCCGGGAAGCGCGGCGGCCAGCTCGCGGGCCGCCCGGTAGGAGCGCCGTTCCCGCACCGCCCGCCGTACCAGCAGGACCGCGATCACGGTCAGGAAGCCCAGCGCGACCCACGACGTCCAGGTGAAACGATCGCCTCGGACGCCGGCGACGCCGGCGTAGGCGATGATCGCGGCGACCGACACCATGCTGGACGTCGCCGCCGTTACCGCCGCGCCGGTGAACACGATCACGGCTACGGCGGGCCGGAGCCGGTCGGCCAGGAACAGCACCGACGCCACCAGGGCCAGCGGCGCCGTCACGGTTGAGATGAGCAGATGGTCAAGCATCATCGGATTCTCCGTGGAGAAGCCGGCGGATCAGGTCCTCATCCCCCGGCGACAGACCGGAGATGAAATGCATCAGCACCGGTGCGTGATCGTCTTCGGCGTCCAGCAGGCGCCGCATCCGCCATGCCACCAGACCCGAGGAATCGGCGGGCGCGGCATACCGGAACGCGCGTCCAGCGCGCTGACGTGTCACCACGCCCTTGCCGTGGAGCCGCGACAACGTGGTGACGATCGCGCTGTACGAAAGCTCGCTCCCGCCTTCCACCAGCGCTTCACGAACCTCGCCCGGCGACATCGCCCGTCCAGCGGCGTGGAGGATGGCGAGAATCTCCGACTCCAGGCTTCCCGGTGCCCGACGTGGACTCATACCACGAAGGTAACGGACCGGCGCTGTTACGAGATTCCCACGCCGACCAGGAGGCCGATGACGTAGGTGACGGCGGCGGAGAGGCCGCCGAGGAGGAGTTGCCTGCCGCCGCCGAACCACATCGGCCGGGCGGTGAGCCGGGCCACCATCCCGCCGGTCACGGCGAGGGCGACGGCGCTGGCGATGAGGGCGGGGACCAGGCTGGTTTCGCCGAAGAGGAAGGGCACCAGCGGGATGAGCGCGCCGAGCGCGAAGGCGAGGAAGGAGGAGGCGGCCGCGGTCCAGGGGGAGGGCAGGTCGTCGGGGTCGACGCCGAGTTCCTCGCGTACGTGGACGCGCCAGGCCACCTCGGGGCGGCGGTGCAGTTCGCGGGCCACCTCGGCGGCGAGTTCGGGGCGCAGTCCTTTGGCCTCGTAGACGAGGGTGAGTTCGCGTAGTTCCTCCTCGGGGTTGCGTTCCAGTTCGCGGCGTTCGATCGCGATCTCGGCGCGCATGAGTTCGGTCTGGGACGACACCGAGGTGTATTCGCCGGTGGCCATCGAGCAGGCGCCGGCGACAAGACCGGCGAAACCGGCCAGCAGTACGGCAGAGCCGGTCCCGCCGCCACCGACAATGCCCGCGACCAGCGCGAAGTTGGACACGAGGCCGTCCATCACACCGAACGTGGCCGGTCGCAGCCAGCCGCCGGTCACGTCGCGGTGCGAATGATGCAACTCAGGAGGTACGACAAGAGAGGTCATCGGGCTTCCCTATCCAGATAAGTTAGGTATGGGTAACATAAGTTTCTATGTAGCACTTGTTACTTAATGAATATACGACGCGGGGGAATGAGAGGCAATTCGCAAAATTCCGCCGTTCGGGCGCTCTGCGAAACAGGCCGATCCAGAGGCGAAGGATGATCACGGGTCGGCGAGCGCAGGGGCGATCGCTAGGAGTTCCTGGTGATCTCTCAGTTCCACGGAACCGAGCCGTCCGCGCTCGGCGGGTCAAGGTGGACCGGATCTCCCAGGCGGACGGCTCCGCCGGATTCGACCTCGGCGTACAGGCCGAAGTAGAGGTGTCCGAGGCGAGAGGCGAGTGCCGCCGGGATGTTGAGGTCTCGTTATGCGGTGTCGGGGTTGACCGTCGTGGCTCGGCAACGTTCGGTCGGGCGCATGACCGTCATGATCTCAGTTGTGCGGAGGTCCGCTGCGTGGACGTTCGGATGCGTAGGTACCCTTCGCCCACGATGACCGGTGCGGGGTTGTCGTCGCCATTGATGCGGCGTTCGAGCAGCAGCACCGCCGCACGTGCCACATCCATTGGCTGCAGGTCGAGCGCGGTGATCGGTGGGGAAGCCGTTTCCAGGACGTGGCCGTCGACGGCCGAGCCGATCATGAGATCCTGCGGGACCCGCAGACCCAGGTCACGGGCCGCTCGCAGGACCCCGAGAGCAGCGCCGTACACATCGGTTACCACGGCGTCCGGTGGTGCGGCCGATGACAACATGACCGTGGACGCTTCGGCGGCGGTCGACTCCGGGTTGGCGCGGTCGACCAGTGCGGTGAGTTTCTCGAATCCGTGTTCGGCGCACCAGGATGCGTACGCCGCCTGGGTGTCCTCGAACCACGCCCAGGGTGAGTCGGCGGTGAGCATCGCGACCCGCTTCGCGCCCTGATCCAGCAGGTGGTCGAGCATGTTCGACACGGCCGCCTTGTTGTCGACCCCCACCCACCAGGGGTCGTCGCTGCCCAGCTCACGGTCCACCGTGACCACCGGCATGCCGTTGCGTCGCAGGGCGAGGCGGCTGAGGTCGCCTTCTTCCGGGTCGACGAGCACCACCCCGTCCACCTCCAGCCGCGCCACGTCCTCATCGTTCGCGGGGGTCGGCGCCATCAGCAGCAACTGTCCCTGATCCATGGCCGCGCTCACCGCCCCGATGGTGAGACGCATGTCGTAATCGGAGGTGAGCACCCACGAATCGCCCGACCGCGGCCGCCGGGGCAGGCACAACGCGATGATCCCGCGACGGCCGGTGCGCAGTCCCCGCGCCGACCGCAGCGGCCGCCAGCCGAGATCCGCCACGACCTTCAACACCCGGGCGCGGGTCTCGGGGTCGACGCGGCCCTTGACGTTGACGATGTCGGACACGGTGGTCGGCGACACACCGGCGGCGGAGGCCACGTCTTTGATCGTGACGCGGGACTTGGGGGGTGCCATCAGAGTCTCCCGTGGTCAGGCGAGGCGTTCGGCAAGGTTTATCGCGCCCTGGATCGAGGGGTGCACGAGACCCTCGGGCCAGCGATCATGGGAAACTCCTAGAAGGTCCGATGGCCGAGTACGTCGTGCTGGCAGGGGCCCGCGTCGACGTGCCTGACGGCGTGCTGGTCGTAGTCGAGGTCGATCGTGATGAGGCTGCGCCAGCGGTGCTCGAAGGCCAGCTCGGGGTTGGGATGGCAGCAGACGGCGCCGCCATCCGCGGCGTGCCGGCGAAGGAACGCGAACCGTTCGTCCACGAGCGAGGAGCGAAGCAGCTCGCGCCGCCGCCCGAGCACCGCCATCCGGTCCCACGTGTCGGACGACTCGGGCATCAGATCGCCTTCGGCCAGGGTGGGGTCGATGAAGTGGTTGGTATGGACGAGGAATCCCTCCTCGTCGGGGGGCACGACAGCGACGCCATCAGGGCAGATCTCCAGGGTGGCCGCCCAGGAGCGGCCCTGCTCGTAGCCGACGACGGTGAGCGCCGAGGAGGCCGAGACCGCGGCGGATCGGGCGATGTCGATGGCGCTTTCCAGGGAGTCGGCGCATTCGAGCACCCGGCGCATGACGGCGTGGACCGGCACGCCGAGACCGTCTCCGTCGCTCGAATGGTGAAGGATGTTGAGGTGCAGCCCGAGCGAGCCCCGGTCGCGGGCCGCGATCCCGATCTTGCCGGTAAGTCCGGCTTCGGTGAAGTAGCGCAGTCGCGTGCCGCCCTCGACCGAGTGGGTGACCATGAAGCGCTCGCTTTCGAACGCGTCGTGCCAGTCCCAGGTCTGTACGCTGCGGGGCGAACCCTGTCCAGGTGCGTACACGGCGACGGAGCATTCGCCCTCGCCGATCGCCTTGACCGTGGCGAGGATCTCGGTCCGGGCGTTGAGCACGCCGATCCGCCACAGGTCGAGACCGGATCCGGCGGCGAGGCCTTCCCATTCGCGTACCAGGCTGGGGGCCCAGGCGCGGACCTGGTCGATCGCTGCGGAGCCGAGCGCGGGGAGGTCGGCGGTGGTCACTTTGACCGCCTCGAAGAGGCGCTCGTAGTCGCGGACGTTTGTGGCGATCTCAGCTGCCATGCGCCTGCCGAGCTCTTCGCCCCGGATGTACGGATCGAGCGCGTCCGTGCGCAAATGGCGGACGGTCATCGTGACACCGCCTGGCGGCCGAGGAGGTGGTCGGGAGTCGTGGTGGTGGCGCGGCCCGGAAAGTCGAACGCCAGGCTCGCGGCTCGATCCGGTCGGCTGATGGTCGGCATCAACCCCTCCTCGTCTTCCGACCGGCTGGTGCCGAATCGATACGGCATACCTATCACCGCACGCCCGCAACCGTCAAAGCCCGCTCTCACCTGCTCGCACGTCTCGACGACCGCGTGCGACCTTATGCGATGACCGAGCCAGGCTGCAGTTCTATTGTCTGGGTATGGATCTGCTGACTGCCGCGGCCTCGCTCGCCGGGGTCGCCGCGCTCGGGGTTGGCGCGTGGCAGCTTCGGGTGGCGGTGCTGGATCGTCGCGATGCCCGGCGTGTGCGCAGCGGACCAGGGCGTTCCGCCTATCCCACAGGCGCGCTTCCGGTCGCGGCGCCCTACGGTCGTCTTCCGGTCGAGGTTCTGGGCCGTGACGGTCTCAAGGCCGAGTTGAGGAGCGCGCTGAGGCGCGGCGGCAGGCGTACTCCCGATGCCTTGGTGCTGGCCGGGATGGGGGGTGTCGGTAAGTCGACGGTGGCGTTGTGGCTGGCTGCGGAGTTCCGTCGGCGTGGGCGGTCCGTATGGTGGGTGAACGTCGCGG
Source organism: Acrocarpospora sp. B8E8 (assembly GCF_039871605.1). Taxonomy (NCBI): domain Bacteria; kingdom Bacillati; phylum Actinomycetota; class Actinomycetes; order Streptosporangiales; family Streptosporangiaceae; genus Acrocarpospora; species Acrocarpospora sp. B8E8. The sequence continues at coordinate 37,388 of NZ_JBDPLV010000051.1, read as the reverse complement.
ATTCGGTGTCGTTGCGGGGCGGGATCGTGGAGATCCTTCGACGGCTGGACGCGCCCGAATCGCTCCTGCGGGAGGTGAGTGATGCCGAGCCGACCGCGGCCGACCGGTTCTGGTTATTCCTGGCCGAGCGCCCGGCCGGGAGCCGCAAGGCCCTGCTGGTGTTCGACAACGCCGACGTACCGGCTGTGCTGGCCGCCGACGGCAGGTCGACGCCCGCGGACGGCGCTGGTTGGGTACGGGGAGGCGGGGACGTCTTCACGCTGGTGACCACACGGGTGGGCGATCCCCAGGTCTGGGGAAGGGGCGTGCGGGTGGTGCCGCTGAAGGTTCTCGATGACGTCGCGGCGGCGGCGGTGCTTCGGGGAGCCGCTCCGGACATCCCCGATCCGGACGGGCGGGAGGCGATGGAGTTCGCCCGGCGTCTGGGTGGGCTGCCCCTCGCGCTGCATCTGGCGGAGGTGCATCTGACCTCTCCGTTCGCGCGGTGGCGCACCTTCGCGGACTACCGGCGGGCGCTGGACAGCGGTCAGGCGGGGGTCGCCGAATTGCCCGCCGCGCGTTCCGACGCGCGGGCGACGGTCTCGCGAACCTGGGAGCTTTCGCTCGACGCGCTCGCCGACCAGGGCGTGGAGCGGGCGCGGGAGATGCTCTACCTGCTGGCCTGCTTCGCGCCGACCACGCCGATCCCGATGGCCCTGCTCGGCTCGGCGGTGACGGAGAGCAGCCTGCGCGCTCTGGCCGAGCTGGCATTGATCGAGGCAGTTCCGGTGCCGGGGGGCCTGCCCGACCTTGCGCTCCATCCGGTGGTGGCCGACACCTGCCGGGCGCGGATGACGGAGGACACCTCGATTCCGGAGCTGGCCGTGGGGCTGGTCAGCGACGCCGCCGGGGCGCTGGACGTCGAACGTCCCGCGGACTGGCCGCAATGGGAGAGGCTGATCCCCCATGTGGAGGCGCTTCTCGTCTGGGCGGCCCCTCATCTGGGCGAACCGGCGCTGCTGCGCTTGTCGGACGCCGCGGGCAGCGCGGTCTACTCCCTGTGGCTGATCGGGAACAAGGAGGGGGCGGGCGGTGCGGAGATGGCACGCGTCCGGCTCGCCGCGGTGTCCCGGCTCGGAAACCGGCATCCCGAAGTGATCGAAGCCCGCCACACTCTTGGTGTCACCATGGTCTCCCGAGGCCGCTTCCGCGAAGCCGAAGACCTGTTCCGCGCCACCCTTGAGGACCGGCGGAGCGTACTGGGCGATGCTGATCCGGGCACGCTCCTCACCAGAGATCAGCTCATTGGGGCGATCCTGGCTCAGGGCCGGTACGGCGAAGCCGAACAGATGTACCGCGACCTGATCGCCGACCAGGAGACGTTCCTGGGTCCCGAACACAACGACACGTTGACGACCATCGTCGATCTCGCCTGGTCAGTGGGTGTGCAGGGCGATGCGGAAGAAGCCGCGAACCTCTGCCGCCGAGCGCTGGAGATCGACCGCCGCGTCCTGGGCGATGAACATCCCAGAACGCTCGATGCCTGGGCGGATCTGGCCCACTGGACCAACGAAGGCGGCGCACACCAGGACGCCGAAGACATGGGCGCCGAAGTCGTGGACACCGTGTCTCGCGTACTGGGCGCCGAGCATCCGCTGACGCTGACAACCAGGGCGACCCTGGCCCGCACGCGCGCGGCACTGGGCCGCGCGGCCGAGGCCGAAAGCATGCTCCGCGACGTCCTGGCCACCATGGAGCAGGTCCTCAGCGACTCCGACGCCCGGCTGCTCACCACCCGCCGCGATCTCGCCAACGTGCTCACCGCCCAAGGCCACACCCACCAGGCGGACCGAATCTATCGCCAGGTCCTCCACCGCCAGCAGCGATATCTCGGCCCAGCCCATCCCGAGACGCTCAAAACGGACCATCTGCTAGCCCTCCATACGCGCTGACCGCGATGCCTCTGTCCCACCGAGCCGCACCTCTACCCTTTCGACAATCGGGCTCTCGGAAATCGACAAAGCTGGGTAGGGTGCGTCAGTGAGTACGGAACGCCATCTGACGGCTTGGCTGAAGGCCAAGGCTCCAGGCGAGTTGCGGGCCCTCTTGGCCGGAGCCGGATTTGTCAGCAATGGGGACGTTTCGCCGCGTGATCTTGCTCGGCTGCTGCTTCAGTATCCGGTGGCGTTGAACGCTCTCAACTCCTGCACGCTTCCCGAGGTCGAGGCGCTGTCGGCGGTGGCCTGGCTGGCCGCACGGCGGCACGGGGATCTGCCTAGCCATTACTGGCATGGTCATGATCCTGGGGATCGTGCGGTGCCGCGTGCCGATGTGGTCGGGCTTCTGGCCGGGTCCGAGCCGGGGGCGCGTGCGGATGCGGAGGCCGTTCTGGATGGGCTGGCCGGCAAGGTGCTGGTGCTCCCGCCGTACGGGGAGTCGGTGGTCGTGCCGAACGCGGTGCACCTGCATCTCACTGACGCGGCGGGGCTGGGCCGTGCGGCGGGCGAGCTCATGACCGCGCATTTCAACGCGCCGGAGGTGCATCGGATCGCGGGTGGGCTTGGGCTGGCCAAGGTGGGGACGCGTGAGGTCGCGCAGCGGAACGTGCTTGCGGTGTTGACCGATCAGGCTCGGGTGCGCGCGCTGCTTGCCGATGGGCCTGCTGCCGTGCGGGAGTGGCTGGCGAATATTGTCCGGAACGGCGCGCGGGTTCGGACTCATGTGTTCAAGACCGATGCGTACACCGCCAAGTCCAGTTTCCGGGCGGCGGGCTCGGCCGACGCGAACACGGAGTGGCTGGCGGCGCGAGGGCTGCTGCTGCCGACCGGGGCGCCCGAGGTGGCGGAGGTGCCGATCGAGGTGGCCACGGCGGTGCTCGGGGAACCGCGTGCCCGTTTTCATCCGCGGCCGCCCTCGCCTCCGCTGGAGCTGCCGGATATATCCGGCGCTGATGGTTCCGCTCAGGCCGCCGCGCTCGCCGCCGTCTCCCAGATCGATCGGCTTATCGCCGCGTGCGCCGTCCAGCCTCCCTCCGTACGCAAGTCCGGTGGGCTCGCGGTGCGTGACACCAAACGCCTGGCCAAGACGCTCGGGCTGGCCGAGGAGATCACCCGGTTCTGGCTGGACCTGACGGTTCAGGCCGGTTTGCTTGGCGCGCACGCCGAGCCGGTTCCGCGGCCCAAGGGCCATCGTGGCAAGCTTCCGGATCCGGTCGTGACGCTGCTGCCCACCTCGGCGTACGACGAGTGGCGGACCGGGCGGACGGAGGAACGGCTGGTCAGGATCATCGTCGGGTGGGCGAGCGTGGACGCGATCTTCACCTACACGGCGGATCAGGACGGGCCGCCCGTGGCCCTCACCGAGCCGGACCACCCCTACGCGGTCGGCGTCCGGCACGCGGTGCTAGAAGCGCTTGCCGCGTTGCCTGCCGGAAAGGGCAGTGGTCCGGAGGCTCTGCCTTACCTCGTCGCTCGCGCCACCTGGCACCGGCCCCATCACGCCGCCGACATGCCCGACATCATGGGATGCCTGACCGCGACCCTCCGGGAGGCCGAACTGCTCGGGGTCGTCGCGCGCGGCGCGCTGACCCAGCTGGGGCACGCCCTGCTCGACCTGCTCCGCGCGCCGGAAACATCCGATCCGTCGACGGAAGCGCTCGTCGCAGCCCTGGCCGGCATGCTTCCGGCCCCGCAGGTCACCGCCTTCTTCCAGGCCGACCTGACCGCCGTCGTACGGGGAACGCCCGAGGCGGCGCTGGCCGACCTGCTGGACGGGATGGCGGCACGCGAGTCCGAAGGACACGCGGTGGTCTGGCGGTTCAGCCCGGCGAGCGTACGCCACGCACTCGACCTGGGTCATGACGCCACCGACCTGCTCGAACGCCTCGCCGCGGTCGCCGAAGCGCCCCTGCCGCAGCCCTTCGAATACCTGATCAAGGACGTCGGCCGGGTCCACGGGCGGATGCGGGTGGTCCGCTCGGGCTGTTGCATCCGCTCCGACGACGAGACCCTCATCGACGAGCTCGCGGGCACGCGCGCGCTCCGTGCGCTGGGCCTGCGCAAGATCGCTCCCACCGTGCTGATCAGCTCGGTCGGCGAGGCGGAGACCCTCACCGCCCTGCGCGCCGCAGGCCACACCCCGGTGCTCGAAGCCGAGACAGGCGCGACGGTGGTCGAACGAACCGCCACCCGCCGCGCCAACCTCTCGTGACCGCGTCTACTGGGTGCGGTCACGGTTGAAGTTCTTCCTGGCCCAGAGGAATCCGACGATCGAGAGCCCGACGCACCAGGCGATGGCGATCACCGCGTTGTGGCCGATCGGGCTGCCCATGAGCAGGCCGCGAAGCGTCTCGATGATGGGCGTGAAGGGCTGATATTCGGCGAACTGGCGTACGCCGTTGGGCATGGATTCGGTGGGCACGATCCCGCTGCCGACGAACGGAAGCATGATCAGCGGGAAGGGGGCGTTGCTGGCCGCGTCCAGGGTCTTGGCCGCGACGCCGAATGCCACGCCCAGCCAGGTGAGCGCGAAGGTGGCCAAGGCCAGGAGACCGATCGCTATGATCCATTCACCGAGTCCCGCGAGCGGCCGGAAGCCCATCAGGAGCGCCACCCCGAAGATCAGCGCCATGCTGGTCAAGGTCTGCATCATGCTGGAGACGACGCGCGCGATCAGGATCGAGGGGTGGAAGATCGCCATGGTACGGAATCGGGCGAGGATCCCCTCGGTCATGTCGACGTTGACCGACGAGGACGTTCCGAGGGAGCCGGTGGCGGCGGTCATCACGACCAGACCGGGCACGATGTAGTCGATGTAGTTGGTGCTGCCGTTGCCCAGGTTGGCGACGGACGTGCCCAGGGCGCCGCCGAAGACGTACACGAAAAGCAGCAGGAAGAGGAGCGGGAAGCCGACGACGAAGATGGCGGACGTCGGGTAGCGCAGGATCTTCTTGAGATCGCGGCGCAGCATCGTGATCGAATCGGTTACCGCGTGGGACCTGGTGCTCATGCCGAGGCCTTCCTTTCCATATTTCCGGTCAGGGCCAGGAACACATCGTCGAGATCGGGGGTGTGCAGGGAGAGGTTCTCGACGGCGACCGAGGCACCGTCGAGCTGGTTGAGCACCGACCGCAGCGTCGCGACGGCGCCGTCGCTGGGGACGTGCAGGCTGAGGTCGTCGTCATGGCGGGTCACGTGGCCCAGGACGCGGGCGGCGGCGTCCATGGCGGCGACGTCGGCGAAGCGCAGGGCGATGCTGCCGCCCGGCACGCGGCGCTTGAGTTCCTCGGCGGTGCCTTCGGCCACGAGCCTGCCGTGGTCGAGGACCGCGATCCGGTCGGCGAGGTGGTCGGCTTCCTCCAGGTACTGCGTGGTGAGGAAGATCGTGACGCCGTCGGCGACGAGATCGCGGATGAGCTGCCACATCCCTCGGCGGCTGCGCGGGTCCAGACCGGTGGTGGGCTCGTCGAGGAAGATGACGCGGGGCGAGCCGACCAGGGTCATGGCCAGGTCCAACCGGCGGCGCATCCCGCCCGAATAGGTGATGACCGGCTTCTTCGCCGCCTCCACCAGGTCGAGCCGCTCCAGCAGTTCGGCCGCGCGCCGCCGGCCGTGGCGCCGCTCCAGATGCCACAGGTCGGCCATGAGCAGGAGGTTCTCCTCACCGTTGAGGAGCGTTTCGACGGCCGAGAACTGGCCGGTGACGCCGATCATGGCGCGGACCGCGTCAGGCTCGCGGGCCAGGTCGTGCCCGCCGACGGTCAGCTGACCGCCGTCGGCCTTGATGAGCGTGGTGAGGATCTTGACTGCGGTGGTCTTGCCCGCGCCGTTGGGCCCGAGCAGGGCGAAGATCGTCCCTTCCGCGATGTCCAGGTCGATGCCGTCGAGCACGACATGGTCTCCGTAGGACTTTCTCAACCCTCTGGCGGTGATGGCCATCTGCCCTCCCAAGAAAGACTTGCACAATGTTCAAGAAGGAGCCTAGAGCCGGACTTGAACACTGTGCAAGTCCCTTACTTGAACAATGTGCAATGCCGTATCCTGGGCGCATGCCGCGCGACACGCTGACCACCGAGCGGATCGTCCGGACCGCCATCGAGCTGCTGGACGCCGAAGGTCTGGAAGGCTTGAACATGCGGAGCCTCGGCGAGCGGCTCGGCTCCGCCGCGACGGCGGTCTACTGGCACGTCAAGAGCAAGGACAACCTCGTCAAGCTGGCGGGCGACGAGGTGTGGAACGAGATCGAACTCCCCGATCTCGACGCGGTCGACTGGCGCACGGCGGCCACGACCATGGCCCACAGCCTCTACAACATGATCATCAGGCATCCCTGGCTGGTGATGGCCATGGGCACCCATGTGATGTACGGCCCGGGAAAGTCACGCCACGACGACCACGGTCTCGCGATCTACGAGAGGGCCGGCTTCGTCGGCGCCGACGCGGACCGGGCGATGGCCACGGTGTTCATCTTCGTGCTCGGCATCACCCTCGGCGAGTCGGCCGCGGTCACGCTGACCAGGCGGTTGCGCCGGGAGGGCGGCGACGCGGAGGAGCAGATGAAGGAGATGATGGCGCAGGCCAGCGAGATCGCGATGCGGTTTCCCCGGCTGCACGCCCGCATCGAGGCCGTCCAGGATGCCGGTTACGGCGAGGCGCCCGACAAGAGCCTCGAGTTCGGCCTCCAGGTCATCTTCGACGGCCTCGAAGCCCAACTCGCCGCGCGCTAACGGTCAGCCCGCCTCGCAACGTCGGTATCGCGCTAAACGGTCAGCTCAATTCGCGGCACCCAATCGGCCGCACGCTAACGGTCAGCCCATTTCGCGACGTGGGCTCGAAACCCGACCGGCCACGCGTTGACGATCAGCCCGCCTCGCCGACCCGGTCCGCGACATCGGCCTCGAACTCCTCCAGCAGGCGCTCACATTCGGCCACCCGATCCCGGGCGTGCTCCCGGCCGGGAGCCCCGACCCAGTCGCGGCCTTCCACCTTGCGCAGCCAGCGACGAAGCTTCTCCAGATCCTGCCGGATCTCCTCGGCCTCCTCGAAGGTGTAGTTCTCCCGGTACCGCTCGAACTCGATCTCCTTGAAGAACTTGGTCTCGCACTCCTCGACGATCTCGGCATACTCCTTGGCCGAGTTGGCCCGGAACCCCTCGAGGATCTGCCGGTGCTCGCGCTCGTCCACATCGTCCAGGACGAAGAAGTGGCTGGACCCCTCCAGCTCGGCGATCCGCTCCCGCACCCGATCCAGGGCGGCCCGCAGTTCCTCGCGGTCGGGCAGCACGCAGACCGCCTGCTGCAGGTAGAGCGCGCCGAGCCGCTTGAGATCACGCCAGACGGCGACCCGGGCCTTGGAGGACTGGGACGGCACACGGTAGACGAGCAGCAGCCAGCGCCGCTCGTTCTCGGGTTCCTTCGCCATGGCCAGCAGGCTACCAGCCCGTTGACATGCCGAGCACAATGTAACTATGGTCTCGCTGAAACTTCTGTTACATCTAGAGAGGAAGTCGCATAGTGCAAGGAACGACCTGGGGCCTGGTGGGCTCCACCTTCATCGCGTCGTTCGTGGAGTTCGTCGAGGCGCTGACCATCGTGCTGGCCATGGGATTCACCCGGAGCTGGCGATCGGCGATCGCGGGCACGATCGCCGCGCTGGTGGCCCTGACGGCGTTCACGTTCGCGGCCGGTTACGCGCTGAGCACCTGGCTTCCAGAGGCGGCGCTCCAACTGGTCGTGGGCACGCTGCTGCTGATCTTCGGTTTGCAGTGGCTGCGCAAGGCGACGCTGCGCTCCAGCGGGTTGAAGGCGTTGCACGACGAGACCGAGGAGTTCGCCAACCAGGCCGCCGCCGCCCGCGCGGCCGGTTCTGACCGGCGTTTCGGCATCGACACCTTCGCCTTCGTCGTCTCGTTCAAGGGCGTCTTCCTGGAAGGCGTCGAGGTGGTCTTCGTGGTCATCACCTTCGGCCTGAGCGCCGGCAACATGGGCGGCGCCGTGTGGGGCGCGGTCGCGGCCGGAGCTCTCGTGCTCGTGCTCGGCGCCGTACTGCACCGCCCCCTCTCCATGATCCCCGAGAACACCCTCAAGTACGGCGTGGGCCTGCTGCTGGCCGCCTTCGGCACTTACTGGGCGGTTGAAGGCCTCGGCGTGCTCAGTTCCGAACACCACAGCCTGGAGTGGCCCGGCGGCGACCTGGCCATCCTGGTCCTGCTGGCCGGCTGGCTGCTGCTCTCCCGGCTCCTCGTCGCCACCCTGCCCCTGCTGCGTAAGGAGATGGCCCGATGACATTCCTCAAGGCCTTGGGACGGTTCTGGTACGACTTCATCATCGGCGACGACTGGAAGATCGCGACAGCGGTGCTCACCGCGCTGGCGCTCACCGCCATAGCCATGACGACCGGGCTGCTCTCCGGCTCCATCCTGGTCATCGCCGGCGCGATCGCGCTCTTCCTGTTCTTCGTGGTGAGCATGGTGGTCGATGTGCGCAAGTGAGGCCATGACATCTCTTGGTGTCTTGCGATCAGAACTTTGGGCTGACACAACAAACCGGCCATGCGGGGCGGTGCCCGCATGGCCGGTCGATCGGGCCGGCTAGTTGATCACGAAGGTGGAGCCGGGCTGGATCACGATGTTGCCGGTGGCCGAGTTGGTGATGGCCACGTTGGTCAGCGTCGCGCTGCCCCGCGCGCCGCTCATGGCCAGGATTCCGGCGCCGTTGTTGGATTTGTCGATCTTGACGTTGGTGATGGCGACGTTCGGCACCTCGCCGCCGCCGGTCTTGAACTGGATGCCGTCATAGGTGGAGTCGAAGATGTCGGTGTCGCGGATCGTGACGCCGGGGATGGGCTGACTCTGGGCGAACAGGGTGATCGCGCCGAACTCCTGGTCCTCGTTCCAGAAGACGCCGCCCGCGCGGTAGAGCGCGTTGTTGGCGATCAGCGTCTGGCCGGAGAAGGGCAGCGGGTCGTGGTCGGTCGCCAGCATGATGCCGGGGTAGTTCATGGTGTCGTAGATGAGGTTGTTCTCGATCTTGTTGCCGAACCCGCCGTAGATCGCGATGCCGTTGGCGCGCCACGGCAGCTGGATCGTGTTGTTGATGAACTGGTTGTCGTGGGCGACATCGATCGCCTGGTTCTTCACGAACTTGTTCGCCCACACCGCCAGCGAGTCGTCCCCGGTCGTACGGAACGAGGAGTTGAACACCTTGGAGTTGCGCGTGCCGTTGGTGAAGTTGATGCCGTCCGCGTAGGTGTTGCGGATCCGCATGCTGGTGAACTCCAGGCCGTCGCCCGGTCCCCACAGGTCGGGGATGTTGTCGAAGTCGCGGCCGACCCAGACACCCACGTTGGCGTGCTCGATCCAGACATTGCTGATCTTCGTGTTGAGGCCGAACCGGCCGTTCAGGCCGACGCCGCCCTCGGCGTTGCCGTCGCCGCCGCGAATGCGGCCGGAACCGAAGATGGCGATGTCGGAGATCTGCACGTTGTTGTCGATGTCGAAGCCGAAGTTGCCCTCGTGCGGGTGGTTGATGCTGCCCTGGGCCAGGTGCGGCTCGGTCAGCGTGTACAGCTGGGAGTGCCACATGCCCGCGCCGCGGATCGTGACGTTGCTGATGCCCACCTGGTTGAACTGGCCCCGGTTGAGCGGGTCGTCGGTGAGGATCTTCTTCTCCTGGCGCCACTGGCCCGCCGGGATCCAGACGCAGCTGATGACGCCGTTCTGGTCGTCGGTGACGGCGCGCTGGATGGCGGTGGTGTCGTCGAGCCCGTCGTTGGGGATGGCGCCGTAGGTCGTGATCGAGGTGCAGCCGGCCGGCTGGCTGGTCGGCGGGGCCACCTGCTCCAGGTCGATCATGTCGATGATGTAGAAGGGCGCGTTGTCGGTCCCGTCGCGCTGCAGGCGGAACTTGGTGCCGACCGGGTAGCTCTGCGCGAGCAGCGCGTGCGACTCGTCGAACAGCCGCCGGGCGTCGGCCTGCGGGGTGTTCGTCAGGCCTTCTGGCTGGTCGGTGTTCCCGTAGAGCCAGCTGTGGCGCGAGGACAGGTTCAGCTTCTGGGCGAAGGTTCCGTTGATGTAGAGGCTGATCGTGGCGTCCATGCCGCCGCCACCCGGGGCGTCGGGGATGGAGTTGCGGACCACGATCGAGTTGGCCTGGTTGGTGGAGGTGAACTCGACGAACTGGCCGGTGCTGTTCAGGCGGACCGACTGGCGGCCAGAGGACTCGGTGGCGAAGTTGGTGTGCCCGAAGGTGCGCAGGGCGTCGGCCGTCAGCAGGGTGCCCTGGTAGCTGGCGGATTCGGCCTCGTACTCGACGTACGGGACGGCCGCGCCGCGCCCGACCACGATGGCCTGCGAGAGCGTGTTGTTGCCCTCGTTGGTCTCGGCGACCACGTTGGTCGCGTCGGCGGTGGCGGTGATGGTGGCGCCGCCGCTGGTGGCGGTCCAGCTGCCGGTGACGGCCACGTTCGCGGTGGCCCCGGCGGCGATCGACGCGGTGTTGGTGTTGAGCGTGGTCCCGCCCACCGACAGCCGGGTGACGGTGGTCGCGCCCGACGCGGTGGTGCCCCGGTTGTTGACGGCCACGGTGAAGGTGACCTGGGATCCGACGGCCGGGTTCGGCGGGTTGGAGGTGATGCCCGTGACCTGCAGGTCAGGGCCGGGAGCCTGGGTGACCACCAGCGGCGTGGGCGCCACGAAGGTGTTGTTGGTCTCGTTCTGCTCGAAGACGGTGTTGTCGGCGTCCACCCGGGCGCTGACCTCGTAGCTGCCCATCGCGCGGGTGCCGATGTTCGCGGTCACCGTCGCGGTGGCGTTGACGGCCAGGGCGGGGATGTCTGCGGTGCCGACAAGCGCGCCGCTGAGGGAGAAGTTGACGCTGTCCGCGGCGGAGGCGGCGGTGCCGGAGTTCCGGACCGTGGCCGACAGGGTGATCGCGTTGGTCTCGTTCGGCGTCGGCGGGGTCCAGGACAGGGCTGTGACCGTAAGGTCGGGGTTGGGGGCGGGCACGCCGAACACCTGGAACTCGGCGACCTGGCCGCCGGGCGCGCCGGTGTTGCTGTTGATTCTCAGCTGTACGTCGGCGACGGTCGCGCTCAGGTTGATGGTGACCGAGTTGCCGCCGGAGGCCGGGTTGAAGGTGTAGTTGGCGGCCGAGACCAGGTTGGTGTAGCCGGTCGCGCTCTGCTCGCGGCCCAGCACCTGGATGTTCTGGGTACGGGTGCCCCATTCGGTGCCCGGGTTGAGCTTCAGCACGACCGAGCTGACCACGGCGTTGGAGCCGAGCTTGACGGTCAGCGTGTTCGGGAAGGCGCCGGAGTTGGCCTCCCAGTAGGTGGCCGTGTTGTTGTCGTTGGCGTTGGCGGCGACGAATGTGTGCACGTGGCCGGACTCCACCATTTCCTTGCCGATGGCGAGGTTGGAGCCGGGGTCGCCGGTGCCGTTACGGGTCACGCTGTTGGAGTTGCCCGACAGGTTGCCCGCCGCGTCCTTGGCCCGCACGAAGTAGGTCACGGTCGCGCTGTCCGGCTGCGTGTCGGTGTACGTCAGGATATTTCCGGCGACGCTGGCGCGGAGGGTGTTGTTGGCGTAGATGTCGTAGCCCGTGACGCCGACGTTGTCGGTCGAGGCGGTCCAGGTCAGGCGGATCTGGCCGGCGCCCGGCTGGGTGAACGCCAGGTTGCCCGGCACGCTCGGGTTCTGCGTGTCGCCGCCGGGCGTGCCGTTGCGGGTCACGGTGGTGGAGTTGCCCGACAGGTTGCCCGCCGCGTCCTTGGCCCGGACGTAGTACGTCACCGTGGCCGTGGACGGCTGAGTGTCGGTGTATGTCGTGACATTTCCGACGCTGGCCCGGAGCTGGTTGTTGGCGTAGATGTCGTAGCCGGTTACGCCCACGTCGTCGGTGGAAGCGGTCCAGGTCAGCCGGATCTGGTCGCCGCCCGGCTCGGTGAAGGCCAGGTTGGTCGGCACGCTCGGCGGCTGGGTGTCGGTGCCGGCTGGGGCGTACACCTCGAATTCGGAGATCTGCCCGGCCGCCCAGCCGGTGTTGCCGGTGATGTTCAGCCGGACGTACCGGGTGGAGGCGGGATTGAAGGTGATCGTCACCGTGTTGCCGCTGGCCGGGTTGAACACGTACCCCGCCGAGCCGACGATGTCGGTGAAGGTCGTGCCGTTCTGGCTGCCCTGCACGGCGAGCGTCTGCGTACGGGTGGCCCAGCCGGTCGCGGGCAGCTTGAGCACGACCCGGTTCACGGTCACCGACGAGCCGAGGTCGACCTGCAGCCACTCGGGGAAGACGTTGTTGGTGCTCTCCCAGTAGGTGGCCTGGTTACCGTCGTTGGCGTTGCTCGCGACATAGTTCTGCGAGACGCTGCTGCCGGTCATGGTCCGGCCGGAGGCGAGGTTGCTGCCACCGCCGCCGGCGCCGTAGATCTCGAACTCGGAGATCTGCGCGGCGGGCCAGCCGGTGTTGGCGGTGACGTTAACCCGCCAGTACCGGTGACTCGCGGCCGTGAAGTTGATCGTGACCGTGTTCCCGGTCACCGGGTTGAACGTGTAGCTCGCCGAGGCCACGACCGTGCTGAAGGTGTTCCCGTCGGCACCGCCCTGCACGGAAAGCGTCTGGTTACGCGTCTGCCAGGCGGAATCACCCGGCACCTTCAGCACGATCTGGTCGACACTGGTGGCGGCGCCGAGATCGATCCGCGCCCACTGCGGGAAGACGTTGTTGGCGCTCTCCCAGTAGGTGGCCTGGTTGCCGTCGTTGACGGCCGACACCGCGTGTCCGCCGGTGGCACTACTGGCCAGGGTCGCCTTTCCCAGCGACAGGTTGGGCCCGCCCGCGGCGGAGGCCGGCACGACCGACCCCCACCCGAGCAGCCCGGCGGCGAGCACCGTCGCCACCAGCCGTAACGGCATGTTCAGCTTCCTCATTCGCGTTCTTCTTCTCTCGTCAGGCACGACTGGACCGGGTCTGAAGGCATGCGCCTTCGCCGCACGTAGATGCGGGGGCAGGTGCACGGACGCAGTGCATCCCTGAAGTTGCGAGGAACAGCGAGAAAACGGACGCTAGCTTGCAAGATTTTTGCGTAGAGCTGATCGGATGTTACATACGCGAAACAGTCCCGTCAACGGGTGAGAAACGGGTTTCAACACCGGATGTCAGGACGGCCGTGAATTTCAGCGGAGGCGGCGGATCTCGCCGTACGCGCGGTAGAAGCCGCCGCTGGTCGCGGTGCGGATGCCCTCCACCAGGTAGCGGGCGCCGGCCTCGCGGATACCCTTGGGGAACTGCACGTTCCAGCCCTGGTCGTAGCCGGGGGACAGGACGCGGACCCGGAGGCGGTCGCCCTCGGTGAAACATTCCACCGTGATGCCCTCGTCGGAGTGGGTGGCGGTTTCCAGGACGAGGGTCGGTTCGACCGCGACCAGGCCGGCGGCGGCCTTCACGTCGACCGGTTCGGGGACGGTGCCGGACTGGGCGGCGAGGATGGCCTGTTCGGTGGCGTCGATGCAGGCCAGCGTGCCCTGGCCGGTGACGATGTAGAGGCGCTCGTCCAGGTACTGCATCGAGAGGGCGGAGCCGCAGCCGGTGCCGAGTTTCCACAGGCGGGTGCCGTCCTCGTCGAAGCAGTAGACCGAGGAGGAGCTGTCTCCGGCGAAGACGTAGCGGCCGCCGGGGGCGGTGGCGCAGGAGTAGATCGTGTCGTCGCAGTGGTAGGTGGCTTCGATCCTGCCGTCGGACTTGGCCAGCCGGACCACGCGGTCGGCGCTGGTCCCGGCGTAGACCGAACGTTCCTCCTGCCAGCCGAACAGGACCGAGCCGGGAATGCCGCGCTGCCAGACGGGGGTGCCGTCGCCGGCGTCGTAGCGGGCGACCCCGCCGGAGTGGCCGTGGTAGACGGCGTCGCCGTCGCAGCGGACCATCCAGCCGGAGCTTCCGTTGCTCTTGCGCTCCCACTGGAACTCGTCCTCGTGGTCGATGGCGGTGATCCGCCCGGCCACGTCGGAGACGCCGAGCACGCCGTCGTAGATGTCGAGCCAGTAGATGTCCACGTCTTCGGCGATCTCGTACGCCACCCGGGGCACCTTGCCGGAAAGATCGTAGACGCGGCCGTCGTCGGCGCCGGCGTAGATCCAAAAGTCGTCAGCGACGATGCATTTGACGCCGTCGGGCAGTCTGAACTGGCCGACCACCGAGCCGTCGTGGGTCACCTTGTAGACGTCGCCGCGCTGGTTGCCGACCCAGCAGCGCTCCTGGTCCACGAAGATGCCGAACGCGGCGGAGCCGCTGGCGAACCGCCATAACACCGGAGCCCGGCGAGCGGTGGAGGCCCGGCTGACGGTCGGCCGGTGGGTGACCGCGCGGCGCTGCCGTACGCCGCGGACAGCCAGGGCGTAGCCCTTGCGCAGCTTCTCGTCGATCTTCTTCTGGGCGGCGGCCTGGGCCTTCTCGGCCGTGGCGAAGGAGGACACCTTGGTCTGCCCCGGCACGCCGATCCGCCCGTAGCTGATCGACACGTCAGTGCCGGAGACGATGACCTCGTAGTACTTGTGCGCGCTACCGCTGTCCTCGGACAGTTCCAGATATGTCATGACGCCTCCCGGTCTTGTGATCAACTGGCGAGAGCGTATGGGAGGTCAACGACATTTTTCCGTCGTTCAGAGGAGTGCCAGGCGGCGTTGCTCATCTTCGACGATCTGACGGGCGAGGGAGGTGTCGGAGATGTCGACCGCGTCGGTCAGGCCTTCGGCGACCTCGCTCCGCCGTGCGTACGCGTCGAAGAGTTCGGCCTTGGCCGCCAGGATGTCGAGCAGTTGCTCATCGACGCTGTCCACGGTGAGCAGCCGGTGCGCCTGAACTGTGCGGATCTGGCCCATCCGGTGGGCGCGGGCGATGGCCTGGGCTTCCATGGTCGGCTTGACCTGGGGCTCACAGATGATCACGACCGACGCGGCCTGGAGGTTCAGGCCGGTTCCGCCGGCTTCGATCTGGCTGAGCAGGACCGCATGACCGGGTGCCGACGAGAATGTGTCAACAACCTTCTGGCGACGTGCCGCTGAGAGTCCTCCCGTGATCGGGCCGTGGATCTGTGGTCCGAGGGCTTCGCGTACCGCCGCGAGGACATCCTTGAAGTAGGAGAAGACGATGACTTTGAGGTCGTTTTCCTCGGCTTCTTTGACAATCTCCGTGAGCCGTTCGAGTTTGGCCGACTCGGCGGGGACCGCATAGGCGGCGCGGCGCATGGCCATCCATTTCCCGGCCAGCACGGCACTCCGGTAGGCGGCCAGGTCCGCCTCGCTCATCTCCTCCCACTCGTCGACGTGGACGATCTGGGGAAGCTCATCCAGGACGTCGCGCTGATTTCTGCGGAGGTAGACGGGCGCGACCGCCTTGCGGAACGCGGTGGCCCCGGCCACGCCGTCGCCGATCCGAAGCTTGGAAAGCAATTCAGGCTGGAGGTACGCGACCAGATTGCGGAACTCCTCGACCCGGTTCTCCATGGGCGTACCAGAAAGGAAAAGCACGCGTTCGGTGCGCCCGCACCACTCGGCGACGGCCAGCGAACGTTTGGCGCTGGGATTCTTGATGTAGTGCGCCTCGTCCACCACGAGCATCTCCACGGCCACCTCGGCCGGGAGTTCGAGCTGGTCGAGCATGGCGAACGTGGTCACCCCGACGCCCCCGAGGCGGGTCCATTCCGCGGTGGCGGCGGCGCGGTCCCGGCCGTGAATGGGGTACGCCTTGAGGGTGCTCCGGCGCTCGATCTCCCGTAACCAGTTGATGAGGACGCTGGCGGGGCAGACGACGACGAAATGTTTGCCGTTGTTGGCCTTCAGGTGAGCGAGTGCGGCGATGGCGACGATCGTCTTGCCCAATCCCATCTCATCGCCGATGATCACGCGGCGCTGGGCCAGCGCGTAGCGGGTGCCGAAGGCCTGGTATCCGCGTAACGAAACCGTCCGGTGGGTGTCGTCGAGTTCCTGGGCTTTGACGCGCGCGGCGATGTCGTCGGACAGGAAACCTTCAGCGGCCGGCCGGTCGGGTTCTATTCCTCCGATCTCGGCGAGCAGACCCTGATATTCCGGCGACTGGATCTCATAGTCCGTCCAGGCTTCGAAATCGCCGGCCACCGGACGGAGCAGATCGACGGAGGCCTGCGCGAAGAGCGTGCGCGCGTCGGCCGCGGTGGCTTCGGAAAGGAGCGACGAGATCTCGCGTACGGCCTCGCGGGCCCGGCGACGGCCTTCCGCGCCGGCGAACCACATCCGCAGGCGACTGCGCGCGGGACGCGCAACGGGCAGAGCCGCGGCCAGTCGTGCCTCGGTCGACCCGGCCAGCCGATGCGCGCGTTCCAGGCTCGGCCCGGCGTTCACCAGCCGTTTCAGCGCCTTGAGAAGGTCGGTGGTGGGCGCGTCCTGCCGATCGATGTCGATCCTGATGCTGACGGCGTCCGCGACAGCGCGCTCGATCTGCTGGGCGGCGGCGTAGATCTGCCGCGCGGAACGCTGGCCGACCCCGGGGATCAGCTGCAACGTGTAAGGCGTCACCCGCAGCACGTCCCGCACCGACGCGTAGCCCGCCTGCTCGACCGCCCCCAGCCGAAGGCGGCCTTCCGTCACGTCCTTCAACCGGCTTAACGGAATCGCGCCCAATTCCTGCTGAGCGGCTTCCGTCCGAACCACCGACAGCGCCTTCTGGACATCGTCACGGGCCTGGTTATGGTCAGCAAGGAAAGTCTGGGTGATTCCCCGTAAGGCCGCCGCCCTGGCGAGAATGTCCCTGACATCCCTGGTGGTGAAGGCCGCTCCCTCCTCCCCTGAGCCGTCCACGTCCCGCCCCTCACCAGCGCCGCGACATCCAGCGTTATCCACAGAATTCGTGAATTGTAGTCAACGCCAACCGCGCCGGTGCCCAGGATGAGGCAAGCGTGACGTCGAGTGTCCGGGAGTTTGTCAGGTTTGAGGGCGAGAGGTGGTGGACCGGGTCGTACCAGCGAGCCATCTGCTGGCCTCCGAGGTCGATGGGCCCACCGACGCGCCGGTGTTCAGCCCTGACAGCCGCACGGTCATGGTCGCCGATTTGGAGCGACACCTTCGCGGCGTTCAGTTCTGACGGTGGTCTGCTCGCGATTCCCTGCGGCGAGGGGCTCGGCAAGGACGCGTGCGTCTGGAACTGCATGACCGGGCAACTGCATCGCCGCCTGACCAGCCACCTGGTTCGTCCGTTCGCGGGGATGTTCAGCCAGGACAACCGGTCTCTCGTCACGATCGGCAACGACAACACCATCAGAGCGTGGGATGTAGGCCCGCGCCCTACCTGACGGCGTCGATCTATGGACCATTAAGGCGATTTGGACCATAAGTGGTTCTGGTCAGGCCTACTCACGTGCGCTTGCATTGATAGGCGCGAGGGGGATTCTGTTGCCGCGTGCCCCTCGTTATGCCCATTTCCAGACAAGAGATGAGTAACGTGAACATTCAGGCCGCGAGCCTTGCCGTATTATAGATGAGCTTCGGAATGTGGTATCCAAGCCCATATTTAACCCTTGCTAAAGACCTTTGGCGGGAAGGGAATTCCCGAAATATCGTGGAGGGTAAGTGCATATCGCGCTGCGCAAACTAGCCGAGAGCTTCGACGGCGAAGTGATCCTGCCGGAGGACGAAGCCTACGAGTCGGCTCGCCTGGTCTGGAACCGAGGCATCGATCGGAGACCGGCGGCCATCGTCCGGTGTCACACGAAGGGGGACGCCGTCGCCGCGCTCGCGGCCGCCCGGGACAACGGCCTGGAGGTGGCCGTCCGGGGCGGCGGGCACAGTTTTCCCGGTTTCTCCACGACCGAGGGCGGACTGATGATCGACCTGGGGCCGATGAAGCACATCCGCATCGACGCGGACGACTTCTCGGCCAAGGTCGGCCCGGGCGCGCGGTGGGGCGAGCTCACCGCGGAGGCTGCGAAGTTCGGCCTCGCGCCGGTCGGCGGGCACGTGGCCGACGTCGGCGTCGCCGGTCTGACGCTGGGCGGCGGCAACGGCTGGTTCGCCCGCGTCTCCGGGCTGGCCTGCGACAACCTGATCGCGGCCGAGGTGCTGACCGCCTCAGGCGAGGTCGTGCGGGCGAGCGCGGAGGAGAACCTGGACCTCTTCTGGGGACTGCGCGGTGGCGGCGGCAATCTGGGCATCGTGCTGGAGTTCACGCTGGGGCTGCACCGGGTCGACGAACTGCTGGGCGGGCTGATCATGTATCGGCTGGAGGACGCGCCCGAGGTGCTGCGGTTCCTGGCCGGCTACGGGCAGAGCGCGCCCGACGAGGTCCACCTGGCCCCGGCCATCCTGGCCGCGCCCCTGGCCCCGTTCATGCCGGAGGAACTGCACGGCAAGCCGGTGTTCGCGCTGGCCGTGTGTTATGTCGGGCCAATCGCGGCGGGCGCGGGCGAACTGGCCCCGCTGCGTGCGGTGGGCACGCCACTCGCTGACCTGGTCGGGCCGACCTCGTTCGAGGCCCAGCAGCATTTGCTCGACGCGCTGGCCACGCCGACGCCCTACCGGATGCGCCACCACCTGGGCGGGCCGATCACCGAGGAGCTGATCGAGACCATTGTCGACTTCGGCGGACGGCCGAGCTCGCCGGACAACCTGATCCTGATGCTGCCCATGGGCGGCGCCGCGGGCGCGGTCGCGCCGGAGGACACCGCGTTCTGGAACCGGGGCGCGGCCTACTGCCTGGAGATCGGCGCGGCCTGGTCGCCGGATGACGAGGATCCGCAGCGGCACATCGACTGGGCCGACCAGCTGTGGGCGGCGACGCGGTCGTGGTCGGTCGGCGCGGAGGTCAACCACCTCGCCGACGAAGGTCCTGAGGGCATTCGCCGCGCCTACGGCGGCAACTACGACCGGCTGGCCGAGGTCAAGCGCACGTGGGACCCGGAGAACGTCTTCCGGCTC
Source organism: Acrocarpospora sp. B8E8 (assembly GCF_039871605.1). Classification (NCBI taxonomy): domain Bacteria; kingdom Bacillati; phylum Actinomycetota; class Actinomycetes; order Streptosporangiales; family Streptosporangiaceae; genus Acrocarpospora; species Acrocarpospora sp. B8E8. The sequence continues at coordinate 18,473 of NZ_JBDPLV010000051.1, read as the reverse complement.
AACCACAACGTCCCCCCGGCCGTGTGATCCGGGGTGGCCGGGATCTCCCCGGCCACCTGCTCATCAGACTGCCACCCCACTGTCTTGCCTGGTCAGGACCGTAGTGGCAGTCCATTTAGCAACTTTCCCATTGGTATCCCGCGCGGTTCACGCCGGTGACACTGCTCGCCAACATGCCTATTGCGCGCGGTACTGGAGGATCAGGCCGACATTGACGAGGGCTTCCTTGTCGCCTTCCACGACCAGAGCCCAGGTTGGCCCGCCAACGCTGAGGCCGGGCGTGCGGAGCAGTTTGCCCTCGTCGAGGGCCAACCTCTGGTCCCCGTTGAGCAGGAACCGGGCCGTACCCCCCTCGACCAGTTCGTATGTCGGGTAGATGCCCGTGATCTGCCGCCCGCTCATGTTGGCGAACATCTCGGGCACCAGCGGCAGGACCAGCATCCCGTTCTCGTTCTCGAGGAACTCCTGCCATTCCTGCGGGAACTCCCCGGCTACATCGACATACCGCGCCGCCGAGTACGGCTTCAGCATCCCCTTCACCGCGTTCCCGAACACCTCACCACCCTGCTCCGCCGTGTACTTCACGACGATGGTGACGTCGAACAGGTCGGGATGCCGCCCCGCCGCCTCCAGCCGCCAGGTGGACACCGCCCCGGTTCCTTCGAACGGCAGATACCTGTCGTCGTCGTAGCGGAGTTCGAACAGCCCGTTGTTGTCCCGGCCTTCCTCCAGGTCGGACAGGGCGATCTGCTGAGTGGGCCGCCAGTCGGCGCGTACCGACGCGGGTGGGGTGCCTTTCGCGTCGAGCAGGAACTTGGCGGCCTTCGGGTCGGCCGACAGGACCGTCTTGTGGCCGAGCTGGGTGAGGGTGGCGTTGACGCCGAGCGGTCCTTCGTAGCCGTCGAAGGTGACCGACAGGGTCCTGATCCTGCGCCGGTAGTGCCCGGGGAAGTCGCGGGCGAACAGCGCCTCGGTGAAGGCGAACTCGCAGCGGCCCTCGTTCCTCAGGGCGAGCACGGCGAGCGGGTCGAGTTGCAGCAGCGACACCCGCTTGGTGATCTCCAGTCCCCGGCTGTCGTTGTCGACGTAGGCCTTGCCGAGCCGTTCCAGGTCGACGCTGAGGGTCTCGCCCGCGAGCAGGCCGTTGCGGCGGCTCTCCCAGTAGACCGGCTGGATGAAGGCGTCGTTGACACCCCGCTCGTACTGGTACGCGCGTTCGGCGGACTTCGCCATCTCGTGGGCCATGTTGTACGACTGGAAGAACAGCCCCGACAATCGCCCCGACATCCACTGATAAAGCTGGGCGTTGGTGAACTTGTCAGTGAGGAACGAGGCGACCGCCTTGTTGTGCGCGATCTCCTGGTTGATGATCTCCAGTTCGCGCTGCGCGATGGCGACCTGGTGTCCGGCTCCGGCGACCTGGTGTCCGAGCTGCACGATGTCGGACTCGGCCATCATGAGCTGATATTTCCAGTCGCCTTCCTGCCGTTCCTGCTCGACCCGCACGCCGTACAGCTCACCCAGGACGCTGAGCGCCTCACCGAGTGATTCGGCGACCTCGGCGCCCTTGTCGAGCGCCTCGCCGACCTGCTCGCCACCGATCTCGGTGCCCATGATGAACGGCCCCGCCAGGACCTGGGGCAACGCGAACGCGATCGCCGAGCCGATCTTGAGGCCGCTGGAGACGAAGTGCGAGATCGCGGCAGCGGTCATCGTGTCGATCTGGGCCTGCTGCAGCGACGTGAGCCCGGCCGCGATCAGGTCCTCGTAGTAGCGGGCCCGCGCCTTCGCCTGCTCCAGCGACGTCTCCGCCTCCGCCAGGTTCTCGGTGGCGACCTTGACCTGCGCCTCCCTGATCCCGCGGGTCAGCGCGTAGATCGTCCCTTCCTGCCGGTTCTGGAGTAGGGTGAGCTCCTCGTTGTCCCGCCGTTCCAGCACGCCGAGCAGATCGTTGCCGAACTGGCGCAGCCGGTCGACCAGGTCCTGCGCCTTCCGATGCAGGAACGAGAACCGGTAGTGCGGCACCGCCACCGCCAGTCCGGCCGTGACCTGGTCAGGGCTGAGCCCGGCGGCCGCGCCCCGCACCAGCGCCATCACGTCCACCGGCGGCTCGAACAGCGGCAGCGGCTGGCTGACGCCCAGGATGTTGAGCGACTGCCTGATCTTGCGCAGCCGGTCCTCGACCCGGGTCCAGTAGTCCTCCAGCAGGGTGTTGTCGGGGATGTAGAAGTAGGAGTTGGCGACGCTGCCGTGGATGGCGCCCATGCCGTCGAGCATGGTCCCGCCCGCGCTCACCCGTTCCGCGTAGGGGTTCTCGCCGCCTTCCCAGCGGCACAGCTCGTCATAGGTGAGGGTGGCGGGCAGCGTACGCGTCCCGATGCCCTCCGGGCGTTGCCCCAGCAGGTCGTAGGCGAAGATGTAGAGCATCCGCGCCTCGTCGATGCTCTCCATTGTGTACTGCCGGAAGAGCATGTCGCCCCAGTCGAGCAGATTGTCGATGTAGGCCATCACGACCGCCCGCCGGTAGGCCGTCGGCCGCAGTTCGGCGATCGCGTGCGGATCGAACGGATCGTCCAGGTACGCCTTGAGCAGCGCCTCCCGGTCCCCCATCAGCTCGTACTGCCGGTAAAGCCGCCCCAGCATGCTGACCTTCTCCTGCAAAGCGGGCAGGGCGGTGAGCGGGCCTTCGATGGCGTTCAGCCTGGTCGTGGCCAGCGTGGCGAGCATCGTGGCTTCCTGCGAGGTGAGGGGGCGGGCCTGCTCGAACGCCGGGGCGACCGCCTCCACCTCGTTCAGCACCTCGGTCAGGACTCCGGCGACGGAGGCGGCCTGCCCACCGAGCGCCTCCAGGTCAGCCCTGCACGCCGCGACCAGCGCGCGGACGTCGACCGCGAGGAACGGTAGGAAGCGCCAGTATCTGTCCTGCTCGGTGGGGTCGAAGACGTACTCGTACCACTGCCGGGCGTCCTCGAAGCGCTGAGCCGCGTTGAGCGCCTGCGCGATCAGCAGCGGCGCGTGGAAGAAGATCTCCCAGTAGTAGCGTCCGCTCGGGCTCTGGAAGTCGAGATGCGAGCTGGCGGGAACGTCCGCGACCCAGGGCTGGACCAGGATCGTGGTGGCGTCGGCGACTCCGGTCCGCCGGAACGCGGGCAGTTCGTTGATCTCCTGTGTCTCGGGGGCGAGGAGCGCGGGGACCCCGCGGGTGAGCAGCTTCCTGTTGAGCTCGAAAGCCGTGCTGGAGGTGAGCCGCACGATCTCGTGCGGCAGGGTGGCGAATTCGTATGGCCGGGGGACCGATGCGCCCTTGGAGTTGGCCACGTAACGATCGCCGAGGAACAGGTAGAGCTCGCCCGGAGCGTCCAGCGCGCCCGTGAAGCGGGTCAGGAAGTCGGGCGGCAGCCCCCGCCAGTTGTCGCCGATGCCGATGAACGACTGTGGCTTCAGCGTGTCGAGTTCCTGGGACCCTTCGAGCATCGCGTAGAGACCGCCGCTGAACACATACCGGACGTCGCCGCGCTGGAAGACGGCCTTAACGCGGCGGGTCAGTGACTTGGGATAGCCGCCGTCGATGGCGTCCGGGATGGCTCCGTCGCCGCCGATCGTGTAGCGGACATACTCCTCGCCGCTGGTCAGGTAGAGGTGCCCGTTGGAGAGGTAGGCGGCGTCGACGGACCCCGTGCGCGTGATCGCGGTCGGGATGCGGCCGAGCTCACGGCTTGATTGCGGCCGTTCGAGACCGCCGGACCCCTGCACGACGTAGCTGCCGTCGGAGTTGTCGAAGTAGTAGGGAGTGTTGCGGTAGTTGACGGCCGCGCCCATGCGCTGCCAGCGTGGCAGCCCGTCTTCGTTGTCGGCGAGCCGTTTCGGGTAGCCCTCGTCGGCGCGGCCCTCACCCGAGTAGCGCAGGTAGTGCTCGCCGAAGAACACGAACAGCTGGTTGCGCCGCACGAGCACGGCGTCGACGCGGGATTTGGAGGGAACCGCCCACTTGTCCTTAACCTGCTTGAGCTGGTCGAGCGCGCCCGACTCGACGTAGCCGTCGCGATCGCGCGTGAAGAAATACTCGGTGCCGTTGGCCGCCGTGTACGCGGCGTCGATCCTGGACCAGCGCGGCAGGTCCTCGGTGTTGGATTCGATGCTCTTCGGATAGCCCGGGTCGACGGGGCCGAACGGCCGTCCCCGGTAGCGGTAGTACTCGTGGCCGGAGAAGAGGTAGGTGAAGTCCTTCCGTACGAGCACTGCGTCGACGATTCCGGTCGAGGTCAGCGCGTTGCTGAGGACTCCCCACCGGGCCGGGGTGGACTCCTTGGTGGTGTTCAGCTTGCCCTTGGTCTTGGTGACCAGGAACTGCTGGGCGAGGTTGTCGAAGAAGTAGCGGGTGCCGTCCGGGAGTTCGAAGGCGGCGTCGACGCGTTCCCAGGCGGGTAGGCGATGGCTGTTGCCCTTCAGCTCCAGCAGGGGAGGGTCGTCGCCCGGGTTGACGAGGATCGGCCGGCAGAGCAGGCTGCCGCCCTTGTGGTCGACGCTGAACCACGGGCCGTCGGTGGACTTGGCGGGGGTGTTGAAGCGGACCAGGGTCTTGTCCTCGACCGGCTCCTTGAAGATCCTCGACAGTTCGACGATCCTGGGCGGTTCGACGGCGGGGGGCACCGGCACCGCGTACAGCTCGGGGGTGAGCGCGAACGCGACCTGGCGGAGGACTGGCCCGGTCGGGGTGGTCACCGTGTAGCTGCAGGTGACCACGATGGAGTCGTGGGTGTCGCCGGAGAGGGTGGCCGACGCCTGCACGAACAGGCGTACGCCGGTGATCGGTCCTTCCTCCGCCGGGCCGAGGGGCAGCACCTGGGCGGCCACCCATTCCTGGTTCAGGTTGTAGAAGGTGTAGGAGATCCGGACCCGGTATTTGGGCGGCGGCGCGGCGACGTTCTGCTTGTTGCCGTCCACTTTGGTGACGATGGTGGTGGCGCCGGCGTTCTCCGGCGGGATGGTCTCGACGACGGTCCAGAAGGCGAACACCCGGCCGAACGCGTGCACGGGATCGACCCGCTCGGCCTCGATCTGGGTGTCGACCTTCAGCCACGGCTCCCACGTCGCGGACAGGCGCTCGCCGTCGCGGAACTCGGCTTCCCGGTAGTAGTAGCGGCGCGGCTCGGTCCTGGTCCGGCCGAACAGCACCAGGCGGCGGGTGTTGGCGGGGGCGCCGTCCTCGCTGTAGACGTAGGCGCCGGCGATGGCCAGCCGGGAGACCTCGGTGTACTCGTCGAGGTAGCGCTTGTAGGCGCGCTGCACCGACTCGGCATTGATCTCGCCCTGGAGCAGGTCGTTCTCCAGCTCCTCGAACGCCGGGGTCTTGGTGTCGCGGAGCTCCGGGCGAATGTAGTTTTCGGGGTAGAGGAAAACCTTTCGGTTGGCCTCCCAGATCCGGTAGTTCTTCAGCCACGACCACCAGGTTCTGATCTTCTGCCTGATCTCCTCCTCGTCCACGCCGAACGGCGGGGTCACCTGTTCCAGGTCGAGCAGGTAGCGGTGCAGGTAGAGCTGGGTGGCGGCGATGGCCTCGCGGACGCGCGAGGTGGTGGCGACCGCGCCCATCTCGACGTCCACGAGCAGGTGCTCGTAGAGCTCCCTTGCTGTCTGGATGTCGGGGTGCAGGTGCAGCGCGGCGGGCAGCAGGGCGTCGCGTTTGAGCAGGTTGAGCTCGTCGTGGATGGTCTTGGAGACGATCAGCCAGTCCTCTGGGCTGTGCTTGCGTTCGAGCAGCCGCAGCAGCGCGTCTGCCGCTCCGTCCAGGTCGGTACGGGACCACACGCGGGTCCACACATCCGGATAGAGCAGGGATGGCCCGGTTCCCGCCTTCGCGGCGAGCGCGAACACCTCGACCAGTTTGAGCACGAACTCGATCTCGAAGCGCTCTTCTTCCAGCGGGAACTCGGTGAGCACCCCCGCGTTGCGCTTGACCCAGCGCAGCTCGTTCACGTCCCAGCCGAAGAGGCCGGCCAGCCGCTCGTACGGGTCCGCGGCACCCTCCCCGAGCAAAGCGGCCAGCCCTGGCCGGGTTCTGGCCAGGTCGGCGAACCGGACGATCGTGTGCACGTCGCTCAGGCGGTAGTCGGCGGTGTCGGACCAGCGGTGGCGGAATGCCTGCGGGAAGGTCCGGTCCAGGACGTCGTAGCGGCTGGTGTAACGGACGTACTGATCGTCCTTGGTGAGGTAGGTGGCGCCTTCCAGGACGAAAGCGCCGGTGATTCCGGCTTCGAAGGAGGCGGGTAGGTCGCCCCAGTCGTCCTTGATGGTTCGGGGGTATCCCTCTTCGACGAGGTCGAGTACGCCTGGGCGGTAGCGGATGTACTGGCCGGCGCGGAAGGCGTACAGCTCGCCGGTGGGGGAGACGAAGGCGGCGTCGATGGTGGGGCTCGTGGTGAACTCGTTGCGGATCTTTCCCCAGAGTGAGGTCACCGGCTGGACGGAATCGCCGACGAGGAATCGGGTGCCTTTGAACAGGTAGACCCGTCCGTCGGCGGCGCGGAAGGCCGCGTCGAGGCCGTCCTCGAACTCTTCGGGCAATGTTGTGAGACCGAGTTCGGCCGCCAGGGAAGGGGCGATCGTGCGCGGGTAACCCTCGTCCACGTAGGTGTACTCGGTGCCCGAATACCGCACGTACTGGTCGCCGGAGAACAGGAACGTGTACTTGTCGCGGACCAGCGCGGCGTCGACTTTCTTGCGGTCGGCGATCGTGTTGCGGACCCGGCCGACGACGTCGATCCCGTACGTCGCCGTCGGGGTGCGCGAGACGACATGGAGTGCGCCGCCCACCACCAGGTAGGCCGTGCGGCCGTTGGCGACCGCCGCGTCCAGCACCTTGCCGGTGCCCCGGTCGGCGACGGCGTCCTCGAACGCCTCGGTCAGGTGGGCGAACGCGGGTTCGGCGCGCAGGTTGGCCGCGATCGGCTTCGGGTAGCCGGGGTCCACGTAGCGGTACTCGGTGCCGGTGTATCGGACGTACTGGCTGCCCGAGAACAGAAATGTGGTGTTGTCACCGAAGACGATCGCGGCGTCGACCGTACCGGTGCCGTCGTCGGGGACGAAGGGGTTGACCGACTTGCCCCAGCGTTCCCGAATTGGGGCTAGTGGGCCGAATGCTCGGTCGGCGTAGCGGGCGTACTGCTCGGCGAAGAAGAAATACGTCGCGCCGTCGAGAGCCGTGAACGCGGCGCGCAGGCCGTCGCCTGGCTCCAGGCCCCTTCCGAAGCCACGCCAGATGCGCTCGATCGGGCGCGGGTAGGACCACTGGCCGGTGGCCTCGCTGAACTGCACGCAGCGTTCGCCGCTGAGCAGGAGCATCGTGTCGCCCTCGAACAGCACGGCGTCGGGTGTGGGGAAACCGTCGGGGGCTTTCCAGAACGTCTCGTCGGCCGCGGCGGGATAGCCGGGGTCGGGCTCCACGTAGGGGCCGTCTTCGCCGGTGTAGACGACATGTCGCATCATGCCGGTCTCGTCGGCGTGCTCGAAGAGGTAGGTGACGCCGTTTCTGACGTAGGCGAGGGCGACGCTCTCGAGTCCGCCCCAATGCTCGCTGATCGTCCGCGGCTCGCCGTCGATGGTGTCGGCGCTCGTGCTGTACGTGACGAACTGGTCGCCACTGAACAGATAAGTCTTCCCATCCCGGCCCACGAACGCGGCATCCACCACGTTGTCCTGATAAATCGTGTTACGGGGTCGGCCCCACTCCTCGGTGAGAGGGTAGTCGCGGTTGATGCGCGTGTTGTAGCAGGACGGGCCCTTGAACAGGTATGTCGTGCCGTCCGCGCCGGTCAGCACCGCGTCCAGGCCGGACCGGAACTCGGCGGGCACCGTGCGCAGCGCCAGCGGCCGTACCGGCGTGGACCCGGCGGGCCCTTCCAGCGCGGACTGCCTGCGCCATCCGCCAGGGCCTTCGACGAGGACCGCGCCGTTCTCGACGTACGCACACGAGATCCCAGCCAGATCCAGGTCGGCATATTTCCGGTAAAGCGTGTCGGAGACGACATGCCACTGCCCGCCACGGAACAGGTAGACGTTGCGGCGATCCGCGAACGCCGCGTCCACACCATCCAGCGGCGTCGTGAGCGCGGCCATCCTCGGCTCCCCGGACAGCGCCGAGATCGCACGCGGGTAGCCGTTCTCGACGGTCGTGTAGTCGTGGCCCTGGTAACGGACATACTGGTCACCCGAGAACAGGTACGTGTAGGTCCGGGTCACCTCGACGCCGTCGACGAGCTCGACCGCGTCCATGATCAGCGTCGCGTCGACCCGCCCGGTCCTGGTGATGGCGTTGACGACATTGCCCCAGAACGCGGCCACGGTCGCCGGATAACGATCATCAACCTCGGTGTAGTCGGCGGTGGAGTAGCGGACATACCGCTCCCCCGAGAACACGTACGTCTTGCCGTCCTTGCCGACGAACGCGGCGTCCACCTTCGTGAACGGGATGCTGTCCCAGCGATCCCGCAGCGTGCGCGGCTCCGACCACCAGCGGTGCCGGGTGTCGAACACCACGAAACGGTCCCCGGAGAACAGGTATGTCTGGTTGTCGCGGCCGGTGAACACCGCGTCGATCCGGGCGAAGCCGGGGTCGTCGGCCAGCGTCACCGGCAGGCTCCACCAGTTGTCGGCCAGCGGCTTCGGGTATCCCAGGTCCGGAACCGTGTAGTTCCTGGTCGAATAGCGCACGTAGAAGGGGGTGTCGTCGCCGTACACCTTGATGCGCTCGCCGGCGCGGCGGATGGTGAGCTGGATCGGCCCGTCGGCGGTGACCTGCCACTGCGGCGACTGGCCGGTGACCGGCGCGTCGGCGGCGACGGTGACGCCGTGCTCGGCGAGGCGGCGGCGCAGCGCGGGCGACAGCCGTCCCGCCCCGAGTTCGGCCTCGTAGTCGGCGGGCAGGTCGAGGATCTGGCCGACCGGGCCGAACAGGTGGGTCGCGCCGTCCATCACGAACGCGGCGTCCACCCGGTCGAGGCCGCCCCAGTCCCCGGCGATCCCGCGCGGGTAGCCGAGATCCACCACCGAATAGTCGGCCGTGGAGTAGCGCAGGTAGCGGTCGCCGCTGAACAGGTAGGTCTTGCCGTCCAGCCCGACGAACGCGGCGTCGACCGTGCCGCTCGGCAGGACGGGCGCGAGCACTCCCCACCGCTCGGCGGTCGGCCCGACCGAGCCGCCGGTCACGCCCAGCGCGACCGTCTTGCCGTCCTTGAACAGGTGCACGGTCCCGGACGCGTCGGCGAACGCGGCTTCGACCGCGCCCTCGAACTCGACCGGCACGTCCGGCCGCCACGCCTCGATCCGCTTCGGGTAGCCGTCGGCGACCCGGACTCCGTCGTTCTCCAGGCTGTCGGTGTAGCGGACGACCTGGTTCCCGGCGAACAGCAGGTAACCCGATTCGTCGGCGTAGGCCGCGTCGATGCGTTCCGCGGTCGCGAATGTGTTGCGCAGCCTTCCCCACCGCTCGACCAGGGGCTGCTCGGCGTCGCCGACCGAAAGCCACCTTTCCCCGGTGAACAGGTGGGTACGGCCGTCGCGGCCCTGGAACGACGCGTCCACGGCCTTACGGAACGCGTCGGGCAGCGGCGTGTCGCCCTCCCACCACTCGGTGATCGCGCGGGGGTAACCCTCGTCGGCGACCGAATAGTCCGATCCCGAGTAGCGCAGGTACTGGTCGCCGCAGAACAGATACGTCCGGCCTTCGACGTCGACGAAGGCGCTGTCGATGCGCTTGGGTTCGGCGAAATTGTTCCTGACCTTGCCCCAGACCTGCTCCTTGGCCGCCCATCGGGTCTCCTTGGGGAGCCGGACGAACGCCCGGGAGATCCCGTCGATGCCCCGGCCGACAATCCACTCGGCGCCCTCGGGCTGGACGAATGCGGCATCTATCCCCGCCAGCCCCACGAACCGGGGGGACAGCTCAGTGAGCGGCTTCTGCCGGGGATCCGTCAGCGCGTATGTGGTGGCCGAGTAGACCCAATAGCTCTGGCCCTGGAACAGGTAGATCTTGCCGTCCCAGCCGGTCAGCAGGGCGTCGAAACGGTCGACGCCAGGCGGTAGGGCCAGCGGCTCGGGGAACTTGCCCGCCAGATCCTGGTCGTGGAAGGCCACCCGGATCTCGGTGGGGTCCAGGCCGAACTTTCCGGCCAGCCGGGCGAATCGGCGGATCCGCCGGTAGGAGCGCCGGAAGTGCGGGTCGTCGGCGATGGCGGATTCGGCGAGCGCGGGGGCCACGAGGATGTCGAGCGCGTCCGGCGTGACCGCCGTACAGATGGCTTCGAGGGCGGGGGCGGACACGCCGAACACGTCCTGCAGCACCGCGAGCACGGCCCGGCGCTGCCGGGCGGCCAGCTCGTCGAGCCGGTCGACGACCTCGGCGACGCCAGCGGCGAATTCCTTCGCGACGGCGTGCAGCAGGAAGAAGACGTCCTTGTTGTAGTCCTCGACGCCGGGCAGCGCGAAGTCGAGCGCGTTGGTGATGGTCCGGAAGTAGGCCAGCCGGTCCTCCGGCACGGCCAGCGCCTCGTCGAGATGCCCGGCGTCCACGAGCATGCCGACCAGCAGGGCCCGCTCCTCGTCGTCGAAGCCCAGCTCGGTGACCGCCGCCAGATCCAGCCGGTACGGCGCCTGCCCGGCCATGATCGACACGATCCGCCGGTACACGAGCGTGCCGTCGTTCGCGGTGAAGCCGTCGCCGAGGTCGAGCCAGCCCTCCGGGTCGGTGAAGAGCTCCCTGACCTCCTCGCGGATCCGGCCTCCCTCGGTGACCGTGCCGTCGAGCCGGGCGGCGACCCGCTGCCCCATCACGTCGTCGGCGACCGCGGCGAAGTCGCCGGGCGTGACCGTGTACAGCTCCGCCTTGGTGGCCGCGACCTGGCCTTTCAGCGCGTCCAGGATGGGGCGGCGCATCGGGTAGAACTCCAGCGCGACGCCGATTTCGGCCACGTCCAGCGCCGTGATGGTGATCTTGTCGTGCTGGTCCAGGATGCCGTTGAAGCGCAGGCTTTCGGTGAGCGCGGCCAGCTGGGTCTCGGTCAGCCGCAGCTCCGCGAAGATCCCCGGGTCGAGCGGGATGTCGGCCTGCCGGAAGCCGTCGATGCGCTCCTGGAGCACGGCCAGCACCTCGGCCGTCACGTCGTCGAGGACGGCGCTGGCCGTGAACAGCTCGATGTTGCCGGGGTCGGCGAAGAAGTCCGGGTCGAGCATCTCGCCGGATTCGTCGAGGTAGCCGTGGTAGATCAGGTTGTCGTACAGCTCGGCCTGCTCGGCCTCGGACAGGTCGGGCATGAGGGTCGCCAGGTCCGAAGGGTAGAACCCGCCGTCGAGCCCGGCCAGAGCCGCGAACAGGTCGGCTCCCAGCGCGTCGAAGTCGCTGGAGAGCACCAGCCCGTCGGGCACGCTGTCGACGGTGAGCAGGCCGTCCGCCTGCAGGAGCCCGGAGATGACCAGGTTGGTGAAGATCTTCGTGGCCAGCCGCTCGTCGAGGCCCAGCCCCAGGAAGTCCTCCCGGGTCAGCACGGCGAGATCGGCGACCGCGTCATACGCCGCGGCCGTCGCCTTCGCCCGGTCGAGCCGGAGCAGCCGGGCGTCGCGCGGCGAGACGACACCGTCCTCGTAGGAGATGAGCACGTCGTGGATGACCTGCGCGGCCCGCTCGTCGAACCGGTCGGAGACGAACAGCTCGGGCGACAGCGCGGCCGTCTCGAACCGGTCCCTGATCCCGGCCAGCACCGTGAGCTGCTCGTCCTCGGCCTCCGCCTTGGCCGGCTCGCCGAGGATCTCGGTCAGCTCCTGGCCACTGAAACCCCAGGTCCGCATCCAGCCGACGACCGCGAGCAGCGTCTGGGCCAGCCAGAGGCTGGAGGCGGCGTCGGTGCCCTCCAGGATGCGATGGCAGTCGTGGGTGCCGGGCTCGATCACCGGCAGGACGGGGAAGGTCGTGTAGCGCTGGATCGACGGGTCGGCCTCCAAGGCGGCCAGCACGCCGAAGAGCTCGGATACCGAGATGCCGAGCGCGTCGACCAGACGGCCGACGCGGTGCAGCAGCGAGAGCCCCTCCTGGCCGAGTTGCCGGTCGAAGGGGCTGGTCTCGTTCGGGTCGGCGTAGCGGTCGCGGAAACGCCGGACAACCTCGGCGATGTCGGCCTCGGCCATGTCGATGGATCGTGCCAAATGGCGCCGATAGTCCGGATTCTGGAGGTCGCCGGGCGGGATGGGCAGGTCGTCCACGGTCACCGGCAGCGTGCGCGCGGTCAGCGCGGCGATCGTGTCGAAGGGCAGGTCGTGGACGCGGTGCAGGTGCACGGCCGCGGCCGCGGCGCGCAGGGCGGCGGTGTCGAGGGTGTTGCCGCAGCAGGAGGTGAGGATGAGGTCCAGGTCGGTGAAGGAGAGGCCGGTGCGGCGGGCAAGCCGTACGAAACGGTTGGCGCGGTCGAACCACGCGGCCGGGATCGGCCCGCCGGACCAGACGAGGGTGCGGTCGTCGGCGGCGACGGTCACGACCTGATTGCCCTGGTGCACGAAGAATGTCGCAGGGGAACGCTCCAGAAGCGGATCCTGGTAGAGCACTTCGCGTAGCTCTGCGCCGGTCATCGAGGTGGCGGCCAGGAACCGCTCGACGTCGGCGAGCACGGCCGTGGTCTCCCCCGGCGCGAGGCCGTAGACCCCCGCGAGGTCGTCGGCGCGCACGGTGGTGACCACCTCGACATCCCCCGGCGTCAGCCCGAGATACTCGCGGGCGACCGTGTCCCGGTCCACCCGCGCCGCGAACAGCCGGTAGAACTGGACAGGGTCGATGTCCAGGTGGCGCAGGTAGGTGGCCAGCCGCGCGTTCTTCAGCGAGAACGGCAGCCCGAACGGGTGTTTCAGCTCGTTCAGCTTCTCGTACGGCGCGTCGCCGACGAGCGCCTCCAGCACCTCGTTGACGATGTCCAGGTACGCGGTGAGCGTGAAGGTGTTCTCCGCGTCCAGAGGGATGCGCCCAAGATCGGGCCTGCGCCGCAGCAGCGAGGTGTCGTCGAACGTCTCCTGCAGCAGTTTGAGCAGGTCATTGAGGTAGGCGGCCGGCGAGTAGACCGACCGCGCCGCATCCCCTTCCCGGAAGTCGAGTTCTCCGAAGAGTCTTTCGTAACTGGGTAATGAGGCATCGCTTCGCACGCGGCATTGTCCCCTCAGTAAATGCCCCCGATCGGCCGACCCATGGTCGCCGATCCAGCGTATGAGAACTACCTACTGAAAAGGTGACAAGTACCAATCCATTTCCGGCTACGAACCTTGGCCGGGTCACCCGCCTCGCGACGCTTCCACCCTGGGGTGGGCGGGCTTCGCATCGAGCTATCGAGGGGGCCATGAGCGCGCCGCCTGAGTGAACTTGGTGTTGAGCTACCGAAGGGCGCTGTGGGCGAGCGCGTCCAGCGGGCTGGCCAGGAGTTCGGCGAAGGCCAGCTCGGCCGCGCCGATCAGGGTGGCGTCGTCGCCGAGAGCCGCCGTGCGCAGTTGCACCGCTTCGCGGGAGATGACCAGCACGTTGGCCGCCACCCGGCTGTGCACCTGAGCCGCCGACCCCCGATAGATGTCCGGCAACATCCCGCCGAAGATGACCATGCCCGGATTGAAGAGGTTGATCAGGTTCGCCACTCCGATACCGAGCCAGTCCCCGATCCGGCGCAGCGCCTCCCTGGCCGCTTCGTCCCCTTCCTCAGCGGCGTCAACCACGGCGCGGATACCGTCGTGGCCGACCAGTTCGGCCGACCGCCCGGCGGCGTCCAGCAGCGCCCGCTCCCCCACCTCGGCCTCCAGGCACCCCCGCGAGCCGCAGCCGCACGGCCTCCCGTCGTACGGGTTCACGATCATGTGGCCGAGTTCGCAGCCGTACCCGCCGTCCCCGTCGAGCAGCTTGCCACCGACGATGATCCCGCCGCCGACTCCGACGTCCCCGTGCAGATAGATCAGATTCTGGTAACCGACACCCACGCCGCGTTCATGCTCGGCCAGCGCCCCCAGATGAGCTTCGTTGCCCACCGCCACCGGCAACCCCAGCCTCAGCCGCTGCCCGAGCTCGGTGCCGAACGCCTGATCCACCCAGCCCATATCCGGCCCGAACCGCACCATGCCATCACCAGGCCGGATCATGCCGCAGTAAGCCGCACCGATCCCGACACACACCGAATCCGCCTGCCCGCACAGCTCACGCGCGAACCCCGCAAGCACCCCGACGACATCGTCCAGGTCGGCCCCCGCCCGCTGGCGCACCGCCTCCCGCCGGTCCAGGACCTTGCCGCCCAGCCCGACCCGGGCGGCGACCAGCCGATCCACCCGCACATCAAAGGCCAGCACATAAAATCGGTCGGTCTCCGGCCGAACCACAAGCGACGGCCGCCCGGCCCTCCCGGTGTCCCTGGGCAGCTCCTCCCGAACCAGCCCCGCGCCGGTGAGCTCCGCCGTCAACGCCATGATCGTGCTCCGGTTCAGCCCCATCCGCTCGGCCAGCGCCGAACGGGAGAGCGACCCCTCCAGGTGCACATGCCTAAGCAAATCGCCGAGATTGCTCCGTTCCTGGGACCGTCCGGATTTCAGCATCGCAAGATCCTGCCGCATGTGGGTGTTGTGCTCTCACCATCTTGCAATCAAGTGCGAGCACAACACCAATCACGCTTTTACTCGACGGGATCGTCGACGATCCGGCAGGGCTGGACCGGCCCGCGCGTGAGGCGACCCGTGAACAGCCGCTCAACGCCGGGGCTGCCCGGCGGCTTGCTGACGTTCTCCACGACCTCGATCATCACAATCTGCCCTGGCTTGATGAACTGCGGATTGATGGTTATCCCTCTTTCGGACGAATCGCCTTGACCGAAGCGGTGTGGGAAGCCCACTCCATGTACTTCCGCTGCGCGGCGGGGTCGTCGTCGGCCAGCATCTCCGACGTGATCGGCGTGTCGTCGTCCGCCACGAAGGGCGCACGCCCGTCCGCGCAACGTTTACCCAGCGGCAGGTAGACGACGTCGGCACGCACCCCAACTCCGCCAGATCGCGTACGACCTGGTCGGCGTCCCGAAATTCGTTGATCTTGAGATTGATCGACCCATTCGGATAGGCCACCAGGGCGTACGCCGAGGGGCCCTCGGTATCGGGAGAAGCAGATACGCCAAGCTTTCACATGCGCGATCGCTCGTTCCACGGCTACGCGGATGCTGTTGATTTCCCGATTGTTCTGCTTCTGCTCGGCGGTCAGCTTCCGGCCGCGCGACTTCTCGGCCGGAGCGATATCCGCGTGGCTTTGATAGCCGCTGTCGCCGCCGCGATGAAGACCGGCGCGTGGAATGCGTGGGCGTCGTGGCATGCTCCGGGTACGGGATCCTTCCCTATCGCGACGACGCGGCCGTCAAGATCGCAGGCGACCTGAATGTTGAAGCCGGTCGCCTTACGTTTCCCGGACGTTACGCGAGGAGGTGCCGGTTAACCTCAGCGACCAACGAGCTCAACTCGGAAATCTCCACTACGTCGATGCCCGCCACGGCGAGGTCTTCGGCTCCGGTGCAGTTCGCGACAAGAAGAGCCGGTTCCCGCCAGGCGAATACCACACGGGAAATCCCTGCAGAGATGATTAGCTGAGTGCAGGGGCGCGGTCGGGACTTGCGGATGGTGCAGGGTTCCACGCTGCTATACATGATCGCGCCCATGAGGTCCACGTGTCCGCTCAGCTTGTTCAGCACGCTTTCTTCGGCGTGGACATGCGGGTCGCTCTCACGGGAGTAGCCGTCGGCGAGTTGTTCGCCGTCTGCGCTGACGAGAATGGCACCGACAGAGAAGGCCGACGCTGATGGCGGGCAGCTCTTGGAGAGCTCGATCGCGGCGGCCATCCAGTTCCGGTCGTCCTGGCAAGGCGGTTATCGCCGGATTCGCTACAACGTGATGCTGGAATCACTGCACACCGGCCACATCTTCTCGATCATGTTTGACCGATGCATCGACCTCAGCGCGGTCCGTGGGGATCTATTTCAGGTGGAGGTCGAATACATACGCAGCCGCACCTTGCGGCGCTTGCCGC
This sequence comes from Acrocarpospora sp. B8E8, assembly GCF_039871605.1. Lineage (NCBI taxonomy): Bacteria > Bacillati > Actinomycetota > Actinomycetes > Streptosporangiales > Streptosporangiaceae > Acrocarpospora > Acrocarpospora sp. B8E8. The sequence goes on along the minus strand of NZ_JBDPLV010000051.1, from coordinate 2,407 downwards.
ACGAGGCCGACGGCCTGGCAGAGCAGTGGGAGGACCTCGTCTCCTGGACACGTGCGTTCTTGGTCCAGGCCGGTGCGAAGTCCATCGAGAACCAGATGCAAAGCTAAGCTGGCTGCGTCCGTCCAAGAGCGCTGAGCAGGGCATTGGCCTGGTTCACGGCTCGGCTGATCGGCCGCCGTAGCCGCTTGGCCTGCCCTCTCCGCGCGTGGCCCAAAGGGGTTGCCCGACTTGTTGCTGATCTGCCTGTACGGCTTGGCCGGGTCGGGGAAGTCCACCGCGGCGGCTCATCTGACGGCTGTGCTCACCGAGCGCGGATATCGGGTGGAGACGCTCAAGATTGCCGCGCCGCTGTATGAGCTGCAGGGACACATCTATCGCCGGGCAGACGCCGAGATCGGTGCCTTCGAGCACGACAACGAGTTGCTGCGCACGCTGGCCACGCAAATTCGCCGCATCAATCCTGGATTCCTGCCGGGCGACTTTTTGCGGCGGGTGTGGGCCAGCAGCGCTGACATCGTCGTCAACGATGACATGCGTGACGCTGATCCGGACTACTACGCGCTGCGGGAAGCAGGCTTCTACTTCGTCCGCATCACTTGTGCCGATGCGGTCCGGCTCCAGCGCATGAACGCGCGGGCTGATCGCACCATCGTCGCCGACAGCGACGCCACCTGAAGGTATGACCTGATCGAGCCGGATTGGGTCATCGACACCTCCGCCACCGATCCCGGCGATCTACGCCATCACGTCGAGATCGTCGCCGACAAATGGCTGGCCCAGCAGAACGTGTGATCTTCGCCGCCAGCCACCGACGCTGGAATCGAGTCGCACATGCCTGCCGTAACCTTGATCGGCCTGACCGAGTCTCAGGCCGCCGACCCGATGGTGGTCGGCACGAAGTTTGCTCGTCTGGCCAGCATTCACTCTCACACCGAGATACCGCCCGCCTGGTGCATCGGCTCCCACAGCTTCGTCCAGGCGCTCGGAACTGACCGTCTGGCCCGGCTCACCGCGATCATGCACGATCTGACCGTGACACTGGGCTGCGATCTCGCCGCCCTGCCCACCCAGTTGCAAGCCGCGCTGGCGGGCCTGAGCCTGCCCGCCGATGTTCTCCAGGGCCTGGCCGCCCTTGTGGCCGATGAGAACTTCGCGGTCCGTTCGTCCACCGAGGGTGAAGACGGCCACCAGCACAGCTACGCCGGGCTCTATGAGTCCTATCTGCGCAGGCGCGGGCTCGCGGAAGTCGCCGACGCGGTGGTGGCCTGCTGGCGCTCCTACTACAGCCCGCGTGCCGTGCTGGCCCGCCTGCGCGCTGGAGACGTAAATGCCGCTCCGCGCATGGGGGTGATCGTTCAGCACATGGTCGATGCCGATCTGGCCGGAGTCGCCTTCACCCGGGACAGCCAGGTGTGGGTATCGGCCACCATCGGCACCGGCGAGCAGCTCGTCGACGGCAGCACCGACGCCGCGACCCTGGTCATCCGGTCCGGCGAGGCTCCGCCCCCCTATGACCGTGTCGCCCAGGCCGCCACCGGTCTGAAGTCCTGCACGCCCTTCGGTGCCCACACCACGGGCCAGGCGAGCCGCGCGGCTGATGACATCGATCTCGAGTGGGCGTGGACGCGAGCGCACGGGTTGCGGATCTTGCAGGTCCGGCCCGTCACCGCCGCATTGCCCGGCTCCTCATCCCCGCAACCGCACCTTGCCTCCGCGCCGCTCTATACATCCGGAGGACTGCCCGAGAATGTCCGGCTCGGCGCGTGCGCAGACCTGTACGGAGAGATGACCGCCAAACGCTCCGCGTTGTTCGCTCTAGCCACCGAACACGGATTCACCGTCAGCGACGGGCTTATCATCACCCTCAACGGTGCCGGGCTCGCCGACCATGCCTTGCCTCGCTCGTGGGATCGCTGGCTCGGCCAGCAGCCGCACCTGGGCCAGGAAGTGGTCATCGACGCCGGAGCACGCATCCGCCAGAACATCGCACGCAAGACCGACATCGAGAGCCTCCTCGGCAATGCTCTCAACCTCGCCGGGGATCCCTACGCCCTGCACACGGTCCTCATCCGGCGCTTCGTCCGAGGCTGCGCGGGCGCGCTGACCCAACAACGCACCGACGGCCGAATACTCCTGCAGCAATGCCCGGAGGGGCTCGTGGCCCTCAACCGAGGTCTGGCTGTGCCCACCGAGCACCTGCTGCCCGAACCCAGCCACAGTGAGCACTGGCAAGCCCAACCACCGATCGGGCCATGGGGACGTCAGACCCTGCAGCGTATGGCCTAGTCCGAAAACAGGACCTCAGCTGGGCAGGCGGCAGCGTCCGGCGGCGGGATGTGATGCCGCCGGTGCAGGCGGGAGCGGTCGGTCAGCGGGTTGGGGTCACCGGTAGATGGTTCTCATCGGG
>NZ_JBDPLV010000050.1:0-88373 GCF_039871605.1 Acrocarpospora sp. B8E8 | reverse complement strand
GGCGGACAGGCCGCCACCGTCGGGGTACCGCACAGAAGTGTTGTACTGCTGAAATACGACGATGTAACTCACCTGTAGCGTTACGTGTTTGTACCATCGCCAATTGCTAGCACTTCAAGCTCTGTAGCCACGTGAGCCATACCCGATGCCACGGGCTTCATGTGGCGCCGACGGGTGGGCTTGGCTACCGTCGTGCGCACTGCGAGGTCGCGGTCGCGGCCGAGATGGGCTCAAGGGGGCCTTCCAATGGGCTTTTCAGCCTCCCGTAGTGACCGCCGCGACCCGCGACCCTGAAGGCGTATCTCCAGGTTGGGCCCGGTAAGGGCGGTCGCGCAGCGGGTCGCGGAGCCGCGACCAGTCGCGGGCAACGCGCGACCCGGGGACGCTCGAATTCCCGCACGGCTGTACAGCCGAGAAGTACAGCAACCGCTATGGATCTGCCTGGACTTCAGCGGACTCCCACAGACGGTTATCCAGCCCGTGACCTGACATCGGAGCATGTCAGCAAGGCAGTGCCATCTAGTTCGCATCGAAGGGGTCTGGGGTTCAAATCCCCATAGCTCCACCCACGTCAGAGGCCAGTTCCGATCATCGGAGCTGGTCTTTTGATCTTCTAGGTGACTACGCCTTGAAGATGTCGTTCACGGCCTCAGCATCACCCCTGAGCATGGTCTCTTATCTAAACTGTCGGGATCTCGGGGATACTGGATCCATGCGAGCCACCAAACGACGACGGCCACAGCGGCGGAGCCCTTGCGTGGTACCTCCGGGCGTCGACCTAGCGATCCTCGCTGCTCGTGCCTCCTATGTGGGCTCGCCCGAACACAAGACTTTCCCCTCGTTCGCCGGTCCGCCGCGCCCACGTGCGGATGCCACCAAATGCGACCCGGCATTAGGTGATCCTGGAATCCTGACGTCGTGGCTGCGCGAGGGCATTGCCAGCGGATACATCGGCGAGCCGTGGGAAGGCGACTTCCCTAGGTATGTCTGGCACCTCCGGGACGGTGTTATGTACGAGGGGCGTCTGGTCAACCAAGAGCTCGGCCAGTACAAGGGTGGCCGCTCAAACCAGACGAGTGGCCGGAGGGAGTGCAGTGACCGAGTCAGCCAAAGTGCGGATCGAATGGGAGTGGGAAGCCGCTCCGCACATGAAAGCAGTCGAGCTCCGCGCGACCTTCGCTCGCTTGACGATCTTTGTCGGCCAAGACTGTGTGACGCTTGTCGAGGATCAGGAGTCCAGCAGCTCACGTCGTGCGATCGCGGTCTCGCTGTACCCGTTGGCGGAGTGGCTGGCCTACAACTGGTGGTTCTTGCAGGCGGACAGCCGGCACAACGAGAACGAGGCGGATGCGCGTCGATCGCGGCAGCGTCACAGCATCCGCCACGCAGGAGACGGGTTCTTTTGGCCGGATCTGTACGTTCTCCCAGAGGAGTCACATATCAGGTTGACGTGGCATCCTGATCGGATCGCCCCGCAGGATGGCCTATCCGCTTCCTAACTTCCGGTTCAGCCACGGTGGACTCGGCCGAGCTCGGACGGACCTTCGCTGAATTCATCGAGCAGGTCTTGGAAAGGCTGAGTGATTGTGGCGTTGGTGAGACACGGCTGTCCGACGAGTGGACAGCCATTCGACAGACCGATGCCGAGGAAGCGGACTACTGCCTCGCGGCGGCACGCCTAGGGCTAGACCCTTATTCAGACGCGGCCAAATACGAAGCGGAGATCGTGCGATCTAGCCAAGAGTTTGCGGATGATCCGGATCTGCTCGCCGATTTCCTCAATATCGTCAATCCTGCTCGCATCGGGGAGGACCTCGATTGGATCGTCGCGGCGAGGAGCGAGATCGCGGCGTTGCCCGCGGCTAAAGGTCTCATTTCCACCAAAATTTCGCCCTCGCACTCAGGTGGATCGCCGTGGAGCCACGGGTACATCGCCGCTCAGGCGGTTCGCCAAGAACTTGGGCTCGGCGTCACGGACATGATCGATGTTGACAGTCTTGTCAGTAGTCGGATCCTCGAAGTGGCTGATCGAACGCTTCAAGCATTTGGCACAGGTCGGAGCGGAAGCGGTCCAGCGCTCGTGCTCGGGCGGGAGCAACACCCGCGCTCTAGGCGGTTCACGCTGGCGAGGGCAATCTGGCACACTCTGCACCAGCCAGGCGCGCCGTTCCTTGTCGCCTCGACACACACAGTACGGCAACAAGCCGAACGGGCATTCGCCGCAGAGTTGCTGGCTCCAGCTATGGGCCTGGCGGAGTTCATGGGTGGCCCGGAAGGGGTCGACGACGACAAGATCGAGCGCGCTGAGGAGCACTTCCAGGTCTCGTCTCTGATTGTCAAACATCAGATCGATAATCAGTGGAGCTTCTGAACCGACTGTCGATCGGCTTAGATCCTTTGTAGGCACCTCTCCAGTTGCGTTGTATCGCATGCGCCTGCGCTGATGCTGGAAAAGGACAGGGAATAGATTCGCCCAGGACAAAGCCGCCATTCATCGGGGAAGCGGCTTCGTCCTGGACTGATTTGCTAGTCATTGAAGATGGCGTCCATGGCCTCCGCGCCCTCCAGGAGCATTGGCCGGAGCTGCTTGCGGTAGACGAGTTCGGTGAGCTTGGTGTTGCTGTGATCGACCAGGTGCGAGATGTTCTCGATGGGCACGCAGCCGTCCGAGAGCAGCGAGACGAAGCTGTGCAGTTCTCGCGCGGCGTCCGCTCCTTCTCGTTCAGGCCCGCCTTCTTGAAGACCCTCCGGAAGGCGTGGCGGACGTTGTGCGAGTCGAGCTGAATGCCGACGGTGGAGGCGAGCACGAGGTCGGTCTCCTGCTATCGGGCGACCGCGCTGGGGAGGCGTCAGCTACCCCGCGACCTGCGAGGAAGCGCTTGCCGGTGAGTGACGAACTGGGTGACAACGGGGACGCAGCCGGGGGACACTGCCGATCATGGAGGGACTGTATCGCCAGGTCAAAGGCCCTTCAGGCCGGACAGTGCACGCTGCGCAAGTGGTTTCGCATCGAAGGGGTCTGGGGTTCAAATCCCCATAGCTCCACTCACTCGTTCTCGTTCCTCCACACGGGGGGACGACCCCCCGAACCCCCCGATACGAAGGGCTTTCGCCCCCTCGCGCTCCCTGGAAAGGCCTCGCTTCGCTCAGGAGGCTCTCGCTTCGCTCGGATGGTGGAATGCAAACCAATCCAACCACCAGGCGCCCTCCTATTCCGATGGATGTATATCGGGCCAGGAGACAAGCTGGTGGCGCGCCCGACGAGGTGTTTCCGGGTGATGAGGGCTGGTCAAGCCTTCAACCACTTGTCGCCATCGTCGGCTTCAGACGACTACGCGTACGTGGTTCACCTTGGCGATACGAGGGCTCTGGGCTGGCCATCCGTCCTTGGGCCACACGAGATCTACGGCATTGCCACGGCCACAGGCCAGAAGGTCTATCGTGCTCTGAGACAAGAGGGGTCGGTACGAACGGAGCCGGGGATGGGCAGCTTCGTAGTTGAATCGTCCACAAGGAAGACATGACCGGGAGGGTGGGCCGCGGGCGGTGCGGGGGTGACCGTCCGCGGCCGGTAGGACCTCACGTCAGCTGCGCAGGCTCCACTGCTGGTTCGAGCCGCCGTTGCAGGACCACAGGATGATCCTCGTGCCGTTGGCGGTGCCGCCGCCGAAGGCGTCCAGGCACAGCCCGGACTGCACACCGGTGATGGTGCCGTTGGAGTTGACGTTCCACTGCTGGTTTGTCTGTCCGTTGCAGTCCCAGATGATCACCTGAGTGCCGTTCGAGGTGCCCTGGCCGTTGGCGTCCAGGCACTTGTTGCCGAACACCTGCAGCTGCTTGCCGGACGTGTACGTCAACCGCTGGTTGGTGCCGCTGCCGCAGTCCCACAGTTGCGCCTGGGTGCCGTTGGTGGACGAGCCGCCGGCAATGTCCACACATCGGCTCGACTGGCCACCGACGATCTGCTGGCCGCCCCCGCTGCTGCCGCTTCCCTGCCTGACGAGCGACTTCGACTCGGCCGATCGGTTCCCCTGGGCGTCCACCACGTAGAGGCGGTACTCACCGGCCGACGTCGGGACGGCGATGGAGGTCGCGGTTCCGCTTGCTCTGGTCATCGTATTGCCGACGGCGAAGGAGGTCGTACCCGAGGGAGCCAGCCAGACGGTCTTGCCCGCGTCGCCGGTGCTGCGGATGGGGATCGAGGTCGTACCGCTGCTGATGAACGTGCTGGCGGGCAGGACATAGTCCTGCAGAGAGAGATTGCTCTGCGGGATTATGTTCCTGTACGCGTCCTCAAGTCCGGAGTTCACGGCGATGCCATACGCCGGCGCCGGCCAGACATAGTCGGAAGACACGAGGATGTCCTGGATCGTGCTGTTCGGCAGGTTCTTGTTGGAGACCTTGTTGATCGGCCCGTATGTCTGCGTGATGCTCAGATCGTGCTTACGCCCGAAGTCGTCGGAGTTGATGAGCCACGTGATGTTCTTGTCCACGCTCAGGACATTGTCGCGGAAAACCATGTTTCCCGAGCCTTCGTCCGGGTGGAGTCCGTACTTGTGACCGGACGGGACGCCCTGCATATAGTTGTTGGTGATCGTGGTTCCCGGCTGGTTGCCCAGCGTGTAGACGGGAGCCGTGTCGCTCAAGCGCTGCACCGTGTCGATGAAGTGGTTGTAGCCGATGGTGTTGTTCTTCGCCGTGGTGGTCGGCCGGTTGGGCACGATCGAGCCTGACGATCCATCGAAGTTCCACCATCCCCAGCCGAGCGTCACACCGGACCATGGGGATTTCTCGATGCGATTGCGCTGAATGGACAGGCCGTCGGCGAAGTACGCCGAGATGGGGCTGTGCCCGTTGAACAGCACCGCACTGTCGTAAATGTAGTTGTTCTTTATCTCGATGTTCTTGGGTGCTCCTTCGACCTGGGCGGAATACTTCTCGCGATTCGACGAGGTGTAGTCACCGATGTAGACATGCTGAGGATGGCCCACGGTGATGGCGGATCCGGCGATGTCGTTCGTGTAGTTTCCGATCAGCTGCGTGTTCACCACGTCGTTGACTATGTTGATTCCGTCGACGCCGGTGTGCTGGATCCGGTTGTTCTGCAGGACGAGCCCGTCGGCGTTCTCGATCTGAATGATGCCGGGCGCCGTGTCGACATTGCGGTAGTAATAGACGTGGAAGTTCTGCCTGGCATAGGCGAGCGCGCCGAGGTTGCCCTGCTGGGCCTGCTTGAGCACCGAGCCGGCCACGTTGAACAGATTCCAGTCGGAGTGCTGAACCGTGAGGCCCGAGAAGGTGATGTTCCGGGCGCGAGCGCTTGTGGAGGTGCCGGCGACCTTGAGAAGGGTGGACACGTTGTTCGGAGCGAAAACGGTCGCCGTCGACATGTTCTCGGAGCTCGCCTTGTAGTAGTACAGCGTCTTGCTCGTCTTGTCGAAGAAGAATTCGCCCGGCGTGTCCAGGAACTCGTAGGCGTTCATGACCTTGTGGGTGCCGCCGACCTGCGCGTTCCCGTTGAAGGCGCCCTGGGCGATAGCCGCTCCCGGCTGCTGGAACAGCGCGATACGGTTCGAACTGTCAGAGGTGACCTGCCGGACTCCAACGATGGCCGTGGTCCAGGTCGTCCCTGTTTCTATTTCGATGTCGTCCTGATTGTTTGGGACAGCGGGGAAGTCACTCAGGCTGTACTTCGATCCGGCGCACTGCGAACCCGATTCCCACGCCCACGACGCCTGTCCCGCCGTGATGTTGTAGGTTCCGTAGCACCCCGCCGAGCTTATGGTCTTCGAGGCCATGAACGTTCGCTTGTCGTTGACATAGAGCGCGCGGAGCTTGTTGCTGCGATTCAGCGAGGCTTTCCAGATGTTACCGCTGTGCTGCGTCCATCCGGTTACCTGAACGCCTCCGCTGAGGATCGGCGTCTCGTTCTGGTACGCGGCGTAGATGACCCGGAAACCATTCGTGCCGGAGTCGGCCGGCGTGAAGTCGATGGTGCTGCCGACCGAATAAGTGCCCCCGCGAAGATAGACGTAGATGTCGCCTGTCATGCCAGCGCTTATCGTGCGGACGATGTCCCTCGCGCGCTGCAGGGTCTTGAACGGTGACGTGATCGTTCCGGGGTTGGCGTCGTTGCCGTCAGGGGCGACGTAATAGGTGGCCTGGGTCTCCGCCGAGGCCGCTGCACCACCTGCGAAGGTCGGCAGCAACACAGTGGCGACGAAGACCGTAAGCGCTGCTAACGCCTTCCCGGTGGTGGATAAGGCTGACTTCACGCTCTGTTCCTTTCGCTGGCTCCGGGCAGAATGTTCGCGCTAACACATCGGCCGTAGCGGAACTCATCGGAGTGTGCGATTGCGCGGACGTGGCGCCTGTCGTGCAGTTGAGGACATCGATCGGAGGGCCGGGCCCCTTCCGGACCGAAGGTCGCCTCCGCAAGGGAGAGGTCTCCTCATGAGACGCCCTGAGATCCGTGACAGGCGGGGTGTGGTCATCGTGATATCCAAAACATATGACGTATGCCGACTGACGTCTGAGGGTAATGTCGCACCAACAGGGGCGTCTGGCAACAGTGGACAGAAAGGGAACAGGCACACCTTCGCCCACTCCAGCGCACGCGCCAGGTGATCTTCCATGACAAGGAGAGATTCCGCCTGTCAAACGCACGGCGTGACCTCGCGACTCGCGGGCCCGATCGGCCAGGTCAAAGGGCGTTAGCTCAGTCGCCGCATCGGTTGCCGACAGCCCGGCGCACTCGCCCATGCGGCGTCCTGGGCTTACGGGATCCCCGTTGGATCAGCCGTGTTCCGGGCAGGCCGGGAGAGAGAGTCGCTCGTATCAACAGTGGTGAAGTACGTTCGCTGATGTAACTTTCATCAACGAATGCGATCACGTCACCAGCCGTCCCCGTCGCGGAGAACGACCGGAGGTGCGGACGGCCCTCAGCGGCTCACACAAGGGCACCAGAGCCACCACCTTCGACAAGTGGCCCCCAGAGGACACATCCTTGGAGGAAACTCGGCCCGCCCCCCAGCGACATGTGCGAGACGCGCCGTCGAAAGCCGCAGCTAGTACTTGTTCCAACAAGTTCGGGAGCTGGATCGTGCGACCTGACTTGGCTCAAATTAGTGCGCACCACCATGCCTCTTGGAGAGTGATTTCGCGGGACTTGCCGTCAGCGGCGAGGCAGTGAACGCGGGGCGGCGTCCGCCCCGGTGCACTGCGCAAGCAGTGGCGATGAAGTTGCCGCGGTCGGGTCCGGTAACCCGAATCAGGTGCTTGTGTGCTTCTCCAGGGCGGCTTCGTAGGCGCGCATCGTGGCTACGATCGTCACTCGTTCAGCGGGCGTGAGCGCGGCCAGCACCTCGGTCCAGGCGGTGGCGCTGCCAGAAAGCCACTCGGTGATCGGGGCCGCGTAGTCCGATGCGATCGCGACGATTCTGCGTCGCCGGTCGGCATCGTCCTCCTCCCGCGTCAGGATGCCGTGACGGGACAGGTCGCCGACCATGAGGCTGACGGTGGTGGGCGCTACTTCCAACGGTTCGTGGACGTCGTTACCGGCCGAGGGTGAGGCGGTCTAGCCATTCCTCCAGCAGGTGCTGCTCGCCGTCGCTCAGGGCGGTCTGTTCGGGCAAGGCGGCGCGCAGAGCGCGAGCGGCGCCGATCGGGCCGGCCTCCTGAGTTGCCGGTTCGTGGTTGGTGACGGCGGTGAGCATCGACTCGCGAAGGGTGGTCAGCAAAGCGGGGTCGCGCCGGTCCTCGGGCAGGGACAGCCAGGTCAGTACGGCGCCGCGCGCGGTGGCGTGGATGATCGCGGCGGCGAGTTCCTCATCCACGCGGAGCCAGCCGGCGGCGGCAAGGCGCCGGATACGGCCCATCAGGATCTCCATGCCCGCCGTGAACGCGGCCGAGGCGGGTTTGGTGGGGTCGGCGTACATCAGCACGTACAGCGCGGGATTGGCCAAACCGAATTCAACCGCCAAGTCCCAGCCTGCCTTCAGGTCTTCGATGGGGTCTCGTGGGTCGAGGTCGAGGCTCTTGCTTGCCAGGAACGTGGCGAAGCCGTGCTCGGCGATCGCGTCGAGCAGCCCGTCCTTATCGCCGAACAGACGGTAGATGGCCGGCGGCTGAAGACCGGCCGCCAAAGCGACGGCGCGGGTGGTGACCGCGTCGCGGCCCTCGCGCGTCAGCAGCTCGATCGTGGCCTCGATGACGCGCCGGCGGGTCTGCTCCTGGTCGCGAGATGGCATATATCAACGTTACCACTATCTTGGTTCCATCGATAATTTCCGATGTTAACATGAGTTTGTTTCCATTGGAATCATTGGAGGATCAATGATCATCGTGACCGGAGCGACCGGACAACTCGGGCGCCAGATCGTCGAGCGGCTGCTGACACGTGTCCCGGCGAACCAGATCGGGGTCAGTGTCCGCGACCCGCAGAAAGCGCAGGAGCTCGCCGACCAAGGGGTACGGGTGCGGCAGGGTAGCTTCACCGACTCCGACGGGCTCGCCCACGCCTTCGAGGGCGCCACACAGGTGCTCATCGTCTCCGTCGACAAGATGGGCGAACAGGCCGTACAGCAGCACCGAACCGCCATCGATGGGGCCGTCGCGGCGGGCGCCCGCCGCATCCTCTACACCAGCCACATGGGTGCCGACGCGTCCTCCCACTTCCAGGCCTGCCGCGACCACGCCGCCACCGAGGACGCACTGCGTGCCTGCGGCGTGCCGTTCACCTCACTGCGCAACGGCTTCTACGCCACCAGCACGGTGCAGTTCCTCAATCCGGTCCTGGCCACCGGCGGAGAGATCGCGCTCCCCGTTGACGGGCCGGTGAGCTGGACGGCGCACGCCGACCTCGCCGACGCGGCCGCCACGATCCTGGCCGAGGAAGGTCGCTTCGACGGGCCCACCCCACCGCTCACCGCGACCCAGGCGTTCACCTTGGACGACGTCGCCAAGCTCGCCACCCAGGCCACCGGCCGCACCATCACCAGGACCGTCGCACCCGACGACCAGTTCCGGGGGCAGCTGATCGGCCGTGGTGTTCCCGCTGAGGCCGCAGACCAGGTACTGGGCATCTTCGCCGCCAGCCGCGCCGGCGAATTCGCCACGGTAGACCCGACCCTGACCACCCTGCTCGGCCGCCGGCCCACCACCCTGGACACGGTCCTGCGCGAGCTACGTCAAGGGCCGCGACCCTGAATACGTGTGGTACCAGGGCCGCGATGGCGACGGCATCGTCTGCGAACGCTGATCGGCGGTGACGATTTTCGCCCTATGCGGTCCTGCCACTCCACAGTTACGGTCGCCGGTAGTTCGAGTAGGCGAGCGTGAGCTCCACCCAGGGCCGTTCTTGAGATGGCTCGACTGACGTTGACGGGATCCCGTCTGATCTTGCTGATCGGGCGGGATCTTGTCGTTTCAGGGGATTCTGAGCCTGGTTCTGCCGAGTTCGGGCCTGGTGCCGTCGGGGCCCTGCTTGTTGTGCAGCAGGGAGGATCGGCGTGCCCTGATCAGGGCGGGCACGCACCCATGCCGCCACGTGCGCCGCTCACTGCCTCCGCAGATAGCGCCAGCCCACTACGCCGTACCAGATCATGATCGGCAGGTAGAGGGCGTATCCGAGCTGCTCCGATGCCTCCGACGGGTTATCGGCCCCGGTCGTCCACGGCAGCGCGACTGCGGCCAGGCCGCAGAGCGCCGCGATGGCGCCGGCCCCGCGAAGCCCGCTGGGCATGGGGACGCCCACCGCGGTGGTCGTTGTGGCGGCGACCCAGAGCAACCCTGCCAGGTTGACCGTCCACTTGGCGGTGAGCAGCAACGACGTGGCCACAGTGGCGGTGGTCGGCATGACCGGATCGGTGCTCAGACGGGTCAGCGCCAGGTTCCCGGCGTCGTGAAGCAGTCCCGCCAGCCCGGCGGCGGCCAGTAGCCCACCGGCGAGCACCACCAGGTGCGGCCTGGGCGCGACGTGCGGGCTCGCGGCCATGACCAGCCCGGCCGCGGTCAACCCCAGCCAGCCCAGCACGTCGAAGGCCAGTTCGGTCAGGTGCAGCCCAACCTGCTCGCCCACCGCGGCGAGCGCGGCATCGGGGTCGGCCGGATTCAGGGTCAGCCCCGATGGCACCACGATGGCCGCACCGGCAATCATGGCCACCAGCGAGATCAGCAGCAGGACACCGGTAAGCCGGGCCCCGGGGTTCAGATCAGTCATGGATGGTGACGGTAGAACCCTGACACAGGGAGAAGGTCAACACGCTGAGGACAGGGAGTCGTCATGTGGCGGATTGGTCAACTGGCGCGGATGGCCGGCGTATCCCAACGCACCCTGCGCCACTACGACAAGATCGGGCTGCTCGTGCCCGCCGCGGTGGATCGGGTTACGGGTTATCGCTGGTACGGCGTGGCCGAGTTGTGCCGGCTGGAGCGCATTCGGGGACTACAACGCCTCGGCCTGCCGTTACGCCGGATCACCGATCTACTTGACGCGCCCGAGGCACAGCTACGGCAGGCCTTGGCCGAAAATGTGACGAGTCTCCACCGCGACATCGCCGCATTGGCCGCGACCGCTGCTCAGGCTGAGGATCACCTCATGACGCCCATATCGATACTGCCTCAGCAGACCACGGTGGGGCCGCGCCGCCTGCGCGTACGCCGCCTGCGTCTCGAGCACGCATCCGAGCTGGCCGTCATCTGCGCGACGGTATCGCCGTCGACCTTGCTGACCTGGCTCAGCGGACATCCGACGGGCGGCTTCGCCGCAGCGGTGACCACCGATCGGGGCGGCGAGCAACTCATTCTGCCCGCCCGCGCCGTCGTACGCGCCGTCGTCCCCTCCTCGATTGGTGTCGTCCGCGCTGGGGAGGAGCTGTTCGACTGGCTGCACCGCCACGGGCTGACCGTCGCCGGCCCCACTCTGGAAGATCACCTCATCGACGCGGGCGGTGCCCACGCCACCGTTCTGGAGGTGCCGGTGGACCGAAGCCACCATGTCGGCCTGGCTTGAAATGACTGGCCCGGCGCTGCGGGCCGCTGTTGATGATGTGGTCATCACGGTCATCATCGACCGTGCGGCAGTGGCCAGCTGGCAGAAATCTGCCCTCGCAGTCGACCGTCGTCCAAGCCGACGACATCACCATCGAAGCCCGCCAATGCCTCGCCCATCGGCATGCGCTTACCCGCTGGGGTTGAGGACGTATACCAGGGCCGCCCGGGCCGCCCTTCACCGCCCTGCTCGCGACGCTCGACTGGGAATGGGACTTCGAGACACCGACGCCAGGTCAGACGTCGGTCCAAATCGAGCTCAGGCAGCCCGACGGTCTCATGTCCAATACGCTCTACTACTTCGAGTGCGGTATGGCCGACGCGGACGACACCTTCGGCGAGACCTCCGAGCCCATCGTCCGGACGGCCAGCGGCGGCCCGCTGGCCGAACTGGTCGCCGACGCCAACCTCGACGCGGTTCAGGCCCGGTCGGGCGCGGAGGCCGCCCTGGTCAGCAGGTACGGATTCCACCTGGACCTCGACGCGGGCCCGGTCACCTACGAGGAGGTGTTCGCGACGCTTCCGGCCGGGTTCGCGGTGGACGTGTGGGCGGTCACTGGCGCCGCGCTGAAGTCCGTCCTCGCCCACCCGAATGCGCAGGGCTGGGTGCTCACGCCGTCGTCCTCGCTCCGCTACACATTGGAGGGCGGCGCTGTCACCGAGATGACATTGAACGGCGTTCCGGTGACCGACGACCAGGTCCTCAGAATCGCGGCCAACTACATCCTGGTGGGCGGCTATGAAGGTTTCCCCCGATGGCCCGGAGCCACCGGCGTCTATCGCGGCGGCCCGGACGACAGAGGGGCCCTGGCCACCTATCTGGTGAAGAACTCGCCAGTCAGCGCACCAGCCGGCGACCGGGTCACCGTCCGATGAGCATCACGTGAACGAGCTGATCGCCGGGCGGAATCCGCTCCGCCCGGCGATCAGTGAACCTGAGCCGGTTGGCTGATCGGGTGCAGATCACAGGCGCAGCCCGGGACGAGCGTTTCGGCGGCGCGCGCGATTGCCGCTACCTCTGTCACGCTTGGTCTCTGTCAAACGTGGCGTGCCGGGCGGCGCAGCCGTTGATATATCACGGCCACGCGTGCCGTGCCGGTAGCCCCGCGGAACGCGGGATCCCGGCACGGCACGCAATGCAGAAGTGTCAGCGGCCCCAGCCCGGCGTGGTGCCGCACTTGGCCTTCTGGTTGATGCAGATCTTCACGAGCGCGCCGAGGGTCTCCGGCTTCCACGCGTTCATGAAGTCGCCGTGAATCGAGGACGCCATGCCCGACGACAGCGCCAGGCCGTCACCGCCGAGGGAGTCGTAGCCGAGCATGAGCGAGATGTTGGGGAGCGCGACCGGGTAGGCGCCGGAGCACTTGCCGTCCTTGGCCGGACCCATGTGCGACTTGTGGTCGGGCGAGTCGATGTGCTTGCCGTCCCAGCAGTCCTGGAACGTCAGCTGGTAGATCAGGTTGCCGCCCGGGGCGCAGACGGGCCAGTTGCCGTCGGCGCTGCGGCCGGTCTCCGCGCTGCCGGCGCACCAGAACTGGCCGGAGGCGCCCTTCGGCGTCGCCACCTGCCGCTTCGCGTCGCCCTGCACCAGGCGCATGCCCGGCGGGAACGGCACGACGACCGCCGGGTCCTTGAGTCGGGAGCCGTAGTACACGCGGAAGTTCTTCATCGGGACCGGCTTGCCGTTCTTCAGCAGGGTCGGCGCCCAGTAGGCGCTGTTGTCCCCAGGAGCGTCGCAGGTCGTGGTGCTCTTGAGCAGGTCCTCCGTCGTGGTGTTCGCCGACACCTTCGGGCCGAAGAAGGTGTGCAGGTGGGAGGCGCCGGGCAGGCCGGGCAGCACGATCGGGTCGTCCTTGGCCTCGTTGGCCACGGTGCAGTTGGTGTGGAACTCGGGGACTCTGACGATGTTCGCGGGGACCGTCTGGGGTGCGACCTTGTTGTACGCGTCCAGGGCCTTCTTCCATTCGGCCTGGTTCACCGGCACCCAGCCGGCGGCAGGCGTGCCGGTGGTCGGGGTGGCGCTGGGCGTCGGCTCAGCCGGCTTGGTCGGAGTCGGGGTCGGGGTCGAGGTGCCCGAGCCGGTGCCGAAGACCTGGAACTCCCACAGTGAGACGCCGTACCGGGTGGACCGCTTGGTCGCGTACAGCCGTACGAACCGGCCGGTGGCCGAGACGTTGATGGTCTGGACGCCGCCCTTGCCCGCCGTGGTGTTGTACACCGTCTTCCAGGGGTCGCTACTGCTGGCGGCGGTTTGGATCTGGAACGCCGTGGCGTAGGCGTTCTCCCAGTTGATGACGATCTTCTTGATGGCGGTGGACTTGCCGAGGTCGACCGCGAGCCACTGCGGGTCGCTGAACTTGCTGGACCAGCGGGTGCCGGTCTTGCCGTCGAAGGCGGCCGCGGGCGACAGGTCACCACGCTCCGCCGAGGAGGCGATGGCGGTACGGCCCTGCGAGAGGGGCACCTCGGCCGCGGTGGCCGGGGAGGCGACGCTCACCACGGAGGTACCCAGGAGGCCGGCAAGGACACAGGCCAGCGCAACGCGGCGGACCTGACGTAGGTCGAACGCGCGTCCGGCTCGGATGCCGCGCGAGGCGGTTGTGCTCATGGTGAATGGGGTCCTTGTCCTGTTGAGGAAACGTGGAGGGGACGTTCGGCGGCGCTCGCACGCGCCGCCACATAGGAGACCCGCAGGTCACCGGTGGATAACGAAAACTTCGGAGAAGCTCGGAAGATTTTGCTCGCCGGGCGCTGCCCCCTCTCGCCGGCTCGGTTGGGTCTTTACCTCCCGTCTGCCCGGGTCTACGCTCGAACTTTTAGGAAACTTTCCTTTTAGAAAGGTTCCCCACGTGCGCAGACTCGTTTCTCTCCTCCTGGGACTGGTTGTCACCGCCGTCCTGGCCAGCACACCCGCGCACGCGGCCTCCCGGCTCATCGCGACCTTCAGCCTGTCGGGCAACGCCGGCAAGTTCGTGGTCGCCAATCCGGGAACCACCGCGGTCAGCGGCTGGTCGATCATCTTCGACTTGCCCGCAGGGGTCACCGTCAGCAACGCGCAGCACGCCACCACCACGCAGACGGGGACGCGGGTCAAACTCACCCCGGCGTACTACATCGCCACCCTCCAACCCGGGCGCAACACCGAGCCGTACAGCCCGTCGTTCACCCTCAGCTCCCCCGTCAGCCCAACCTCCTGCACGATCGCGGGCGCGGCCTGCGACGGCACCGGCGACCCACCTCCCCCACCGCCCCCGGTCGTGGCCGAGTACACCGCGACCGGCACCTCCGCCACCTTCGTCATCACCAACAATGCCGCGACCGCGCTGACCGGCTGGTCGATCGTCTTCGACCTGCCCGCCGGGGTCACGGCGAGCAACGCCCAGCACGGCTCGATCAGCCAGAACGGGCGTACGGTCAGCCTCACCCCCGCCCACTACAACGGAACAATCCAGCCCGGTCGCAGCACCGAGCCGTACAGCCCGTCGTTCACGCTCAGTACGGCGGGCGCGCAGGCGACCAACTGCCGGATCAACGACGTGAACTGCGACGGGTCCGCCGACACACCGCCCGGCGCGCCCGGCAGCCTGACCTCGCCGGTCAAGACCACCCGGACGGTCACGCTGGCCTGGACGGCGGCGACGCCGGGCAGCCTGCCGATCACCGGCTATGAGGTGTACGGCGGCCCGGCCACAGTGACCACCACCGGCACCTCGGCCACCGTCACCGGGCTGAACCCGAACACCGCCTACACTTTCACCGTCAAAGCGAAGGACCGGAAGGGCACGCTGTCGGCAGCCAGTGCCGCCCTGAACGTCCGTACCAACAATCCGGCCGATGACACGCAACCGCCGAGCGTGCCGGGGAACCCGCGGAGCACGGCCAGGACCTCCGGGAGCGTCACGCTGGCCTGGACCGCCTCCACCGACAACACCGGCGTCGCAGGCTACGACGTCCTGGTGGGCGGCACAGTGGCCGCCGCGGTCATCGGCACCACGGCCACGGTCACCGGGCTCTCGCCGTCCACCGAGTACACCTTCACGATCAGAGCGCGCGACCTCTATGACAACCTGTCCGCGGCCAGCGTGGCGGGGAAGGCCACCACCGCCGACATCGTGGAGGCTGGGTACGCCAGGGTCGGATACTTCGTGCAGTGGGGTATCTATGGGCGGCAGTACTTCGTCCGCAACCTCGACACCAGCGGGGCGGCGGCCAAGCTCACCCACCTCAACTACGCCTTCGGCAACATCGACCCGGTCAACCTGACCTGCCTGCAAGGGGTGACCAGGGGCACCACGGCCAACCCGCAGGATCCCAACCAGGGGGACAGGGCGGGCGACGCGGATGCCGACTACGGGCGTCCGTTCAGCGCCGCCCAGTCCGTGGACGGCGTCGCCGACACCGGGTGGGAGCCGCTCCGCGGCAACTTCAACCAGCTCAGGAAGCTCAAGGCCAAGCACCCGCAGCTGAAGGTGCTGATCTCCCTGGGCGGCTGGACCTACTCCAAGTACTTCTCCGACGTGGCAGCCACCGACGCCGCGCGCAAGAAGTTCGTCAGCTCCTGCATCGACATCTACATCAAGGGCAACCTGCCGGTCGCGGGCGGAGCCGGGGGACCGGGCACGGCGGCCGGTATCTTCGACGGCATCGACCTGGACTGGGAGTGGCCAGGCGCGGAAGGCCACGCCGGTAACCATGTCAGCCCGGCCGACAAGGCCAACAACACCCTGCTGATCGCCGAGTTCCGGCGCCAGCTGGACGCGCTGGGCGCGCAGACCGGCAAGCGCTACCAGCTCACCGCCTTCACCCCGGCCGACCCCGCGAAGATCGCCGCCGGCTGGGACCTGCCGGAGGTCGCCAAGTCGCTGGACATCTTCAACGTCCAGGGCTACGACTTCCACGGCGCGGGCAGCGACAACTCCTGGGAGCCGAACAGGACCGGGCACCAGGGCAACCTGTACGCCGACACCGACGATCCCTACAACTTCCACTTCAGCGTGGAGAACGCGATCAACGTCTACACCAACGCCGGGGTCAACCCGCGGAAACTCACCATCGGCCTGGCCTTCTACGGGCGGGGCTGGCAGGGCGCCCCCGACGGCGGGAAGTTCGGCGAATGGCAGACCGCGACCGGGGCGGCCCCGGGCCAGTTCGCCGAGGAGGCGGGCACCCGCGGATACTCCAACCTGATCGCCGGAGTCCCCGGCTGTACCGTCCGGCATGACGAGCAGGCGGTCGCCACCTTCTGCCACACCGGCAACGGCGGGCAGTGGTGGACCTTCGACGACGCCTGGTCCATCGGGAGGAAGACCGCCTGGCTGCGGAGCAGGAACCTGCTCGGCGCGATGATCTGGGAGATGTCCGGCGACACCGGCACATTGATGACCGCCGTGGACACGGGTCTACGGTAGTGCGCTTCCAGGCTTAGCGCCTTCTCGTTCTGGTACGGCGACGGACCCGTGCGGACCGTCCGCCACCGAGTAGCGGCCAAACCGAAGAAGGCCCCGGATCCCAGCGGATTCGGGGCCTTCCGCATCAGCCTCGTGGCGCGAGTCCGGGCCTGACAGCTCGGCTGGATGCCTCGGCCCGGCGGGTTCCTCTTTGAAAACGATTGTTTGCGCAAATGACCGTTTGCGCTAAGGTGAACCCATGTTCCCCTCACTCGTGGCCCCCGGGCCGGACCTCGACTCGGCCTTCGCCGCTCTCGGTGATCCCGTCCGTCGCGCCTTGGTCACTCGTCTCGCGCGGGGTGACGCCACGGTTGGGGAACTCGCCGAACCGTTCGACCTGACCCCACAGGCGATCTCCCACCACGTCGGTGTCCTGCGGCGGTGTGGCCTGGTCGAGCAGCGGCGCGAGGGCACCAGGCGCCCCTGCCGGCTGCGGGTCGATCAGTTGTCACTGCTCAGCACGTGGATCGACGACCAGCGTCACGCCTGGAACGACCGGCTTGCCGCCCTTGAGCAACACCTCACTGATGGCGGAGCGGTCCGTTGACCGCCGGCGCAGAGCTCCGCGGCGACGAACTGATCGCCAGGCGCCACCTCCCGGCGGAACCCGAACGCGTCTGGGCCGCCTTCACCTCACCGGCAAGCATCGCGGCATTCTGGGGCGGTTCGCACGCCACTGTGCCGCCCGAGTCCGTGACCGTCGACCTGCGTCCCGGGGGAGAGTTCGCGCTCGACACCCGCGCGCCGGACGGCGCGACCCGCCGGCTTCGATTCGTCTACGTGAGCGTCGCCGCACCGCACGAACTCGTGTTCGACGAGCCTCTCACCGGCCTCCGCACAACCGTCAAGGTCCACCCCGCGGGCGGCGGCACGGATCTCACGGTCCACCAGCGTCGGCTTCCCCCTGAGCTTCGGACGGCCCAAGCGGCCGACGGGCTCGCCTCGATCCTCGACGCCCTCGCCGTACATCTGCAGCACCGCGACACCACCCCAGAACGGAGCACACCATGACGCAGCACACCCAGCGCGACCTCGTCGCGGAGTACTTCGCAGGATTCCGGACAAGCGACCACCCACGAATCCTCGCGACCCTCACCGACGACGTCGAGTGGGTCATCCACGGCCACCGGACCACCCGCGGCAAGGCGGAGTTCGACGGCGAGATCGAGAATCCGGGGTTCACCGGCAGCCCCGAACTCGACGTCCAGCGTATCCACGAGGACGGCCCGGTCGTCGTCACCACCGGCGAGGGCCGCGGCACCAGCGTCGACCACGGCCGATTCCGGTTCGCCTTCAACGACCTGTTCACGTTCCGCGACGGACTTATCGCCCGCGTCGATTCCTACGTCGTCCCGCTGCCCTGAGGCGGGCGACTTTTGCGGAGAATATCTTGATGAAGTAGCGTGACGTACGTGACTGCCGGGTCGGCCTTGGGCCACGCACCAGAGAGCAGCCCGGCTGACGCTTGATCGCCGCGCGGGCCCGCGGCCCGCCGTCTTCTTCTCCATTCAGTACGGCACTGCAGGAACCACCAATGGAGAAGAATGGATTTCAACAAGCAGGTCATCGACGAGTTCCGCGCCAACAATGGCCAGGTCGGTGGCTATTTCGAGGGAGCGAGGCTGCTCCTGCTCACCACCACCGGCGCCCGCTCGGGCAAGCCACACACGACCCCGCTCGCCTACCTGCATGACGGCGCCGGGCGTATGCAGGTCATCGCCTCCGCCGGGGGAGCGCCGAACAACCCGGCCTGGTACCACAATCTGAAGGCCAACCCGCGCGCCATCGTCGAGACTGGCGCCTTCAGTTTCGACGTCGAGGCGGAGGTCCTGGAGGGCGCCGAGCGTGACGCGGCGTTCGCCCGCGCGGTGGAAGGCGACCCTGGCTGGGCCGGCTACCAGGCCAAGACGACGCGCACCATCCCGGTCGTCGCACTTCGCGTGACTGCTCCGCGGTGGGATAGCGCACCGTCGGGCGGTGCGTTCCTCATACTGGTGCACGACGGCTTCCGCCGTGAACTCGCGCTGATCCGCAAGGAGCTGTCCGATTCAGGACGGCCAGGCCTGGGCGCACAGCTGAGGATCAACTGCTTGACCGTCTGCCAGGGGCTGCATCATCACCACACGGGCGAGGACACCATGATGTTCCCCGGCCTGGCCGAGCGGCATCCCTCGCTCGCTCCGGTTTTGGAGCGGCTGGCCAAGGAGCACGAGCGCATCGCCGTACTCCTGGAAGAGCTGAAGCAGGCCCTTTCCGGTGTGGATCCGCTGAAGGTACGGGCCGAGATCGAACGGCTCATCGATGAACTCGAAGCGCACCTGACGTATGAGGAGGAGCAACTGATCCCGATTCTCGACCTCGCCTGAAGTCCGGGGAATTGGGAAACGATCTCGGATCAGCCGGGAAGCGATCTTCTTTGCCCCCCTGAATACACAGCTCAGCCATACTCGTGAACACCCCACCCAGAGCCGTTCTTGAACGGCTGGACTGAAGTTGACGGGATCCCGTCCGATCATTTGGATCGGACGGGATTTCGCGTTCTCCGGGGGTCTTTGGGCCGCTGACCGGGACCTGTCGGCGGTTCCTGGCCCACCCTTCAAGCACGGGGAGGAACGAGGCTGATGAAACACATATGGAACGGGTGGAACTGGATGGAACGGCCTAATAGTAGACCGATTCAGAAAGGACCCCATGAAACTCAATCGTGGTCCCATCGCGGCGACTCTGGCCGCCGGTACGACGGCACTCGGCGTGCTGGCCGTCATCCTCACATCAACCCCGGCCCAGGCGATTCCCACTCTTCCGACGCCTTCGCCACAAGTACTCAACGTCTATAGCTATTACGATTCAACCAACAGACTCGTCGGCCAAAGGTGGAATGGCTGCGGCGACCCACCGGGCAGCTGGGGCATAACGACGAGTAAGGGCGCATATAACACCGCGCCCTGCGGCTAAGGCCGAAAAGGCACGTACATGTTCACCAGCCCGGACCGGGTTCGCGACGTGCTACCCCAGCTGGTCGCGGCGGCGTGTCAGGTAGGCGGTCTCCGCGGTGTTGCCGGCAAGCTCGATGGCTTTGTCGTACGCCGCGCGCGACTTCTGACCGCGGCCCAGCCGGCGCAGCAGGTCGGCGCGGGTCGCATGGTAGGCGTGGTAGCCGGCCAACTTGTCCTCAAGACGGTCGACGGCTGCCAGTGCCACCTCCGGGCCGTCGAGCTCGGCGGCCGCGATGGCCCGGTTGAGGGCGATGATCGGCGAGGGGTCGAGGGGGACGAGCTGGTCGTAGAGGGCGACGATCTGCGATCAGTCGGTGTCGCGTACGTCGCGGGCTGAGGTGTGCACGGCGTTGATCGCTGCGAGGATCTGGTAGCGACCCGGGGCCATCCCGGAGGCCAGGCGCCCGCGCACCAGCTGGTGGCCCTCGGCGATCAGCGCCGCGTCCCAGGCTCCACGGTCCTGCTCGTCGAGGGTGACCAGTTCGCCGCTGCCCGAAACCCGGGCGGTGCGGCGGGCCTCGGTCAGGAGCATCAGCGCCAGCAGCCCGGCCACCTCACCGTCGGTTGGCATGAGGGCACGGATCAGGCGGGTGAGCCGGATCGCCTCGGCGGTCAGGTCGTGGCGTACGGGATCGGTGTCGGGGCCGGTGGCCAGGTAGCCCTCGTTGAAGACGAGGTAGAGGACGGCGAGCACGCCGGAGACGCGCGCCGGGAGATCCTCCCCGGACGGCACGCGATAGGGGATGCGCGCCGCCTTGATCTTGGCCTTCGCGCGGGTGATCCGCTGCCCCATGGCGCTCTCCTGCACCAGGAAGGCACGGGCGATCTCGGGCATGGTCAGGCCGGCGACCATGCGCAGCGTCAGCGCCACGCGGGCCTCCATCGCCAGCGCCGGGTGACAGCAGGTGAAGATCAGCCGGAGCCGTTCGTCGTCGATGGCGCCGAGAGGCTCGGGCGGGTCGTCGTCGTACAACAGCTGAGCCTCCCTGTGCTTGTCGTCGCGCTTGTTCTCGCGCCGGATCCGGTCGATGGCCCTGTGGTTGGCGGTGGTGGTCAGCCAGGCGCCGGGGTTGGGCGGTACGCCGTCGGCCGACCACCGCTGGACGGCGGTCGCGAACGCTTCGCCCGCCGCCTCCTCGGCGATGTCGAGGTCACCGAAACGCCTGGTCAGGGCAGCGACCACCCGTGCCCACTCCTCGCGGTGGGCCCGGGTGACCGCATCCCGGACGTCGATCCTGTTCACAGGAACGGCCGCACCTCGATCTTCCGGTTGCAGGCCTTCGAGCCCTCGGCTGCCAGCTTGAGCGCCACGTCGAGGTCGGGAGCCTCGAGGATCCAGAAGCCGCCGAGGAACTCCTTCGACTCCAGGAAGGGCCCGTCGGTGAACATCGCCTCCCCACCCCGGTTGTCGATCACCGTGGCCGTGGTGGGTGCCCCGAGACCGCCGGCGAAGACCCAGTGGCCTTCGGCCACGAGCCGGTCGTTGAACACGTCGATCGCAGCCTGCTCGTCCGGGGTGGCCAAGCCGGCCTGGTCAAAGATCACGGAAACCATGTACTGCATCTCGGATCATCTCCTGTGTTTCGGGGCATCCCTCGTGGGCGGCCACTCACCCCTACTACGAACACCTCTGCCCTGATCCGACGCCGCCTCCCGGACTTCTTTCGAGGGAACTTTCGGCGGGTCGCGACCGAAGATCGTGTACGTCGACGATTCACAGGAGCCGCAATGGGCGACGGACGGGTGGGAGAGATCGTGCAGCCGGAGCCCGGGACGAACGTCTCGGCGGCGCGCACGATCTTCCCCGCGAGTGATCAGGACCTGCAAGGTCATCGGCTCGCTCGGGCGATGACCTCCTCGGTCGTCAGCGGCGCCCTGGGGTGATGGGTCAGACACAGAGGTGTACGCACCTTCGCGAACCCCGCGCCCTCAGGTGCGACGTAGAACTGGCCGCTGCGAAGCGAACCGATGTCATCGGCACTGCCGCCTTTGACGCGGGCCATCGCCTTGGCGGCCTCGATCTGCACATCCGCATTGAGCAGACCGTAGAACTGTGTTGCGGCGTTGCCCGGGATCCGGTTGTTCAGGCCCTTGGGTGCCTGGGTCGCGAACACCAGCCCGAGCCCGTATTTCCGGGCCTGGGAAGCCAGCGCGAGCGTGCTCTGCGTGCACGCGGTCATGGCACCCGAGGGGGCGAAGGTCTGCGCTTCGTCCATGACGAAGAGCCCACCGAGGGGCCGGTCACCGGCGGGGTTCTTCTTGATCCAGGCGAACAGCGCCATCTGCAACTGGTTCACGAAGGACTGCCGCTCGGAGTCACTCGGTAGCCCCACGAAGCTGATGACCGAAACCCGGGCCCGCTTCCCCGCGGCCGGAGTGAGAAGTCGCCCTGGGTCGACCGGCTCACCTTCCCCACCGAACAGCGGATCGGTCACGGCAGCAGCCCGGAGCACCTGGGCGAGCCCATCCGCGATCTTCGCCGCTCCGCCGATCTGACTGATGTCCTCGGGGAAGTCCGCGAGCAGATTGATCAGCCCGTCGAGGCCGCCACTCTTGTACTTCCCGAAGTGGACAACCGCCTCCGTGAGCACGGCCCGAGCGACCTGGGCCTTGCTGGTGCCGCCTTCCACCTTCGCCCGCGGGGCGAGCGCCGCCATGGCGGCGTAGACGGCTTCGTTGAACTCGTCGACGTCGTCTCGGACGCTGGAGAAGTCGGGCAATGGCTGGAAGGCCAGCGGACGGCCCTTCTCCCTGCGCGGTGTCCAGACCACGACATCGGTGTCCGCGATGTAACGAGCCGCCCGGCCCCCGTCGCCGGGGCCCCAGGCGGAAGGCTCCTCCGGCCAGGCGTCACCGAGACGGGCGAGGTCGTTGTTCGGGTCGAGCACGATCGAGGAGACGCCCTGAAGGGCGCATTCTTCGATGATTCGCCTGATCAGAACGGTCTTCCCCGAGCCCGATCCCGCGAAGATCGCAGTGTGTTTACGGAGTGCCTCCAGCTCGACGGAGACCGGCAGCCCGCGATCGTACGAGCGCCCCACGATCAGCGACGGCACCCCGGCCGGCCGGCTTTCCGGAGCGCGGTCCGACGTACCGGCCTGGTGAGCCGGCAGGGGTTTCGCCTGCGCGGGCGGCCCTTCAGGGTCTTTTGGGGTTTGAGGCTCCTGCGGAGCGGTTGGATCCGGCCAATCACCCAAAGCGTCCTTGAGGAGCTTGAGGTTGGCGGTGGGTTTCCTGCTGGCGATCCACTGGTCGAGGTGTGGGAGGTTCTCCGCGAAGAGATCCCGCAGGGCGCACAGCACCTTGAGGTTCTCTTCGTCGGCCGCGACCACCCGGCCGCCCCTGGCGTGGAAGCCAGTGACCGCTTCCTGGGTGACCGGCCCGGAGTTCCACGGGATGTTCCGGATGATGATCAACCGGCGCTTGGGGCTCTCGTCCGCGAGACCGGCTTTGAGCACCGCCTTGCGGAGCCGGGTCAGCGCCGCGAGATGGTGCGTGGCGGCGATGCCGCGGAACGCCCAGTGGATCTCGTCTTCGGTCGCCTCGTTCAGGACTTGCTTGAGACCCGCGTGAAGGGAGGTCTTCTGGCCCATTGGCGGGTCGACCCGGTAGCGCGCGGACGTCCCGCGCTGCTCCACGATCCAGGCCCGGAGCCCCGCCGAAATCAGGCCAGGAAGAACCGCGTCCTCCAGTTCGGTATCCAGCGCTCCACTGACGTCGGCCGAATCCGCCAGCATAGCGAACTTGGTGTCGATCGCCTGAAGCTCTTCCTCGCGGGGGCCAGGCTTCATGTCTGGATCGATCACGTTTGGGGAGGCGTCGAGGCTGTCCAACTCAGTGATCTTGCCCTGTAGCAGACACTTCTGGATGTGCCTGGACAGACATTCCAGGACCTGGCGCGGGGTGTAGAAGGGAGCCTGAGAAAAGGCCTCCGGCTTGATCGGCCACGTTGGATATGGCCGGTCGAAACCAATGTCCTTGAAGTGCTCCGCGAGTCGCATGGTGACGAGTTCCGCCCCAACCTCAGGAGTCGGAATGCGCCGAAGGAACGCGGCCTTCCGAAAGCGGTCCTTGAAACTCGCGACAGCCAGCACCTCAATAAGCGTCCACGTCTCTGGCAGGCAGGAGAGAACCGTCAGGGTTCGGCTGGTCACCTCACGGAGATTGGTCAGCTGATGAGCGAACTGAAGAACTGCCGAGGGCGCCGAACTCTTGGGGCTGCCCTCGACATAGACGCTGCTCTGCGCGATGAACGCGTCGAGCTGATCGAAGGCCATGACACTCGGGCCAGTCAACGCCAGCAGCCGCGAGATGTCACGGACGATCTCCTGTGGAGATTTGTGGTCCTGCCGGAAGCCCCAACTCAGCCGGTAGCTCTCGCCATCCTCGATTGAACAGATGTAGGACTGGCCGATGTCCACCAGGGCATTGTGATTGGCCTCCAGGAGCACAAGAGCCCGAGCGACGTCCTGTGCTTCTCTGCCAACCCGGCGATCGATTTTGTACAGGGCCTCGATGAACAGATCGAGATCTTCGCGAGTGACCACCTGGTTACCGATGATCGCCTGCTGGCTCTTTCGCGGGAGCTGCATCAGGCTCGTCAGATTGCGAAGGAACCGCTTGAGCTGGGTCTCCTCATCTGTGCCCACCCGAGCCAGCCCGTCCTGGATGGACACGACGGCGCTTTCCCAGAAGTTGCGGGCGTCGAGAACGCCCATGAGGAAGAAGTAACCATCGCGCTGGATGACCTGCTCACGCAGCCAGCTCATCAGGTGCGTCTTTCCGCTTCCGGCGCCACCCTCAAGGACCACCCCGATCGGGCTGGTCACGGGAGAGTCGGCGGCGGCATCCAGTCCCGAGCGGAGAGCGTAGGAAGCCGCCGGGTGCATCTCAGGCACGTGGAACGGAACCGGCTGCCAGACATCCTCACTGGCGTTGACGGTCGAGAAGGTCTTGAGACTCTCCAGCGCGTACCATTCGGTAACCATCGTCACGCTCCGATGCGGAACTGATGGTTGGGCGTGCTGCCAATGATGATCGCGGCGGCGTGGTCTTCGGGCTTCAGGTCACCCAAGATCGCAACGGGCTCGATGTCCACACGCCCTGCCAGCATCATGGTGCGCAGAACGTCGTCCTGGAGATCCCGGTCGATGTCCGTCAGGAGGGCTCGCAGCTTGGTCATCGCGGCCCACCTACCAGCGCCAGGCGTGATCTTTGCATAGGCCTCGCGAATCCGGCCTTCCACTTCCTCCGGCGAGACCGGTGCCTGAACGGGTTCCTCGACTGGGATCGCCACTTTGGGCGCCAAGAGGGACCGCAGGTACAGAAGAGCCAGCGCCTTGCCCGAGCGGGAGGTCACCGGGACTCCCCCCTTGCGTACTTCCTCGATCGCGCGATCTTCACCAGCCGGTGTGATCGTGTACCACAGAGCTCGCCTGGCTTTGGTTTCCGACTCAATCAACTTGGAGTCGACGAGACCCTTGCGGTTGTTGGCGTCGAGCTCCAAGCCCCACTCCTCTTTCAGCTCCTTGTGGGCCAACGCGGTTCCGAGCTCCCTCAGTACGAGCAGAGCTGCGACCTGCCGATACGTGAGTCTTTCTTCGGACATCAGCCTGCTCCTTCGCTAATTCCGAGGCGTCGCCCCCGGAGGAATTCTTCGATGTGGCGCAAAACCGCCCGTAGATCGCCCATCACCTGCTGGTTGGTGAATCGCAACACCGTGAACCCGTCACGTTCCAGGTGCCGGTCACGGATCTGGTCGCGCTCCATTTGGGCAAACGTCTCGTGTTCCGGTCCGTCGAGTTCCACGACGCACTTCTCCGGGACCCACATCAGATCCGTACGAATCATCACGAACAACGGGTCCTTGGACTGATACGTCTGATTCCAGGTCCGGCCATGAGCCCACGCGCATTCCGCCAGGGCCGCCTCCATCGCCTGCTCGACCACGCTCCCCGCGTGCGGCCTTCCGGCGATCGGCGGCACGCCCACCATCGCGGTGAGCGGCGGTGCCGTCATCTCTTCGGCCAGTCTCCTAACCGCTGCGGGCACCTCCAGGTAGAGGGTTTCGACGCGGCGCAGTTCGGGGCCGACTAGCCAGATCCCCATGCCGCTCCGGTGCGCCAGCCACTCACATCCGGCAACCAGGAGTGTCTCCCCATGGGAGGTCAGCTTCTCCGGCACATAGATGACCAGCGCCGCCGATTCGCGGCCGAACGTGGAGGCGATGACCCGGGCCAGACCAGCCGCCCGCGACTCCGCCGGGAACGATTGTCCTTTGGGGCCGCGCTGCCCGGGAACCAATGGGCCGCGATGCTGGATGGCCCGGGCGGCGAGGTCGGCCAGGAACGGTCCGAAATGACGGGTGCTCGATGCCAGGCGCATCGCGAGGATCCTCGCCGCCGCCACTCCGCCGCCGCCGGGGCCGGAGAGCTTCTCCCCTTCGGGCAACCAGGCCGGGAAAAGTCCGATGGCCAGTATTTCCAGCTCGCAGAGGATGGATTCCACCAACTCTGAGACCGAATCGCCTTCAGCCGCCGCGTAGGTGATGACGGCGGGGCCGGTCTCCGGTAAAGGATCCAACAACAATTCCATCACATTGGCGTCAATGTTGGAATCGACTCCGGCAAGGCGGAGCACCCTCCCGACCGGGAGATCGCCCCATGACAATGCCACACCGGCTCCCTCTGGACACTCCTCTGAAAACGTGACTTTGTGCAGGGTATAGGGCACGCGAGTTGACGCGTAGGAAATCCGGAGATATCTCCTATTCCGGATTTACAAAACCACCCAAACGGTCATCCTGACAGTTCTTCACATCACCGTTTATGTCACGGGTCACCGCCGCGACCTCCGGCTGGGCAGCGGGTACGGACGTCCGGCGGCCAGGGCCGTACAGGAACAAGGACGCCGGCGACACCGGGCCGCGCCCGCGCAGGTCACGTCGGGGGGTGATCGCCCCACGAAAGTTCGGCCACCAGTGCGTGGTGATCGGAGGCCGAACCAACGTCGATCACCTCGGCGCCCGCGAGCCGAGGCGCCAGAGGCGGGGAAAGGAGGATGTAGTCGGTGCGCGTGTCCACTGGCGCGGTCCCTCTGTTGCGCTGGGCGGTGACCCAGCGGTGCGATCGTGGCCGAGTGCGAAGCGCATCGATCCAGCCGGCGGTGTGCAGGCGATCCATGGCTTCGAAACGGGGCGGATGGCCGTACTTGTGCACACCCGCCGCAGTGAGCCGGTGGTCGAGGTCGAGCGCGTTGAGATCGCCGAGCACGCAGCTGCGGGTGGCCAGCCGCTCCGGAGGGGCCAACGCCAGCAACTCGCCGACCTCCGTCAGCCGCGAATCCTCATCGCCGTGCACCAGGTGCGTCGCGAGCAGGAGCAGCGGCTCGTCGGCGTCCGGCCATGCCAGCTCGGCTTCGACGATGCAGTGGGCCAGCGTCGGCGGCGTGTGCACACGCTGCCGAAGGATGGGCGTGCGCGACACCACGCACACGTTGTATCGTCGCCCGCTCGACCGCGCGTTCGCCCGGCCGAGGATCGTGTGCTTCCCATCGGCCGGTACGCCCATGACCTCCGCGACCGCGCGCAGCCTGACGCCGTCCTCCCAGCCGACACACTCCTGCAGGACCAGCAGATCGGGCCGCTCCGCCGAGATGATCGTACGCAGCGCTTCGAAGCGGTCCTCACCGCCGAGCAGCACGTTGAGGGTCATGATTTTCATGCGCGGGCACTCGGACGAGAAGGCATGCCCATCAGGCATCGCCATCGCTGCCAGGCCGGGCAGCCGCGTACCGCGCCGTCCATGTGTCCTCCTGTTTCGTGACCGCCGTCCTCCGCCCCTGGGAATCGATCAGCCCGGCACTCTTATGGAGATTCAGCGCCTGTCAGGGAGCGCCGACGTCGCTCCACGAGGAGAAAGTGGACGGCGACGAAGCCGATACTCACGGCAGCCGCGATCCATACGATCGTCTTCCCCATGGTCTCGACCACCTCGTTCCTGCCGGGTGGGAGTACAACCATCTGCACGGCCGCACCGACCGGCACGGTCAATCTCGCGAGCAAACCGATCGTTCCCGGTCGCTTGACGCATGCACCGACGGCCCCCAAGGGCGCTCCGAAGATGACGCTGGTAATCCACCACACGGGCGGTTCGGACGCGTACCAGGGGAAGTCCCCGCCGCTACGGATGGTGTCCACAACGCTGTAGGCGGCCGTAGCAGCAAGCAGGGCCAGCGCACCAGCGGCAGCACCCTGCGCCAGTTCCGCGCGACGGCTCTCCACGCCGCGTGTGACCAGCTATCCCACGGCAATCGCCAATCCCGCCCACGCCCAGCCGGAGTCGAGCAGCGTGCTCATGATTTCCGCGACTGACCACCCGCTGGTGGTGTACGTACGGCTTTCTAAGTCGGCATAGCCGTGAGAGATAGCGTTCACTAGGGACGTCGCGGCGCCGAATCCCGCTCCGGCAGCCAGGGCTTTTGCCAGGATCTCCACGAGGCGGGCCACCCGCGAGCGGTCATGCCGCTGATTGCCGGTCACGATGCCTTCCTACCGCACGGATCATGCTGCGCAGCAGGGTCAAGCCTGTTCTAGCGGGTCCCGGTTCTGTAATCGGCACCCAGGACCATGGATAACGTCTCGCGGGGCGCGGCCCAGCCTGCTTGCCCTCGCTGCAACGGTTTACGTGGAGCTCGGGCGTAAGAAGACCGCGGCTCTGGTGGAGGGACTCAGTTCGGAGGGAGAGCGGGTGCGGGAGTCGTAAGGACAGTCCCTCCAGCCGCCGAGCTGCCCATACGTGGCTCAAGGTGAGCGACCAACTGAGTGACAACGGAAGCGAACACATGGGAACGTCATCGAACCGTGAGGCACCTTAGGGCGAGCTCAATGGCCCATAGCGCGTACGTGGCCTCGCGTCGAAGGGGGTCTGGGGTTCAAATCCCCATAGCTCCACTGTGACAGCCAACCGCCCTGTTCCCGATCAAGGAACAGGGCGGTTGCGTTATTGATCAGCCGGGACGAGCGCTCCGTCGTCATCTTCCGCCGTTGCCGGCCACGCCGTCTGCTCGTTGATCTCCATGGCGATCGCGGCGGCGGCGGCTCAGTTGAAGGGGTTGTCGTAGGTGCCGCTGCTCTTGGTGCGCGTCCTGTACCCGCTGCTGCTGAACCAGCCGGCGGTCACGTCGAAGCGGAGGTTGTAGACGGCGCTGCCGACGTTGACCTCGGCGCTGTACAGGGCCACCTGCTGGCACCCGGTAGCCGAGGTGGAACCGGTCCAGACCGGGTAGTTCGTGGCCGAGCCGTTGACGATGATGAGGAAGGACGGCTGGGGGTAGGCGCCGCTCTGCCAGCACAGGCTCAGCGAGTAGCGGTACTTCGTGTTGGAATCATCGAACGCGACGGTCCCTTCTAGGCGGGCCAGCTGCATCCCGGAGCCGTCGTTGGCGATCACCTGCACATAGACCGGCTGATCCGCGCCGTACGTGGCATGGGCGGGAGTGGCGGGCAGGAAGGTGACGGCCAATGCCGTGATGGCGAGTGCGATCGACGTCGTCAGGCGACGTCCCCACGAGCGTTCGGTCAATTCACACCTCATCAATTCAGGAGTGAGGGAACGCCCGGAGGTTATATATAAGATCTTGAACCGTCCAGCATGGCGATTTGGGGGCCAACCCCAAAAGCACCTCACGTATCATTGGCCAAGCTATTCTTGTAGCGACCAGGGAAGAGAAGGAGATGCGGTCCGTGGAACTCCGGCGTGGCCGCTGAAAGTTTCACCTCATTACACCGGTCAGGCAGCCGTTCCGGCTGAGGCGTGCTTTCCCGCTGCGGTCCCGCGACGCGGTATTCCAGTAAGCGGAGTTCCACCCAGGACAGCGGAACTGGCCATCATTCTGGCTTCCGACGTGCCTTTGTCAGAGACAGGGCAATGTGGGCCGCCCTGAGACGGTCGGGCCCGGGGCGTTCCGAGGTGTCGCCTGAAATGTCGTCCGCCCATCCGAGGAGTCGGCGGACATGAGATTCGGCTGTGGACGTCGTGATGGTGGCCTCTCCCACAACCACATCGCCGCTGGTCCCGTCGATGGAGATGAGGGTGCCCTCCTCGATCGTACGATCGCCTGCTCGTACCGAATCCGCCCCCACGACCAGCCCGGCGACTCCGACCACGGCGGGTTTGCCCATCGCGCGGGCGACCACCGCCGCGTGGCTGGCCGGGCCTCCTCGGGCGGTGACGATTCCGGCGGCGGCTGCGATGCCACGCATGTCGAGAGGGGACGTCTCCGGACGTACCAGCACCACCGGACCCTTGGCAGCCATCCGGACCGCCGCATCGGTGCTGGTCGCGACCATTCCGACCGCCACTCCCGGGCAGGCGCCCAGACCCCGGGCCAGTACGTCGGCAGCCAGGACGATTCGGGGCGTTCGCACCTGCTGGAGATCCTTCGGAGAGACCCTCAGCAGGGCTTCCTCCCGTCCGATGACGCCGTCGTCGGCCAGGTCGGTCGCCACCCGTACGGCAGCGGCGCCGGTGAACCGGCCAGGACGAACCTGGAGAAGCCACAACTCGCCGGTTTCGAAGGTGAACTCCAGGTAGCACGCGTCGCGGTAGTGCGATTCGACGCGGTCCATCGCGTGCAGCAACCCGGTCCACACCTTCGGTTCCCGAGCGGTCAGGTCGGGCAAGGGGAGGGGCAGTTCCCGGCCCGAGACGACCGCGTCGCCTTGGCGGCCGAACAGGACATCGCCGAACGGAACGGGCTCGCCCGTGTTGGGGTTCCGGGTGAAGGCGACGCCGGTTCCGCTGTGGTGGTCGCGGTCGCCGTACACCATCGCCTGAATTGTCACAGCGGTGCCGAGATCGTGGGGGATGCCGTGAAGTTCGCGATAAGTCCTCGCCCGGGGAGTGTTCCACGAGGAGAACACCTCGGTGACCGCCTTCTTCAAGGGCTCGATCGAGTCGACGGTCAGGTTGAGAATTGTCGTCATCATGCCGGGCATCGACACGCTCGCGCCGGATCGTACCGACACCTGTCCGCCGGGCAGGTCGGCGACAGCGGTCGTGAGTTCGTCGGCCAGGCCCTCGGGCAGGCGTCCGTCGCGGAGGTACGCGCGGCAGGCCTCGGTCCCGATGACAAATCCGGCGGGTACGGCCAGCCCAAGCCGCCCCAACACGACGAGCCCGTGAGCCTTGCCCCCGAGAACCTCGGCCGGCTCGTCGGACGAAAGGGAATGAATCCACCTCATCGTGGGATGCCCAGCGTGACCAGCAGATCTTCGTGAAGCTGGAACCAGATGACGTGATAGGACGCCATGTCGTCCGTCACATACTCCAGCTCGCCCGACCTGACCCGCGCCAGGGCCTCAGCGAGACGGACGCGATACCTCCCGAATCGGGGTAAGGCCGCCGACAGGGCGGCGCAGACGACCTCGGCCCGCCGGTCAAAGTCGACCAGCACCGCCAGAACGCGGGCGTCATAGGCCGCGTCGGTGTGATCGTTCAGGGTGCCCGAACGCATCTGCCAGGCCCCGCAGAGATCGAGCAACTCCGTGTTCAGCGGCAGAAAGCGGTCAAATGCTTCGGCCACAGCGACCTTGGCCCCGGCGGCGTCCAGTTCGTCTGCGACCCAAGCGGCGTGGGAGCTCCGGCCCGTCGGCGTGATGCTCCAGCCGCCGAAATCGCCTGGTTCGTACGTGACGAGACCGGCCACGGCGAGGTCGATCAGCTCCGACTGGACATCGGACTCGCCGAGCCCGGCCGCCCCGGCCACCCGGGACAGGGTGGCGAAACCCATGCAGCGAAGTGCGTGGAGAACCAGAACCGCGATCACCCCATCGGCGCCAAGGTCGACCGCACGGCCGGTGACCTGGTCGAACAGGCCGGGCGGAGGGTCCCAGGCGTCGGCGCTCGGCCGGGCCCCTTGAGGCCATGAGGATACTCTCAACATCTGGATGTTATGAACATCCCAAATGAAGACGGCACAGAACCGCCCAAATCCGGTGGTCAGGTGATCCTCTGGCATGATTACATGATTACGTCATCTGCCACCGAGTCCCGAGGGTGGCCTACCAGCCGCAGCCATGAAAGGTCCCTGACATGCGGCTTCCCGCGTGGTTCGCCGAACCGGCCGAACAGGTCACCCCCGAGCCCGAATTACGTGTCTCCACCCTTGAGCTCTTCTTCGATCTGGTCTTCGTCTTCACCATCACCCAGTTGACGCACGTGCTGGTCGTCGGCCTGGAAGCACCCGAACCCGGGCACCGGGCGGTGACCATCGGCGAGAGCGCCCTCCAGGTTTTGCTGGTGTTCGGGGTGATGTGGTGGATGTACTCCGGGTACGTCTGGCTGCTCAACTCCGTTCCCCCGGTACGGCCGGCTCGGCGGGTGCTCGTGCTGCTGGGGATGACCGGGTTTCTCCTTATGGCGCTCGCGATCCCCACCACGTTCGAGGGCGGCGGGCTGGCCTTCGCCGTCGGATATCTGCTGCTCATCGTGGTTCACGGTGCGCTCTATCTCCAGGCGACCAAGGCGATCGTGCGCGTGGTGCCGTTCAACCTGGCGGCCACGGTGCTCATTGGTGTGGCCTCCTTCCTGGAGGCGCCGTACACCTATCTGCCGTGGGCGGCGGCGCTGGTGTTGCTGTGGGGCAGCCCGTATTTCATCGGTCAGAAGGGCTTCACTCTCCGGGCATCGCACGTGGTTGAGCGGCACGGCCTGTTGGTGATCGTCGTACTCGGTGAGTCGATGCTCGCGATCGGAATCGGCGCCGCTGACCTGGAAGTCGACCTGGGTCTCGGGGTCGCGGGGGCGCTCGGGCTGTGCCTGGCGGCGTGTCTGTGGTGGACCTACTTCGGCGGAGACGACGAGGTGGCGGCCGAACACGCCCTGGCGTCAGCGGAACCCGTCCAGCGGACTCGGATGATCCTGGGCGCCTACTTTTACGGACACATTCCGATCCTGCTGGGGGTCATCGCCGTGTCCGGCGGGATCAAGAAGGTCATCGGGCACCCCCTCGACCCACTCAAGCCATCGGCGGCGATCATGCTCTCGGCGGGTGTGGCCCTCTATCTGGCCGGCGACTTCTGGTTCCGCCGGGTGCTGGCGCTACGCCAGGCCCAGGTCAGGAGCCTGGTAGCGATCGCCGCGCTCGTGGCTACGGCGATCGGACTGTGGTCGGCGATGGCGCAACTCGCGGTCCTGGTACTGATCCTGGTCACCATGCTCGCCGTCGAACACCGACATACGGCAGCGGCCACAGCCCCTTGATCACGGCGCTGTCGACTCCGCAAACGCTTTGAGGCCCAGAATTCGGCCGGTCTACGCCACGGGAAGCACTGCCTACCCTTCCGATCTCTCTTTGAGTCTCTTGATCTCATCAAGGAGGGCGGCATGCACCTGCTGCCGGTCATAGCCGCGCATCACGACTTCCAAGGCGACTTCTTGCAGCTCATCGCTGGTGATCTCGTTTGCTTCGACCCTTGCCCAGAGTGCATCCACCTGGTGGCGGCGGTAGCCTCGAATGGCCACATCAAAGAGCTTGGCTCCCATCAGGCGAGTCGCCCTTTCTCTGCGGCGGGCATGGGCCGGTTTCTTCGGGTTCTCCTGCCGATTGCACTGGACGACGGCCGCCGTGTCACCTTCGGAGTCTTCGTCGCGGTCGGCTCGCAGGCGTACGAGAAAGCGCGCGAGGCAGCAGGTGATGATTAGAAGTATTTGCAGCTCACTTACTCCGGCCTGCTGGCCAACGCGATCGAGCCATGGGGGAACGAACTTCTGGGAGCTGAAGTTGATGTGGCCGTCCTTGACCCGCGTCAGATGGCTTATGTCGTGGGAAGCGAACACCAGGCGCTCGCCCGTGTCCTTCAGGAGCAGTGGCCTGCTTCCGACGTTCTCGGAGCCCGCGCTGGCTCTGCGTGACAACGGAGACGATTCGGTTTCCGCGGGATCCCAACCTGTGTACATGGCTACGACGAACCCGCCGTCGCTCATGCTGTTGAATCAGACGGCATCGGAGTTGCCGCACTCGTTCTCCCGAATTGGCCCTTGATCGTCGTCGTAAGGGTTCTTCACCGGGCCTTCGCCGCCAGCCTGTTCATAGAAGTCCGGGTGAGCGAACCCGTTCAAGGGCTTGCACAGCACGTTGGAAAGTTTGTTGTTCCCGGCCGCGAGAAACCAGTGTCGCAGCGGGCCGTTTGGTGTATCCCGCCAAATTCGTAGCGATCCTTCACATACGACATGACGAGTTCTACCGGGCCCTTTCGACCCTTGGGTCGCACAGCATAGACGAACCGGTACTCGACGGCGACATAAAGTTTGCGGTTGCCCGCATCGACTGCTGATATTGCTGACATGGAACCTTGAACCTTGATGATGGGACCCACCAGATCTACGATTCCCGGGGCGAAACTCATAACCTCGTAGCGGGTGCTTTTTTCCTGGACCAGGCCTTGCAGGAACCATGCGCGCTGCTCGGGGTCGAGGAGGTTGGCGTAGGCATCGGGGTGGCCGCCGAGCAGAGTTGAGCGATCGAGGTAGGCGGCCTCTAGCAACTCTTTGGCGGTCTTGTAGGCTTCGGCGACGTCCTGGAATGAGAAGCCCTCGACGGGCATGGCCCCTGGGATCACGATCCCATCCGCACCGTCGGCGAACTTCTCTGACGGAGAGCCCGCAAAGGGCCGATCCGCGTCGATCGCCCGGCCCTCGATCAGGGTC
Organism: Acrocarpospora sp. B8E8; assembly: GCF_039871605.1. Classification (NCBI taxonomy): domain Bacteria; kingdom Bacillati; phylum Actinomycetota; class Actinomycetes; order Streptosporangiales; family Streptosporangiaceae; genus Acrocarpospora; species Acrocarpospora sp. B8E8. The sequence goes on along the minus strand of NZ_JBDPLV010000050.1, from coordinate 54,173 downwards.
TCCACAACACCGCAACTTGTCAGCAAGCCAAGAGAAATAACACATGCCGTCAGGCGCCACGATAACGATCTACCTAACATGTGACGAGACGGTAGATCGGCTATATTGCTGCTCAACGCAATATCAGTGGCCGAGACATGAACGTTCGTTCCTGCGTTGCCGTGCCTGGTCTTGACGGGGCAATTAGCGGTTGGAAGTCGGGGCTCGCGTCCGCCGTGTGCGCGTCGACCGGCGTGCCGGGATGATTCTTTGGGTGAACGGCGCCTGCACTCCATTGCCCAGGATCCCTCCGGCAAGATCTGGATCTTGTCGTTTCAGGGTTCCTGAGTTCTCGCGAAACACCACAAGATCGCCATCGTTGTCGGTACGCGGGCTGACGTGCACAGCGATTCGCCCCGGCGATGTCGATCGAGGCCGATCATCGAAGCAGTCTGACCGCCGTGCGCGAGGATGGATGCGATCGTGGCTGCGCACTCCATGCCACATCGGCGTGAACGCGGTCGAAGTCCGAGGCAACTCAGGAAAGATCGATGACGAGACCGGACGTAGCGATGCCGACGAGCCGCGAAGACGCGACTCAGGGTGAGCGACCAACTGAGTGACGACGGGAACCGATCAGGAGCCGGTGGGCAAGGCGAACGGATCTTCAGGCAGGAAGCAGCCGTAGTCCTGCAACGGTATCGGATCGTTGAGTACGATCTGCTGGAGTTCGCCCGCCGGGGATAGGCCGTCCGGGCGGTCCAGGACACGTCGGCCTGGAGGCAACCCACCGCGGCCGATCAGCATCTCGGGCGCATCAGCCGCCAGCCGCCCGAGCCGGTCCAGCAGGATACCGACCGCGTCATACACATCTGCGACGCTCTCGGCCGCGGCCTCCTCGCTGACGTCAGGGTGAAGATCACGATATGCCGCCCGCGCCGCCGCCATGAAACGCGCTGGATCCACGATCACAACGTCCTGGCGCGTCCGGACGCTGATCGTCATGCCCGCTCTTGGATGCATCTGCTCGTCCACTGTCTGAAAGTAGCCCGCCCAGGGGCTGGACTTCCTGGGAAACGATCACTGCCTGCTCGTGGAGCAGGGACATCGTGCCCTGGCGGGATGCTGGTGTCAGTCCCGCAGTCGCTCGACGGTGATCACTCGGGCGGCCTCCGCCTGGGTCGCCGCGCGGACCTCGGCGAAGTCATTTTCGTTGCGCAGGATGGTGACGATCCCGGTGAGCAGCGTGTTCTGGCGGATGCGGTCACGAACGATGACCTGTCGGTCAACCGACAGCACGTCGGCATAGGCGTTCTCGTCCTTGGCCCACACCCAGGCGCGGCCGCTGAACCCGGGCTCGGGCCCAATCAGAACAGTACGCACGCTGGACGCCTCCAACTGAAGCATGGGTACGCCGTGCGGGTTCAACTCCCTGCCGATGCGCATGCTCACGCGCAACTGCGTGGCGTAGTCCTCAAGCTGTGACTGCGACCAGGAGCCAATGTTCCTGGGCAGGTTGCCGAGCATGTCGATGCGCAGGTCACCTAGCGTCTCCTCAAGGCGCTGGGCGAAGTCGAGCGTTTCTTGGGGGACAAGGATGCGGCCTGCGGCTTCGCGGCTCGGGACACGCTCCATGCCACGCATGGGAGGGGAGGGCCGGGTCACCAGGGTCGGGGGCTCGGGTTCAGGCAGCGGGTGCAGCGCGGGCCACTGCTCAGGCCGCGGTACGGCGGAGCCGGGCTCCAGCGGAAGGATTTCCCGCATCCTGGCGGCGACCTGGCCGCCTGCCTCCGATTCGGCGCGCAGGGCCGGGCCGGCGGCATCGGCTAGCGGCCAGAACCGCAGCAGCCAGGACTCCTCGACGGCTTCCGTGACGGTCTCGTCGTAGTCGGCCGGTTGGGTGCGGACAGGACCGGCGTAGGCGCGCAGGCCGTACACGAAGAACGGCGGGCCCAGCAGCAGCATCTGCCTTGACGGGCTGTGCATGAGGCCGCACAGGTACACGATGCCTCCAGGGCTCAGGTAGCGGACCTGCCCAGCCTCGGTCCACGGCTTGCCGGGTGCGGGGGGCTCGGTGTCCCATGCCTCCATCCGCACGTGCGCCCTCCTCGCCCATGCCTGGCTTTTGATGCCGACCTGCCCCAGGGCGATCTGGTCGGGCTCGGCCAGCAGTGCGCCGGCCTCGGTCTCCGGGTCGGCATCGTGGCCGAGGTCGGATCCATCGAACAGGTTAAAGCGGCCGCAGGAGATCGGTACCTCGTCCTCGACGCCGCGAATCATCTCGGCCATGCTCAGGAAAGATCCATGACGAGACCGGACGTGGCGATGCCGATCTCGCCGTCGTATTCGGCGCTGGCGGCGGCTTGCGCGGCTGTGGGGTCTGTGCCTGGCTGCAGGTGAGTCAGTAACAGGTGTCGCGCGTCGGCTTTCTTGGCTTGGCGGCCTGCCTGGCGAGCGCTTGACAGGTGGCGTCGCGAATCCTCCGGGACCCGGTCCACGTAGGTGGCCTCGGCCAGGAGCAGGTCCGCGCCGCGCGCCAGGTCCACCACGTCGGGGCTCGGGCCGGTGTCACCTGTGTACGCGAGTACTCGGTCGCCCGCTGTCAGCCGTACGCCGGAATTGGGCACCGAGTGCGGCAGCAGACGGGTTTGCGCGCGGAACGGGCCGATGTCGAGCCGGTCGCCGGCGGTGAACTCGTGCAGGACGTAGGCGTCGGTCAGCATTCCCGGGCGGTCCAGTGCGAGTACCGCATCCAGGGCGCCGGGCAGCGAGTACACCGGCAATGGCGACGGCGGGTCAGCACGCAATGTACGCGCCCGCAACAGCGGGTTCAGGTCGGCGCAGTGATCGGGATGCCCGTGACTGATGAACACCGCGTCGACCTGATCGGCGGTGACCCGTTCCAGCAGCCGCGGCACCGTCGCATATCCAGGGTCGAGGAGCAGCCTGAACCCATCGTGCTCCACGAGGTAACCGCTGCAGGCCTGGCCCGCCCCCGGCCATGCACCGCATCCGCCAAGGATTGTCAGCAGCATCCGTGAACTCTAACGGCCCAGGCTCACCAAGCCTCGGCGGGCGTTTGCGTCAGCTTTCTGTCTGGGCGGACAGTTCCAGGCTGGCGGGGATGGTCTGGAAGGCGTGTTCGACGCTTTCCAGGAGGGACTGGCGTCCGCCCTGGCCGCCGGTGCGGACCCAGGCGCGGGCGGCGATGGTCCAGGCGGTGGTGGTGAGTTCTGCCAGCACCTGAGGTCGAAGGTCTCCGAGCGGCAGTTCGAGCCTGTCGGCAAGCAGGTCGCCGATCTGCTGCTGGATGTCGGCACGGTGGTGTGCTGCGTACGCCATCAGGGTCGGCGCGGTCAGTACGAGCCGGCGGGTGGCGACATAGCGGTCCGGCCAATCCGCATCGAGTCCGGTGACGACCCCGCACAGGATGTCCTTCATCTCGGTGAGGATGACGCCCGACAGAGTGTGGTCCCGCAGCGCGGTCAGGTAGGCCGACCACAGCTCGACTTCGGCTTCGATGGCGGCGGCTTCCTTGGCCGGGAATGTACGGAAAAAGGTGCTCTTGGACACCTCCACCTCGTCGACCAGCTCCTCCAGCGTGGTCGCATCGAAGCCCTTCTCGGTGAACATGCGCAGCGCGGCATCGGCCAGCGCCCGACGGGTGCGCAGCTTCTTGCGTTCCCGCAGCGGCAGTGAACGGTCAGCGGCCGAGGAGACGGATGCCATGTCAACACCCTAGCGTCACAAGCCCCAGCCCCTATAGGGGCTTGGCGTCTTTTAATTCATATTGCCAAATGGCACTCAGTATCAGTATGGTCCGGTTGTGATGAGGCGTGGCTTCACCTGCACCACAAGACGACATGCCACTCGACCTCTGACGAAGGAGCAATCATGTCCACCACCCCGATCCTCAACGGCCAGGTCCTCGGCCAGGCCCATTACGCCACCCGGGCCGTCCTGGAACGCGAACTGGCCCGCATCCGGACGTCCTTCCAGCAATCAGTCGCGCTCAACGCCGTGGCGAACAACGGTGGGGTCGTCGGCCGCGACTGGCTCCTCGACCGGATGACCAGCACACTGAAGATCGACGAATCGGCTGCGTTGGAAACACTCACCGAACTGACCGACGCCGGATTGGTGGAGGTCCTGCCCGACGAGCAACCGCGCGTACACCTCACCAAGGCCGGTCAGGCACTGCAACACCAGATCAGCGACGCGGTCGCCGACATCACCGCCCGGCTGTACGCGGACATCCCGGCCGAGAACATGGCCGTCGCAGGCCACGTGCTGACCCTTGTCACCCAGCGGGCCAACGCCGAACTGGCGGCGACCAAGAGGTAGTGGCACACGAGGCCGGTGCCGCCATCGCCGGGGTACGGCGTAGAGCGTCACCCGCGCCTACGGCCTGAGGGCTGGCCGCGCCCTACATATCCCCGGCGGCGCGAGTGGCGCGGCCGCCCAGCGCACGCAGATACTCCACCAACTCTGGCGGCTCGTGCACGTCGAACTCGCAGCCGAGCATGAGCAGGCGCGACGCCAGCCACTCCAGGGTGTCGGCAGATCCACGCAGGCGGCAACTGTGCTGATCGATCACCTCGACCTCGCCCGCAGCGGCGCCGAGCCATCGCGTGACCTGGTCGGCCGGAAGGCCCAGGGTCGCCACCACCTCATAAGTCGGTGCGAGCGAGTACAGCTTGCTGGTGATGAACGCGGCCGCGTCCTGCTCGGGCGGCACGCGGGGCGGAACCCGTACGCCGGTCGCCCGCGGATCGCTGATCCGATCGGCGCGAAAGATCCGCCAGTCGTCGCGGTCATTGTCGTACGCCAGCAGATACCAGCGGCGTCCGGCCGCCACCAGACGGTACGGCTCGGCCAGACGCCTGGTCGGGGTACCGTCGCCCGCCCGGTAGGAGAAGCGCAGCCTTTCCCGATTGGCGGCGGCCCCCGCGAGCACCACCAGGTCCCGCGGGTCGAGGTTCGGCTCGCTCCCGGTCAGCATGGAAACGGTGGCGGCGCCGAGCGCGCCGACCCGGTGCCGCAGCCGGGACGGCAGCACCTGCTCCAGCTTGGCCAAGGCCCGTACGGACGCCTCCTCGATGCCCTCCACCGGATGCGAGGCCGCGGTGCGCAGGCCCACCGCGATGGCCACCGCCTCATCGTCGTCCAGCAGCAACGGCGGCATGGCCTTGCCTGCGGCGAGCCGGTAGCCACCTACCGGACCCATCGTCCCCTGCACCGGATAACCCAGCTCGCGCAGCCGGTCGATATCCCGGCGGATCGTCCGGGGACTCACCCCCAGCCGCTCGGCCAACTCGCTGCCAGGCCAGTCACGCGGGGTCTGCAGCATCGACAACAGCTTGAGCAGCCGCGCAGAGGTATCGCTCACGAAACCATCATGCACGTCCATATAGGACGAAAACTGGCCTACATAGCCCCTACCGTCGGATCTCATGAGCATGAGTACCGAGAAGTTCTCTATCCACATCCCCCACGACGACCTGCACGACCTGAACGATCGACTTGCTCGAACCCGCTGGCCCCGGCAGCTGCCCGGCGAGGGATGGAGCCGCGGCGTCCCCGTCAGCTATCTCAAGGAGCTGGCCGACTACTGGCGTGACGGCTACGACTGGCGCAGGCACGAGGCGCGGCTGAACGAGTTCCCCCAGTTCGTGACCGAGATCGACGGCCAGGACATCCACTTCCTGCACGTCCGCTCCACCGAGCCCGGCGCGCTGCCGCTCGTCCTGACGCACGGCTGGCCGAACTCCTTCGTAGAGTTCACCGACATCATCGGCCGCCTCACCGACCCCTCAGCGCACGGCGCGGACCCCTCCCAGGCGTTCCACGTCGTCGTACCCTCGGTTCCGGGATTCGGCTTCTCCGCGCCGCCACGCGGCACCGGCTGGACCGCCACGCGCGTGGCGCGGCTCTGGGCCGAGCTGATGCGGCGGCTCGGCTACGACCGCTACGGCGCCCAGGGCGGTGACTTCGGCGCGTACGTCGCCCCGGAGCTGGCCAGAGCCGCTCCCGACCAGGTGGTCGGCGTGTACGTCGTCAGCGGCCTCGGCTTCCCCACCGAGAAGGACGTCCCGGAAATGAACGATGACGAACGAGCGGCCTACACACAGCTCATGCAACAGGACTGGATGAACGGCGTGAACCACCACGCACTGCTGCGCGCGGCGCCCCAGACCTTCGCCTACGGCTGGCACGACTCCCCGGTCGCGGCCCTGGCCTGGATGACGCAGAAGTTCCACGAGTTCAACGCCAGCGGCAGACCACTGGAGCAGGCGATCGACCGTGACCTGTTCCTGACCAACGTGAGCCTGTACTGGTTCACCGGGACGTTCGGATCCTCGGCCTGGCCGTATTACGACAGCACCGGCTCCGGCTGGCCGGAAGGGCAGACCGCCGTGCCGACCGGCGTCTACAGCGGACCGCCTGGCATCCGCCGACTCGCCGAACGCCACAACACCATCGTGCACTGGCCGGAGGACAACCCCGCCGGCCACCATTTCATCGCCATGGACCAACCTGATCACTTCGCCGCCGACATGCGCGAGTTCTTCGCCAAGGTCCGCTGACTTCCACGTGTGGAGCGCTGGAGGTACCCCGTACCGGATTCGAACCGGCGTTCTCCCGGGTGAAAGCCGGGCGTCCTGAACCGCTAGACCAACGGGGCGCGACAATGCTGGTAGCCCGTACCGGATTCGAACCGGTGATCTCCTGAGTGAGAGTCAGGTGTCCTGACCAGCTAGACCAACGGGCCTTGTCGTGAGCGGAGGGGGCGAGGGTCGAACTCGCACGCGCTCGAAAGCGCCAACAGTTTTCGGGACTGCGGCCGTCGCCATCTGTCGGCTGGCCCCTCCATGGATTTTCGTGCCGCCCCGGGGATTCGAACCCCGACGTCCCGTGTCCTGAGCACGGTGCCTCCTGCCGTTGGGCTAGAGCGGCCTGTTCCGCGTACGTCCGGCGGGATTCGAACCCGCGACCTCCGGCACCTCGGGCCGGCGCCTCTGCCATTTGGGCTACGGACGTCTGGAATTTCTCCGCTATTGAGTTTTAGGCATGCGCATACCAGATCACGTCATTTAAGGAAGTGCGGGAAAAGAAAAAGCCGCCGGGTGTCCCTGGCGGCCTCGCGGCGATCTCTTGTGGGTTTACCAGGAAGACCGCCGGAGCCGCAGCACGAGCGCGCGCAGAGATCGCGCGTCCAGTGAACGCAGACTGCGCGCCTGTTCCAGCTGGTAGCTCACGACTGTCATCCTTCCCTGCCTTCGCCCGAGCGTCTTGCTCGTGTTATCCAGAACGGTAGCCGCGCGGCTCGCCGGGCGCTACATATTTACGGGCGAAAGTCAGGGAAGGAATCGGCTCTAACCTTCGAGTAGCACCGGCGCAGTTTAGAGTGTGCCGTTTTCTATGGCTGTCTTGAGACCTGCTTGCGTGGCCTGATGTGAGGCGACGCCGTTGGTCACGGTGAAGTCGATCAGGAGGATGCTGGCCTCGAAGGTGAGGTGTTCGGTTACTCGGGTCGTGCCGTTTCCGAGGTCGGTGAAGATGATTTTCTGGTGGGTGACGACGTTGGGGAGGGTCCAGGTGTCGGTCTCGTAGTAGAACGCGTTGCGGTGAATTCGCTGCTGGGCGTGGGTTTTGCTGCTGATGGGGATGCCGGCTACGACGGGGATGTCCTCGATCGCGGTGAAGTTGATGTAGCGGACGTCGTTCTCGGTCCAGTCGGCGTGGGTTACCACTCGTTTGAGAAACGAGTGCATGCCGATGTGGTTGTTGATGTTGGAGTAGGCGTCGAAGACGTGTGCGATGGGGGCGTTGATGTCGATCGCGATGTCGCGGGTGACCTGGCTTCGCCCGGTCCAGGGCAGGGGCGCGGTAAGGATCTCGTAGAACCGGTACGTGTCCCACGCGAGCTGCCACGATGCAGCGAGTTGCGCATCCGTCTCGGCGCGGGCAGGGGTGGATAATCCGGTCAGGAGCAGGGCCATCGCCACGACGGGAGCCGTGAGGAATCGCAGCATTCTCTTCACAGGTACCTCAAAGGTGAGGGTTGTACGGGTTCCAACCTTCTACCCTATGTAGGAGCACTTGAGGAAGAGCTCAGCCGAGGCCCGCGTACTGGCGAGGGCGCAGGGCCTGCGTGCGGAGCGCGGACAGGACCGCTTGCTGGCCGACGGGTGTCAGTTGCCAGCTTGCCCGCCAGTCGCACGACATGCGCAGATCCAGCGCGTCCAGCCGCCGCTGCAGCTCCCCGAGCGGGGTGGTCAGGTCCGCGGCGGAGACCTGCCCCCCGGCGGAGGACCGCCAGCCTTCGCCGTTGACCACGTCGGCCACCCGATCGCGCAGCTCCGCGTAGGGCAGAGGGTCGCCGTCCGCGAGCAGCATCAGCGCCGCCTCCCGGACGGAAACCTCGAAATCGTGCTCCCCCTGGGCCGGGGTGAGCAGGGTCGCCGTCGCGGCGGTCCACATCGCCTCGGGGTCGTCGGAGAGTTTGCGGCCGGCGACCGTGAGCACCAGCTTCCGGCCGTTGCGCCGCAGAGCCCGCAGTTCCTCGCTCACGATCTCCCGCAGCATCGTCAGGGTGGGAACGTCCGCCTCGCCCCGGATGGACCCGGCGGTGACCGTATCCCACCCGAACAGCTCGGCCGATTCCACCACCAGCGCCCGGGACAGGTTGAATTTCTGCGTCAGCGGAACTCCGCCGCTTCCGGCCGCCCAGTCCAGCAACCACCACAGCGACGCCAGATGCGGTTCGGCGGGAGCGGGAATGGGAGCGTAGAGCCGCACCTCGAAGGGCTGGGCGAGCTCGCGGCGGGCCTTGCCGCGGCCGAGGACCCAGCGGTTGAGGCGTTCGCCGTGGACACGATGGAGCCAGCAGTCACCGCCGAGTTCGGCGCGTGGCTCGGTGAGCCAGCGCGTGGTCAGCTCCACCCGGCCGCGGGTGAGACCGCGCATGACCGTCGTGGCGGGCGTCTCCGGTTCGTACGGCATGGCCAGCTCGCCCGACACGATCGCGAGCTCAAGCGCGGCGGCGCAGGCGACGTGCGCGCCGAGCTCCTCCGGGCCCATGATGGAGCTCCAACTGAGTTCGGGGACGTCGGGGGGCAGCACGCCGGTGGCCTCAAGCGCCTGCTGGTAGGCGGCGGCCCCGGCCTCCTCGCCCTCGCGGCCATAGGTGCGCAGGATGTGCGTGGTCGCTTCGGACGCGCACAGCGCCGCGTAGCGCTCCATGCCGCCCAGCTCGAAGAGCCGGCCGAGGGCGTGCGCGATGGCCACGTGATCTCCGGTGACCTTGATCGGCAAGGCGTACCAGAGGAACTCGCACACGTCGAGTTGGCTGATGGTCTCCAGGGCCTCACCGCCGGTGAGCCATTCCACGGCGATTCTGGCCGAGTCGGCGACGTCCGGCTCGGCGCGCTCCAGTTCGGCGAGGAGCGCCGCCACATCAGGTGCGGGCATGACCCGCAGTCTGCCGTATGGGACCCACCGTTGACGACGACCGAGAGACACTCGGGACCACCCCCCTAGTGACTCACGATACGGACACCGTCGCCAGAGCTCAGATCCAGCCCGACTTAAACAACATTCGGGCATACCAGTCCTGGTACGGAATGACCTCCGCGGACAGCACCGGATAGAGCCACCAGAAGTTGACCAGCGCGAGCAATGCGAACGCTCCCACGGCCACCGCCCCGTACAGACGCCGGTTGCCGGGCCGGGTCATCGGGCCGATGATCAACCCGGCGCCCAGCACGATGGCGAGGATCATGAAGGGGACCATGGGGATGGCGTAGAACAGGAACATCGTCCGGTTGTCGACGATCTGGAAGAAGAACCAGGGGAGCCAGCCCGCCGAATACCCGAGCAGGATCGCTCCGGCGCGCCAGTCGCGGGTCGCCACGTACCAGCCGATCATCGCGATCAGCGCGATGAGGCCGCCGAACCAGATGATCGGCGTGCCGGTGCCGAGCACGGCCCACGAGCAGTTGTCCGAGCCGCAGCCCTTGGGCGATTCGTAGAAAAATGCCACAGGGCGCAGCAACATCGGCCACTGCCAGGGCTCTGACGCGTACGGATGTGAGGAGTCCAGGCCGGTGTGGAAGGAAAGGATCTGTTTCTGGTAATCCACCCAGGAGCGCAACGAATCGAAGATGAAGTACACGGGGCCGTTGGAGGTCGCCTGGGCCCAGTTGCGGCCGTAGCCGCGGTCGGTGGCGAACCAGCCCGCGAACGAGAGCACGTAGACCAGCAGCGGGATGAGCGCGATCCAGGCGAAGGCGAGCGGGAGGTCGCGGCGGGTGGTGCCGAGGAGGGACTGGCGGAGGCCGACGGCGCGGCGGGCGCCGAAGTCCCACAGGACGGTCATGATGCCGAAGGCGGCGATGAAGAACAGGCCGGTCCATTTGGTGGCGAGAGCGCCTCCCAGGCAGAGGCCGGCGGCGAGGCGCCACGGGCGGATGCCGAGCGAGGGGCCGAGGTCGCCGACGCCGGAGGTCTCGTACCAGTCGGCCAGGCGTTGCCTGCTTCGATCGCGGTCGACCACCAGGCAGGCGAAACCCGCGATGACCCAGAACATCAGGAAAATGTCCAGCAGGGCCGTACGGGACAGGACGAAGTGCAGGCCGTCCAGGGCGAGGAGGAAGCCGGCGAAGCAGCCGAGGAGCGTGGAGCGGGTGATGCGGCGGGCCACCCGGGCCAGCAGCAGGATCGACAGGGAGCCGATGACGGCGGCCATGAAGCGCCAGCCGAACGGGGTCAGGCCGAACATCCACTCGCCGAGGCCGATCATCCATTTCCCGAGGGGCGGATGGACCACGTATGACGCGCATTGGTCGACTTGTTCGCAGACCTTGAAGATGTTCGTGTCGCCGCGGAGCACGGCCTGGTTGGCCGCGTCGCCTTCGATGAACTGGCGCTCGACGCCGTACTTGATGGTCGACCAGGCGTCTTTCGCGTAGTACGTCTCGTCGAAGACGATCGCCTTGGGCGTACCCAACCGGTCGAAGCGGAGGATAGCGCCGAAGATCGTTACGATGATCGGGCCGAGCCACCCCCATATCGCGCTGCCGGGCATCGGCGGGACCAGCCGATCGCGCACGGAGGGCGATGAGTTCTGCGGGTCCGGCTCGGGCTGCTCGTACGCCTGATTGGCGAAGTCGGTCACGGCCACCCGCCCACACTACTGGCGACACCACGCCACGAACACGACGTACGCGCCGATTCGATCCTGTTCGGCCACAGTCCGAACGGGGGCGCTGGGGATTACATACTGGTGCGGTGAGTGAATTCGGCAGGCTGGTGTTGGCGGGCGCTCCGATCGGGCAGGTCGGCGACGCGTCGCCCCGGCTGCGGTTGGCGCTCGAAACGGCGGATGTGATCGCCGCCGAGGACACCCGGCGGCTGAAGCGGCTGGTCTCCGATCTCGGGGCGAATGTGACCGGGCGGGTGGTGTCGTACTACGACGCCAATGAGATCGCTCGGGCGAAGGAACTTCTCGATGTGCTCCTTGCCGGAAAGACCGTGCTTGTCATTACGGACGCGGGCATGCCCGGCGTTTCCGATCCCGGTTACCGGCTGACCAAGCTGGCCGTCGACGCCGGTGTGCCCGTCACCGCCCTGGCCGGGCCCTCCGCCGTGACCACCGCCCTGGCGATCTCCGGGCTGCCCAGCGATCGTTTCTGCTTCGAGGGCTTCCCGCCGCGCAAGTCCGGCGACCGGGCGCGGCGCCTGGCTGGCCTGGCCACCGAGGAACGCACGATGGTCTTCTTCGAAGCGCCGCACCGGCTCCAGGCCTGCCTTGAGGCGATGGCCGAGGCGTTCGGTCCCGACCGCCAGGCCGCCGTCTGCCGCGAACTGACCAAAACCTACGAAGAGGTACGGCGAGGCGGGCTCGGCCAACTCGCCGACTGGGCCGCCGGGGACATCCGCGGCGAAATCACCATCGTGATCGCTGGGTACGCCCCTGATCAGACCGAGCCGGAAATCGAAGACCTGGTCGCCCAGGTCGCCCAATTGGAGGCGACCGGAGTCGCCCGCAAGGAAGCCATCGTCGACGTGGCGAAACGAGCGGGTATCCCCAAGCGGGACCTGTACAACGCCGTACACACGGCGAAGTCCTGAAAGGGCGCCGCCAGGTTCAGCGAGCGGCTTGGTAGCTCGCCGTTATCCGGCGCCGTTTACCTCGTCGTCGGTTCTCGCCGTCCCGGCGCCAGAAAGGGCGTTGCGGTCCTCTGGAGGGGTTTCAGGCTGCTTCGGGGAGGTCTGGCGGAGTGGGGCGGGTGCGGCGGAGGCCGTGGCGGAGGGTGATGGCGGCGGCGAGGCAGGCGAGGGGGGCCGCGGGGATCAGGTAGCGGTAGTCGAATTCGGCGGTCGCGGCGGGGGCGAGGATCAGGCCGACGGAGGCCAGCCAGGGGAGCAGGACGGGGCCGCCGAGTTTGCGCCAGCGGAGGGCCACGCCGTACAGGCCGATGAGGAGGAGGACGCCGAGGGCCAGGCCGGGCAGGCGCATGATCTTCTGGTAGCCGATCATGATGTCGGCCCAGGGGCGGGCGTTGACCGTGGCCGCGGGGCCGTTCTCGTAGGTTTCGGCGTCCGTGTGGGTCTGGCCGCGGAAGGAGGTCCATTGGGGGAGCCGGGTGGTGATGTTGTTGCCGAATTCGTACTGCAGGAAGGTCTTGGTGTCCGGGAACGGGCTGCGGTCCCAGCGGAAGGCGCGGAAGAAGTCCTTGGCGACGACGGCGAGGTAGTCGCCGGGCTGGCTGAAGATGGCGCGCGTCGCGAAGGCGCTGGTGTTCTTGTTCATTTCGGCGTCGAACTTCATGCCCGCGCCGAACACGTGGATCTGGTTGTCGTTGTCCCACCACAGGTAGGCCTGCGCGGAAGGGCCACGATCGGCGGGTTTCTTCGGGATGCAGAGCAGGGCGAGCTGGAGTTCGGCGCGGGGGTCGAGGCCCATCTGGTGGCAGTCCGAGAACGACGCGGTGCGCATGTAGAGGATCACGCCGTCGCTGCTGGTCATCGCGAACTGGCCGTTGACCGCTTTGAACCAGCCCATGTAGCCGACGACGGGAATCGCGCAGGCCGTCACCAATGCCAGGATCGGCTTCCAACCTGTCCGCTTGACCAGGAGGTAGACCACCACCAGCGCCAGGATCGGCAGGCCGATGCTGCGGGTGAGCGCGGTCAGCGCGAGCAGGCCGCCAACAGCCGCACCGACTTTCCACGACATTTCCCGATGCCACAGCACCAGCGTGATGACCCCGACCACGAGCAGGACGAACATCGCATCCGACATGATCATCTGCTCGATCTGGATCTGGTACGCGTCGAACAGCACCGGCACCGCGGCCAGCGTCGCCCCCCACCCAGGCAGGTTGAATCGCCTGGTTAAGAGCGCATATATCAGCACCCCAGTGCCCAGCCCCATCAGATGCTGGGTGAACACCACCAGGGCCAGGCTGTGCAACGGCTTGAGTATCAGCAGCCAGAATCCGTACCCATCCGGGCGGATCGGGTGCGGACGGGGGTGCAGCGCGACGGAGATGTAGTCGTAGGAGTCGTTGAACCACATCGCCGGGCCGAAGCCCAGCATCGTGATGATCCGCAGGACCGCGCCCAGGCCGAGAGCGGCGGCGAACCAGCGATGCCGGCGCAGAAACGCGACTGAACGCCCCCACCGTCCGATGCTGGGGGCGCTCAGCGTTGTCGGTTCCGCGACCGCGACCATGGTTACAGAATGCCAGTCGTTTCACGGACTTGACTCGGGCACGTGGGGGTAGCGGGCATGATTGGTTGATCTGATCGGGAGCTTGAGGGGTTGCGACGTGGAACTCACGGTGGTCATGCCCTGCCTCAACGAGGCGGAGACCGTGGAAACGTGTGTGCGCAAGGCGCTGGACTGCATGCGCGAAAACGGCATCGAGGGCGAAGTGGTGATCGCCGACAACGGCAGCACCGACGGCTCGCAGCAGCTGGCCAGGGATGCCGGTGCCCGCGTGGTGCACATTGCCGAGAAGGGGTACGGAAACGCTCTGATCGGTGGCATCCGGGCGGCGCGCGGCAAGTACGTCATCATGGGCGACGCGGATGATTCCTACGATTTCACCGGTCTGCTGCCGTTCGTTGAGGAGCTGCGCGCGGGTGGCGAGCTGGTGATGGGCAACCGCTTCAAGGGCGGGATCGCCCCGGGCGCGATGCCCCCGCTCCACCGCTACCTGGGCAATCCGGTGCTCTCGTTCGTCGGCCGGCTGTTCTTCCCGAGCGCGATCGGCGACTTCCACTGCGGCCTGCGTGGCTTCCGGCGGGACTCGATCCTGCGTTTGGGCCTGCAGACCGGCGGCATGGAGTTCGCCTCCGAGATGGTCGTGAAGGCGACCCTGCAGGGCCTGGACGTGCGCGAGGTGCCGACCACCCTCTCGCCCGACGGCCGCTCCCGCCCGCCGCACCTGCGCTCCTGGCGGGACGGCTGGCGCCACCTGCGCTTCCTGCTGCTGTACAGCCCGCGCTGGCTGTTCTTCATCCCCGGCCTGGTGCTGATGACGCTCGGCCTGGTCGCGGGCACCGCCCTCACGTTCGGCCCGGTCTACATCGGCAAGCTCGCGTTCGACATCGACACCCTGGTCGGGGCGTCCGCGATGGTGGTGATCGGGTTCCAGGCCGCGCTGTTCGCACTGTTCACCAAGGTGTACGCGGCCGAGGAGGGGTTCCTTCCTGAGGACCGGCGGGTGCGGAAGCTGGTGGACATCGTGACCCTGGAGAAGGGCCTGGTCGCCGGTGGGCTGCTGGCGCTGGGCGGTCTGGTCGGCCTGATCGCCTCGCTCGCGCACTGGGGCGGCCGGGGCTTCGGGGAGCTGATTCCGGCCGAGGTGCTGCGCATGGTCGTGCCGTCGGCGACCGCGTTCATCATGAGCTTCCAGACGATCTTCGCGGCGCTGTTCATCAGCATCCTGGGGATCCGCCGGTCGAAGGAGACCTCGATCGACATCGCCGCGTCGGCGGCCGAGGAGGCGGCGGAGGCCGTCACCCGTACGGCCACGCGGGGTTAATCGGTTCGAGCGGGCGGTCAAGGGGCTCTAGGCTGGACGCATGTCTCAGCACATCTTGACCGCCGTCGCGTGGCCCTACGCCAATGGGCCGCGGCACATCGGGCACGTTTCCGGGTTCGGCGTGCCGTCCGACGTCTTCAGCCGCTACCAGCGGATGGCGGGCAACAAGGTGCTGATGGTCTCGGGGACCGACGAGCACGGCACCCCGATCCAGGTCCAGGCCGACAAGGAGGGCCTTTCCGCCCGTGACCTCGCCGATCGGTATAACCGGATCATCGCCGAGGATCTGACCGCGCTCGGGCTGTCGTATGACCTGTTCACCCGGACGAGCACGCGCAATCACTACGCGATAGCCCAGGAAATCTTCCTCGGGTTGTACAACAACGGATACGTCTTCCCGAAGACCACGCTCGGCGCGGTTTCCCCGTCAACCGGGCGCACTCTGCCTGACCGCTACATCGAGGGCACCTGCCCGATCTGCGGGTATGACGGCGCGCGCGGCGACCAGTGTGACAACTGCGGCAATCAGCTCGACCCGGTCGACCTGATCAATCCCCGATCGCGCATCAACGGCGAGACGCCCAAGTTCATCGAGACCGAGCATTTCATGCTCGATCTACCCGCCTTCACCGAAGTGCTCGGCACATACCTGCAAGGCAAGCAGGGCGAATGGCGTCCGAACGTGCTCAAGTTCGCGCTCAACCTGCTTGGCGATCTGCAGCCTCGGGCGATCACGCGGGATCTGGACTGGGGGGTGCCGATCCCGCTGGATGGCTGGCGTGACCGCAGCGACAAGCGGCTGTATGTCTGGTTCGACGCCGTCATCGGGTATCTCAGCGCCTCGATCGAGTGGGCCCGGCGTTCCGGCGACCCCGACGCCTGGCGCGCCTGGTGGCAGAACCCGGACGCGCGCGGCTACTACTTCATGGGCAAGGACAACATCGTCTTCCATGCCGAGATCTGGCCGGCGCTGCTGTACGGCTACAACGGCGAGGGCGCGCGCGGTGGCACGCCGGGGTCACTCGGGCGGCTTGAGGTGCCTTCCGAGGTGGTTTCGAGCGAGTTCCTGACGATGGAGGGGCGGAAGTTCTCCTCCTCCAGGTCTGTCGTCATCTACGTGCGCGACTTCCTGGAGCGGTATTCGGCCGACGCGCTGCGCTACTACATCTCGGTCGCGGGTCCGGAAAATCAGGACACCGACTTCACCTGGTCGGAGTTCGTCAACCGCAACAACGGCGAGCTCGTCGCGGCCTGGGGCAACCTGGTCAATCGGTCGATCTCCATGGCGGCCAAGAACTTCGGCGAGATCCCCGCCGCCGTTGATCTCACCGACGCCGACCGCGCGCTGCTCGCTCGTTCGCGTACGGCTTTCGCCTCTGTGGGCGCCGAACTCGCCCGATCCCGGTTCAAGAACGCCGTCAACGAGGCGTTCGATGTGGTTCGGGATGCCAACAAGTACCTGGCCGAGCAGGAGCCTTGGAAGATCAAGGACGATCCCTCCCGGCAGGGGTCGATCCTGCACGTGGCGTTGCAGGTGGTCGACGACGCCAAGACGCTGCTCACGCCGTTCCTGCCGACCTCGTCGAACAAGATCTTCGACATGCTGGGCGGGGAGGGTGTCTGGTCCGGCATGCCGCAGATCAGCGAGGTCGACGAGGATGGCGGGCCCAGTTACCCGATCATCACGGGTGCCTACGACGGGGCTGCGACCTGGGAGCACCGGCCGATCCGGTCCGGCACGCGTCTCGCCCCGCCCACGCCGCTGTTCACCAAGCTGGACCCCAAGATCATCGATGAGGAACTGGCGCGCCTGGCCGACCCCGCCAAGTGAAACGCTCGGTGGGGTAAGACGGTTCGGCAACGAACGAGGGCGTGGTTACTCCCACGCCTCCGGTCGGGCTGAGGAATTCTGATCGGGGGACGGCGATAGGTTGTGGGCATGTCGCGTGAGATGCCGTCCCCGCCTGAGCCGCTGGGAACCGAGGTGTTCGATTCCCACTGCCATCTCGACATCATGGTCGGGGATCGGCAGGCGTCCTCCGGGGATCCGGTGGCGCTGGCCGCTCAGGCGGCCGGGTCTTCGGTGGCCGCGGTGGTGGAGCAGGCGCGGGCCGTGGGGGTCACCAGGCTGGTGACCATTGGGTACGATCTGCGGTCCTCGCGGTGGAACGCCGAAGTGGCTCGGGACCATCCGGATGTGTACGCAGGGGTGGCGATCCATCCGAATGAGGCGCATGCGGCCACGCCTGAGGTGCTCGCGGAGATCGAGGAGCTGGCTCGGCAGCCGAGGGTGCGGGCGGTGGGGGAGACCGGGCTCGACTTCTACCGGGACTGGGCGTCGCACGACGACCAGCACGCGAGTTTTCGGGCGCACATCGAGATCGCGAAGCGGACCGGCAAGGCGCTGGTGATCCATGATCGGGACGCGCACGATGCGGTGCTGGCGGTGCTCGCCGAGGAGGGAGCGCCGGAGGTCGTGGTGTTCCACAGCTATTCGGGCGACGCCGAAATGGCCAAGAAGTGTGCCGAGGCGGGATATTTCCTATCGTTTTCTGGGCCGGTGACGTACAAGAACGCAGGTTATCTGCGGGAAGCGGCGGCGGTGGCGCCGGTGGAGCTCATGCTGGTGGAGACGGATGCGCCGTATTTGCCGCCCACGCCGCACCGGGGAAAGCCCAACGCGCCCTACCTGATCCCGTTGACGTTGCGCTGCCTGGCCGAGGTGAAGGGCGTGGATGCCGACGATCTGGCCCGGGCGGTCAGTCACAACGGGGAGCAGGTTTTCGGCGCCTGGTAGAGCCAGATCGGCAGAACGCCTGCTAATGCGTGGCTTTTGCGGCATATTGGGGCTAATCTCCTGAGCCAACTGCGACCAATGTCACGGCGGGGATTCAGTGATGAGGTTGAGGTAGGAGTGACGACGGCGCTAGCGTCGTGAGCCGGTCAACCTCCGGAAGGACGCGTCCATGTATTCACCGACATTGGAGCAACCGTTCGGGGGCGGCATCGGCGAGTCGGGAGGCGAGCCGGTCGGGCCGCCGCGGGTGGGTCGCAGGCGCAGAGGTCAGTCCGCCGAGGTACCGTCCAGCGATCCCGTTCCCCCGGGTGAGCACTCCTACGACACGCGCGAGGACGGGCTGTCGGGTGGTGTTCGACTAGGGGAATCGTTAGACGACGGTGTTCCGAGGCCGAGGTCGCGTCGGGCGCGGCGGCAGAGCGGTCATGAGGGTGCTTTGTCGCCTGAGGACCTCCACGACCTGATGCTTGAGCCGAGCCGGCAATCCGCGCCCACCTGGCGGACCTGGCTGCTCTCCCCCTGGGCTGGATCGCTTTACGCCGCCCTGGCCGGAATATCACTCGGCATGATCGTTGGCGGCGGGCTGGCCACCGAGGTCACCCTCGACGTCGACGGAGATCTCATCACGTTACGCAGCTTCGCCGGAACCGTGCATGGCGTGCTCGACGCCGCCAATGTGAGCTACGACGCCGAAGACCACGTCCAGCCCACCCCGACCGAGCCCGTGGCCGACGGCGCCACCATCGTCGTACGGCATGCGCGCCCGCTCACCCTGATCATGGACGGCAAGCGCAGCACCCATATGATCACCGCGCTCAACGTCGGCGACGCTCTCGAAGACCTCAAACTCGACCCCGCCCGCCTCCGGCTGTCCGCCAACCGCATGCGCCAGATCCCGGTCTCCGGCTTCAAACTGAGCGTGCGAACCCAGCGCAAGGTCTCCATCGTCGCCGACAAGATCCGCGTCACCACCATCACGACCGGCCGCACCGTCGCCGAGGTCCTCAAACAGGCCAACATCACCCTCGCCAAGGGCAACACCGTCCGCCCCGGCCTGAAAAACTTCCCCGAAGACGGCTCGGTCATCCGGGTGATCCCCGCCCTCCCCCCGCACACGATCCCCATCGCCCCCAACGTCGCCGCCCTCAACTGGGCCGGCCTCGCCGACTGCGAATCCCACGGCAACCCCAAGGCGTACAACCCCGGCGGCCCCTACTACGGCATGTACCAGTTCAGCCTCCCCATGTGGAGAGCCGTAGGCGGCACCAGAACCCCCATCGACTGGCCCGCCGAAGAACAGACCTACCGCGCCCAACTCCTCTTCCAACGAGTCCAGGGCCGCTGGCAAGGCCAATGGCCCCACTGCGGCGCCCGCCTCGGCGCCTAACACATCCACCCAACGACCCGGGTTGCTCACCGTTATCCGGCGCCGTTCACCTCCGCACCACTCCTCGCCGCACCGGCGCCAAGAAGGGTGCCGCTGCGGCGAGACGCATCACCAGCGTGAACGGCGCCGGATAACGGCGAGAGACCCGGTGGCCTGCTTATTCGGTTAGGTGCTCTAGCCGACGGAGCGGCCTAGGTCGGTGGTTCCCTTGCGGGTGGTTTTGATGAGGGTGGCGGGGCCTACGGCGCGGGTGGCTACGGCGCCGCCGCCTTTGCGGTCGGGGATGCCGATGACCAGGCCCTGGCCGGGGGAGAGGCCGTTGGGGTTGCCGTAGGAGGCTAGGGACCAGCCGAAGTGCTGGTAGGGCTGGGGGTCGGGGAAGTCGAGGGTGTCGCCGCTTTCGCCGCCGCGTACGGAGGCGAAGCGGACTCGGCCGGTTTCGCGGGCCTCGCTGGTTGAGGCGAAAGGTTCGCCGATCGCGAGGACGGGGACGCGGGGGTTCAAGAAGGCCATGGACCAGCCGATGGCGGCGCCTTTGACGACCGGGATCGTGGGGAAGCGGAGTTCGCCGACGCCCATGCGGATGGTGCGGAAGGGGGCGAGTTCGCCGGAGCCTTTGCGTTCGAACAGCTGGATCGCGCCGGTGTTGGCGATGTCGCCCTGGTCGGCCAAGGGCATGCTGACCGCGAGATATGCGGTGTCTCCCCACTCGGCGTACGCCAGGGACCAGCCGAAACGGTTGCCCGATTTCTCGACGACGTCCTTGGTGGCCTGGTTGAGGTCCCATTTGCGGCTGGTGTAGGGGCCCTTTTCGAGGACGTCGAAGATGACCGCGACCATGCCGGAGTCGATTTTGCCGGAGGCGACCTGAATTCCGGTGCCGTCGTTGTTCTCGTACGGCGCGCCGACGACCAGGTCGGGTTTGTCGGAATCGCCGCCGAGGTTGCCGATCGCGAGGGACCAGCCCCACATGTCGCCGACCTCGCCGTTGCCGATGACGCCTTCGTTCTCCTGGGTGAGGCGTTTGGTGGAGCGGATCGTCCCGTCCAGCTCGAAGACGTGCACCGCGCCCGCGTCGGCGGGTTCGTCGGCGTGGGGTTCGCCGACGGCGACGATCGCGCCGCCGCCGGTCAGGTCAGCGGCGGCCAGGGACCAGCCGAAATGGGCTTCCGGCTGCTTGTCCGCGTCCAGCGGGAGCACCTCGGCGTCCCCACCGGAGGCGGTTCCGAAGAAGACGTAAGCGGCACCGGTGTCGGTGTCGCCCGCGTAGGGGGCGCCGACGATGACGTCGAGGCATTTGTCGTCGTTGACATGGGCTGTTCTTACGGCCCAGCCGAAGCCGTCGCCGGGTTCGGGGTTGGGGCTGCGCAGTTCGAGCGTGCCACCGGCACCGGGGAGGCCGTCCGGCGCCTCTTCGGTCTTCCCGCCCAGGAGGACCTGAACGATGCCGGCGCCCTCGATGCCGTCGAGGTCGGCGAAGGGGTCGCCGGTGACCGCGTCGGTGAGACCGTCACCGTTGAAATCGGCGGGGCCTGCGGTGGTAGCGCAGTCAGCACGTGCGGAAGCCGCGCCACGCGCAATACCGGACGTGTGGGCGGATGCCGTGCCAGCCGCAGTACCGGATATGAAGGCGGAAGCCGTACCCGATGCGGATGCCGTACCGGAGGCGAGGGCCGGGGTGGTCAGGACGGCGAGCGCGGTGGCGAGGGATGCGGCGAGGACCGCGGAGCGGGTCATAGCTGAGCCTCCACTTCGTCGGTGAGGGACAGCTTGGTGGGGGTGCGGCCGGAGGGCAGGTCGAAGACGAGGACGCCGTCCACCTTGGTGCCGGGTTTGAGGGCGGTGGGGAGGGTGGTCGAGGTCTCGTGCGGCGTGTATTCGCTGCCTTTGTCGTCGATGAGGGTGGGGGCCACGCCGTTGAAGGCGGCCAGTTCGCCGCCGGTGTTCAGCATCGACCAGCGGACCAGGCAGAAACCGCCCTTGGCCGCGGTCGCGCCCTCATGGGTCTGTACGCCGCAGCGGGGCTGCTGGGGGATGATCAGGGCGAGGTCGTATCCGCCGAGCGTGATCTGGCGGCCGACGTCCTCGCCGATTCGGGGCGGCGCGGAGACGCTGGCCTTGGCCAGGGGCTTGGGCTCTTCGTCGGGTCCGGCGGTGAGCAGAACGACCAGCGTCACCGTCAGCGCCGCCACCACGGCACCCGCGCCCAGCAACCACCGCATGACCGACGTGCGCTCACGCTTCCCGGCCTCGGTGGGCGAATCCTCCGCATAGGGGAGGCCACCCCGAGGATCGGTCTCCACCGACCGCCACGCCTGCTCCATGGCCGTCAGCGACGCGGCCTCCGGAACCGGGTTCTGACCAGACGTGCCGTAGGGAGGACGACCAGAGGCAGCCCCAGAACCGGGAGCAGTACTCTCCTGAAGGTTACGAACGGGCGGAGAACTCTCCGGATTTGGGGGAGCGCCTACCCGGAATCCGGCTGGAGCCGACGGAGCGCTCTCAGCTGGGGTCTTTTCCTGAGGGCTGGCCGGGGGAGCGTCGCTCGAACTGCTGCGACCCGTTGCGGAATCGCTCGGAGAGGTGCTGCGGGGAGTCGGAGCTGGAGTCGGAGCCGGATTTTCGGTGGTTGCGGGAGATAAGGCCGCCTTCTCAGGCGTCGGAAGCGAGAACGTGGCAGTCCGGGCCAGAATCTGGGTGGCGTCCGGTTCGGCGGCCACGTTCGGTGGGGCCTCCCAGGACTCGGAGAGCATTTCGGTGGCGACCAGCGTGTTCTGCGAGCCGGACGCCATCGACGCGGGCTCCGGAATCGCGCCACCCACCAGGGCGATCAGCAGATCCTGCGCGGTCGGCCGCTGGAACGGATCCGGATCGGTCGCCCGCCGGGCCAGCTCGTTCAACGGAGCGGGCAGGGCACCAAGATCAGGCCGCCCGCCCAGCACCCGGGCCGCGAGCGTGACCGCGTCCCCCCGCCCGTACGGATGCCGCCCACTGCCCGCATACGCCACCAAACAGCCCCACGCGAAGATGTCCGTCCACGGGCTGATCTCCTGCCCGCGCACCTGCTCCGGCGCCCACCACCCGGGACTACCGAGTAACTCCCCGGACTGGGTGAAGCTGTGCGTGGCATCCAACGCCCGCGCGATCCCAAAGTCGATCACCCGCGGCCCGGACATGGACAGGATCACATTCGCCGGTTTCAGGTCGCGATGCACCAACCCCGCCACATGGATCGCCGCCAGCGCCGCCGCGACCCCCAGGGCCACCCCGTGCAACGGCCCCGGATCGAGCGCACCGAACTGGGTGATCTGCCGCGACAGCGGAATCCCGGCGATGTACTCCGTCACCATGTACGGCGTTCCGGTCTCGGTGTTCCCGTTGTCCAGCACCTGTGCCGTACAGAACGACGCCACCCGGCGCGCGTTCTCCACCTCGCCGTGGAATCGAGCGGCGAAATCCTCATCCGTGGTGAATTGCGCCTTCACCACTTTGACCGCCACCAGCCGCCCGGTAGGCGCGACGGCCAGGTACACCGTGCCCATGCCGCCCTCGCCCAGCCGGCCCAGCAGCCGGTAGGGCCCGATCGCGGGCGGATCGTGCGGGGTAAGCGGCTCGGCGCCGGTCGGTTCCATCGGGGGATCTCCTACTACCTGGGATTGCGCGCCCACGTTATCCACCGTTGCCTCCCTTCGTACATGGGGTGTTCGACGCCGAGTCCAGCTTGGATGTTTCGTACCGGGGGGCAACAGGTAATTCGGCACGCTCGCATGCCCGACACTGGAGCCATGAGTTTGCTCGGGCCCGTCGAAGTGCGCACGCTGGCGGAGAAATTGAACATCCGTCCGACGAAGAAGCTCGGGCAGAACTTCGTCATCGACGGCGGGACGGTTCGCAAGATCGTCCGGGTGGCGGGGGTGACGCCGGAGGATGTGGTGATCGAGATCGGTCCCGGTCTCGGCTCGCTGACGCTGGCGCTGCTGGGTGAGGTCGCGCGGGTGGTGGCGGTGGAGATCGATCCGGTGCTGGCGGCGCAGCTTCCCGTGACGGTGGCGGAGATGGCGCCCGAGCACGCGGATCGCCTCTCGGTGGTGGCCGCCGACGCGCTCCGGATCAATCTGGACGATCTGCCCGCCGTGCCGACCGCGCTGGTGGCGAACCTGCCCTACAACGTGTCGGTTCCGGTCGTGCTGCACCTGCTGGAGATCCTGCCGTCCCTGCGGCGCGGCCTGGTCATGGTCCAGGCGGAGGTCGCCGACCGGCTGGCCGCCCCGCCCGGCTCCAAGATCTACGGTGTGCCGTCCGTGAAGGCCGCCTGGTATGCGGAGGTTCGCCGGGCCGGCCCGGTCGGCAGGAACGTGTTCTGGCCCGCCCCGAACGTCGACTCCGGCCTGGTCTCCCTGGTCCGCCGCGACCCGCCGCCGACCTCCGCCACCCGCGAGCAGGTTTTCGCCGTCGTGGACGCCGCTTTCGCCCAGCGCCGCAAAACCCTCCGCGCCGCCCTCGCCTCCTGGGCCGGTACGGCGTCCGCCGCCGAACACGCCCTCACCGAGGCGGGAATCAACCCCTCAGAACGCGGCGAACAGCTGAGCGTGCTCGATTTCGCCAAAATCGCGGAACACGGCCCTATCCGGTGACGGCAGCCCCGAACTCCAGCGCCTCCCCGTCCGGAAAGATCAGTTGAGGCTCGCCCCCTCCGGGCGAAACCACGGCAACCGCACCGGTCGTCCCCCGATCCGGTACGCCCACGAGCGCGAACCCGTCCCCCGTCCGCGCCAGGCTCCACCCGAAATGGTCGTACAGCTGACCGTCCGCCAACCGGATGATCCGGCTGACCCCCCTGGTCGAATCAATCGGAATCGCTTGTACGGCTCCGCATTCCAGCCGCCGGATCTCGCTCTGCCCCGGAACCCCGGCCAGCAGATCCGCCCCCACGAACGCGAGCGCATAGCCGAACATATCCCCCGGCTCCGGCAAGTCCCCGATCCCGATCGACCCTTCGTGCAGGCTCCTGATCAGGCGCGGATCCCCTGACGTGGACTCGAAAAGCAACGCCAGACCGGAATCCCGCGCCCCTCCCACGTCCGCGTGCGGCGCTCCGATGGCGAGATAGCCCTTCCCGGCGTGTGTACCGTACGCCAGCGAATGCCCGAAATGATCGCCGGACCGGGATTGCGTCCCGGAGTCCACCAAGGACAGATCCCAGCCCACCCCGCGATAGGTCCACGGCTTGGTCGCCACGTCGTACACGACCGTGACCGCCCCCGTGTCGATCTGCCCGACCTCTTCCCGGTCCTCAAACGGCGCACCAACCGCCAAATCCACATCCCCCGGGTTCCCGCCAAGCCGCGCGAACGCGAGCGACCACCCGAACATGTCCCCCGGCTGCGCCGCCCCCGGCACCCCCGGGGTGTTCTGTGTGATCCGCTGCGGTTCTCGCGGTTTACGCCCATCGAACCGGAACACGTACGCCGCCCCGGAATCGGCGACCTCATCCGCATCCTCATGCGGCGCCCCCACGGCCACGGTCCCCGATGCGATCGCCAGCGACCACCCGAAATGCGCATTGGCCCGCGGCGCGGGAACCTTCAACTCCAGCCGCGACCTCGTGCTCGTTTTCCCACCCCAGAAGACGTAGGCGACCCCCGCCCCCGGCACCGTGCTCCCATCCGACAGCACCGACGCGAACGGATTGGAGACCACCGCATCCAGGCACTCGTCCCCGTCCAGATGCCCCGCCTTGGCCGCCCACCCCGCCCGAAGCTCCAACGGCACCGCCCGGCCATTCAACATCGGCCCCAGCAACACATACGCCTGCCCCTGCACCCCACTCCCCGGGGAAGCCGGGTCGGTAACGATCGCATCGTTAACCCCATCTCCATCAAAATCAGCCGTCCCCGCACCCTCACAAGCATCAGCAGGCGGTGCCCCAGCCCCAACCAACCCCGCCACCAACCCACCGGCTACCAACAAAACCGCCGCTTTCCGCAGCCTCCACCCAGGTAATGGCCAGGTCTTCACAGGCGGACCTCGATTTCGTTGCCGCCCGCCATCGGTGATCCGGTCAGGATGGCGGGGACGTTGCCTTCGGGGAGCGTGTACTGGGCGGTTACGGAGAGGCTGTCGCCCGGCATGAGTTGATCGGGTGGGCGCGCGCTGGTTGTCGTGTGGGTGAGCCCCTGGTCGTCGATGAGCTGGGGGTAGGCGCCGAGCGGGGCGGTGGCGCCGCCCATGTTGATCAGGAGCCAGGTCACCGCGCAGTTTTTGCCGCCGGTGGGGGCCGGGAGGCAATGCGGGCGCTGGACGATCATGTGGACGTCGCGGACGACGACGCGGCGGCCGATGTCGTTGGCGCGGGCCTGCTCGCGGCTCCCGGAGGGCGTACCGTCACGGAAGCCGAGGTACAGACCCGCGGCGGTGAGGACCACGAGGCCGGCTAAGACGGCGAAGGGCCACTTGCGGCGTTTGCGGGCGGGTGGCTGGATGTTCTCCGGGGGGTCCCAGGCCAGGACTTCGGTGCTGGGGTCGTCGCGTCCGCCGACGAGGGCGAGCAGGAGTTCCTGGGCGGAGGGGCGGTGCCGGGGTTCCTTGTGGAGGGCGCGGCGGACGAGGTGGTCGAGGGGGGCGGGGAGGCCGTCCAGGTCGGGTTCGGATTCTAGGACGCGGTGGGCGAGGACCATGGGGTCGCCTTCGCCGAAGGGGTGGCGGGCGTTGCCCGCGTAGCCGACCAGGCAGCCCCAGGTGAAGATGTCGACGGCGGGGGTGACCACCCGGCCCTGCAGCTGTTCCGGCGCCCACCAGCCGGGGGATCCGACGACTTCGCCGGTCTCGGTGTGGCCGTGGGTGGCGTCGACCGCGCGCGCGATACCGAAGTCGATCACCCGGGGGCCGGACATGGACAGGATCACATTGGCCGGTTTCAGATCCCGGTGCACCAGTCCCGCCGCGTGGATGGCGGTCAGCGCGGCGGCCACGCCGAAGGCGACCCCGTGTAAGGTGCCCGCCTCCAGCGCGCCGAAGCTCGCGATCTGCCGGTCCAGCGGGGTGCCCGGGATGAACTCGGTGACCATGTAAGGCCGCCCGTCCTCGGTCGTGCCCTGGTCCAGCACCAGCGCCGTGCAGAACGAGGCCACCCGCTGCGCGTGCTCCACCTCGGTCTTGAAGCGCTGGCTGAAGTCCTCGTCCACCGCGTACTGCCGTTTGACGACCTTGACGGCGACCTGGCGCTCCCCGTCCACGCCAAGGTAGACGGTGCCCATGCCGCCCGTACCGAGCCGCCCAAGCAGCTGATATGGCCCGATTCGCGCCGGATCGCCCGCGGAAAGCGGCGCGCTGATGGCCGAGTTGACGTCGATGTGCAC
Organism: Acrocarpospora sp. B8E8; assembly: GCF_039871605.1. Taxonomy (NCBI): domain Bacteria; kingdom Bacillati; phylum Actinomycetota; class Actinomycetes; order Streptosporangiales; family Streptosporangiaceae; genus Acrocarpospora; species Acrocarpospora sp. B8E8. Next base: position 27,593 of record NZ_JBDPLV010000050.1, on the reverse strand, counting down.
TCCCCGTGAACCGCGCGTTGCCGCAACCGTACCGTTCTATGTACGGCTTTCGCCCCAATTTGTGGTGATCGTTTGTCGGGTGTAGGAGCAGGTCAGGCTAGGCTCGGATGCCGTGACGTCATCTGTGACCGTCCGTGTCCCGGGCAAAGTCAATCTTCAGCTCTCCGTGGGCCCGCTGCGTGACGACGGCTACCACGACTTGGTGAACGTGTTCCACGCCGTGTCGCTGTTCGACGAGGTGACCGCGGTGGAGGCGGAGACGCTGACGGTCCGGGTGGAGGGCGACCCGGCCGGCCTGGTGCCGCTGGACGGCGACAATCTCGCGATCCGGGCCGCCCGCGCGCTCGCCGCCCGCGCCGGCCGGCCGTACGGCGCGGAGCTGGTCATCCGCAAGTCCATCCCGGTGGCGGGCGGCATGGCCGGCGGCAGCGCCGACGCGGCGGCGGCCCTGGTGGCCTGCGACCGGCTCTGGGGCCTTGGCCTGACCCAGCGGGACCTGCTGGACATCGCCGCCGATCTGGGAAGCGATGTGCCGTTCGCCCTGCTCGGCGGCACCGCCGTCGGCACCGGGCGGGGCGAGATGCTCACGCCGCTTCCGGTCCGGGGCACCTTCTTCTGGGTCTTCGCCCTCGCCGACGGCGGCCTTGCCACTCCCCAGGTGTACGGCGAGTGCGACCGCCTCCGCGAAGCCGCCGGGGAACGCGCGTGCTGGCCCGCGCTGAGCGACCAACTCGCCGCCGCGCTCCGCGACGGCGACGCGCCCGGGCTGGGGAAATCCCTGGTCAACGACCTGCAACCAGCCGCGATCATGCTCCGCCGCAGCCTGGCCAGGACCCTTCAGGTCGGCCGGGATCGCGGCGCGCTCGGCGCGCTGGTCTCCGGCTCCGGCCCGACCTGCGCGTTCCTCGCCGAGTCGGCCGAGCACGCGCTCGACCTGTCGGTGGCGCTGAAGAGCGCCTGCCGCGCCGTGGTGAGCGGCTACGGACCGGTCCCCGGAGCCGTGGTCGTCTAGATAGGCTTACCAGGCGATGAATCTGGTCAATCTTGAATCCGTCTCCCACGCCTACGGTCCCAAACCTCTGCTCGCGAACGTCTCGCTCGGCGTCGAGGAAGGCGACCGCATCGGCGTCGTCGGCCGCAACGGCGGCGGCAAGACCACGCTGATCTCGATCATCGCGGGGGAGTTGAAGCCGGCCGGCGGGCGGGTCACCCACACCCGCAACCTGCACGTCGGCGTGCTCTCCCAGCGGGACGACTTCGCCGCCGACGCCACGGTCCAGGAACTCGTCCTGGGCGGCAGAGCCGAGCACGAATGGGCGGGCGACGCCGCGATCCGGGAGATCCTGGCGAACCTGCTCGGCGACATCGAGCTGTCCGCGCGGGCCGGCGCCCTGTCCGGCGGCGAGCGGCGCAGGACCGCGCTGGCCCGGCTGCTGATCGGCGCCGACGACCTGATCGTGCTCGACGAGCCCACCAACCACCTGGACATCGAGGCCATCGCCTGGCTGGCCGGCCACCTGGCGGCCCGCCGGTCGGCGCTGATCGTGGTCACCCACGACCGCTGGTTCCTGGACGCGGTCTCCACCAGAACCTGGGAGGTCGTGGACGGCTCCGTCGAGCGATATGACGGCGGCTACGCGGCGTACGTGCTGGCCAAGGCCGAGCGCGCGCGGGTCGCGCAGGCCACCGAGGACCGGCGGCAGAACCTGATGCGCAAGGAGATCGCCTGGCTGCGGCGCGGCCCGCCCGCGCGCACCTCCAAGCCCAAGTTCCGGATCAACGCCGCCGAAGCCCTGATCGCCGACGTGCCACCGGCCCGCGAGACCGTCGAACTGCTCAAGTTCGCCTCCGCCCGCCTCGGCAAGACGGTGTACGACCTGGAGGACGTGACCCTGCACGCGGGCGGCCCCGACACCGGACCCCTGGTCCTCGACCACTGCACCTGGCAGTTCGGCCCGGGCGACAGGATCGGCCTCATCGGCGTCAACGGTTCGGGCAAATCCACCGTGCTCCGCCTGCTCTCCGGGTCGGTACGGCCCGACACCGGCCGCCTGGTCGAGGGACGAACCGTCAAACTCGCCCACCTCTCCCAGGAACTCACCGAACTCGACCCCACCCGTCGCGTCCTGGAGACGGTCGAGGAGATCCGCAAGTACATCACCGTCGGCAAGAAGGAATGGTCGGCCTCGCAGCTGCTGGAGCGCCTCGGGTTCAAGGGCGACGCGCAGTGGAAGGTGATCGGCGACCTGTCCGGCGGTGAACGCCGCCGCCTCCAGCTCCTGAGGCTGATCATGGACGAGCCCAACGTGCTCCTCCTGGACGAGCCCACCAACGACTTGGACATCGAGACCCTGACCGAACTGGAAGACCTGCTCGACGGCTGGCCGGGCACCCTGGTCGTGGTCAGCCACGACCGCTACTTCCTGGAGCGCGTCTCGGACCGCACGGTGGCCCTGCTCGGCGACGGCAAACTGTCGATGTTGCCCGGCGGCGTCGACGAATACCTGGACCGCCGCGCGACCGGCAACGCCCTGTCGGCCCGCGCGGCGACAGCCGTACCCGCGCTGGTGGTCGAGACCCCGATCACGGTCGGCCTGTCCGCCAAAGAGCAGCGGGAACTCCAGAAGGAGCTGTCGCGGCTGGAACGGCAACTGGACAAGCTCTCCGAACGCGAAGGCAAAGTGCACGCCCAGATGGCCGAGGCGGCCAGCGACTTCGAACGCCTCGGCAAACTCGACGCCGAACTCCGCGAGATCGCCGCCCTCAAGGAGAGCACCGAAGTCGACTGGCTGAACGTGGCCGACCGCCTGGGTGAATAACCGAGAAGGCGAATAACCGAGAAAGGGCCCGGCCGAGAACGGCCGGGCCCTTCGTTTCCCGTGCTCAGGCGAACCGGGGCACCTCCGGTTCTCCCGCGTCGCTCCTGGTGCTACTAGACGATCTTGCCGGACCAGAGGTTCTTGGCCACGCTGTAGACGCCGTAGGTCTCACCGTCGAAGTACGGCGAGACGCTGGTGTCGTAACGGTTGTTCTTGTCGGTGTCGGAGACGCCGATGGTCACACCGTTCAGGTAGCCAAGACGACGGGCGCTCTTGTAGTTCAGCAGCCACGACGAGCCGAGTGCGCCCTCGCCGGTGAAGCTGGACTTGATGCCGATGAGCTCTTCGGCCTTGATGGACGAGGCCGAAGCGGCGAACGTCTTGCCGTACGCCCACTTGAGGGTCTTGCCGGTGAAGGCGTAGTTGCCGTCCGGGTGGGAACCGCTCGGGTAGCCGAACACGAAGACCGGCTTGCCGATCTTCTGGTTGTAGGCGAGGCCCTGGCCGCCGACGTTGTCACCGAGGCGACCGACGTCCTTGAGGCCGATGGAGAAGACCTTGCCGAGGACCTTGTAGTCCAGGTCGTAGTTCACCCAGAAGGCGCGAGAGTAGTACTTCCAGTCGCTGCCGACCTTCTTCGACCAGTACAGGGTCTTCTTGTCCGGGCTGAAGTACCAGCTGCCGTCGGCCTGGGTGCCTTCCGGCTCACGGAACTTGTCGCGGCTGATCTCTTCGTCCCAGTAGCCGGTGCCTTCGGCCGCCGACTCCGAGGTCTCCCAAGGCGCGATCGACGGGTTGAACTTCTTGAACGCGTCCCAGGTGACCCCGACTTCCTTCTTCGACCCGGGCGTGTACAGCGGCTTGACGTGGTCGTAGTCGATGAACTCTTCGACCTTCAGCCAGGACCACGCGGTGGTCTTGTCCGCAGCGAGCGCGGCCTTCTTGTCCTCGGCCTCGGCCTTGGTCTCGTGCGTGCTCTCGTAGTCCTTGTCGAAGCTCGCCGACGTCGGGATGACGCCGTTGTACACGGTGACGAACGCGTAGTCGCGGTCGCCGTCCTCGTACACGTCGAAGTCGTAGTGCGTGAAGCCCTGCTTGCCGACGTAGATGCCCCAAGGGGTCTTGCCCTGGTAGTAACCGGGGACGAAGATCCACTTGTCGAGGGTGGCCTTGTTGCCCGCCGTGTCGTACACGCAGCTGCCGGCCGTGGCCACCAGGTTGCGGTACTGCGCCTGGATCGAGGTGCCGGTGCACCAGTGCGGCTGGTGGTCGGCGCCGATGAAGAACACCTTGCCCGAGGTCTTGGGCAGGTTGACGTTCTTCGACTTGCTGCTGCTCTTCTTCTCGTCGCCGATCGCGGGGACGACGCCGGGCTTGCTGTCCGCGGCGGGACCACCGGTCGAGACGTGCTTGGCGACGACCTTCGTCTCCACGTCGTAGGGCGTGGCGCCGATCAGGTTGGCCTTGGCCTCCCCGTACCAGAACGCCGCGACCTCGCGTGCCGCGAGGTTGGTGTTGGCCAGGATGACCGATGGAACCTCGTCGGCCGCCTGAGCGGGAGCGGAGACAAGAGCGGAGGCCAGCAGGCCCGCGCTGATGCCGCCCACAACGAATGTGCGCTTCATGGTGTAACCCCAGGTCTGTCGTGGGACGTCACTTGCGCCCCATGCGTCAGTAAAGGAACAGCTATGAAGCTATAAGACGATCTACCGTTGCGAAAGTTAAACATCTTGTTACCCGAGCTTGGCGACATCGCCGATACACCACGTACCTGAGGGAAACCTGGGAATGGAAGGGTCGTTTCCCCTGCTGGTAGGGGCTTCCCAAAATGATCACACCAGGACCGGTCCAGAAGTGGTGTGACATAAATCACATAACCCAAATGAAACCAACAGGCACTATTGTCACGTCTTACTCGGGTTTCGCCTGCCACCCGGCAGGCAGTGAGCCCCTACGCTCCGCTGTCGGAAGCGTCAAAAGGGACAAGAAGCGTGCGCAGCAGGCCCGACAGGGCCTGCTGCTCATGCTCGCCGAGGGCCGCCAGGAGCTCCTGCTCCCGGCGGAGTAGCCCGGTGAAGGCCGCGTCGACCCGTTCGAGCCCGCTGGGGGTGAGCCGGACGAGCACGCCGCGCCGGTCGTCGGGGTCGGGGTGACGGGTCACCAGCCCGGTCGCGGCCAGCCGGTCGATCCGGTTGGTCATGGTGCCCGAGGTGACCAGGGTGGCGCGCAGCAGCGCGCCGGGGCTCAGCTCATACGGCTCGCCGGACCGGCGCAGCGCGGTGAGCACGTCGAACTCCCAGGATTCGAGGCCGTGCTCGGCGAAGCTGGCCCGCCTGGCCCGCTCGAGATGGCGGCTCAGCCGCGACACCCGGCTCAGCACCTGCAGCGGGCTGACGTCCAGATCGGGACGCTCCTGCTTCCACGCCGCAACCAGCCGGTCCACTTCATCCTCGGCCTGCCTCATGGACACCAAGTCTATCTCTCTTGACGTCGAGACATCTATCACGATATCAAGTATCTTGACGTCGAGATAAATGGAAGGATGCCCTCATGTGGAACCCCAGCCTGTACGGCCGGTACGCCGACGAGCGGGCCCGCCCGTTCTTCGAGCTGGTCGGCCGGATCGGCGCGGAGAACCCCCGGACGGTCGTCGACCTGGGCTGCGGCACCGGCGAGCTCACCGTGCAACTGGCCCAGCGCTGGCCGGACGCCGACCTGTCCGGCGTGGACTCGTCCCCGGAAATGCTCTCCAAAGCCCCGCCCGGGGCTCAGTTCGAGGTGCGGGACGCACGGGCCTGGAAGCCCGCTGAACCGGTTGATGTGATCGTGTCCAACGCGCTGCTGCAGTGGATCCCGGAACACCGCGAGCTGATCAGACGCTGGATGGCCGAGGACCTGGCCCCGGGCGGCTGGCTGGCCTTCCAGGTGCCGGGCAACTTCGACTTTCCCAGCCATGTCCTGATCCGCGACCTCTGCCAGCGCGCGGCCTGGCGGGACGAGCTCGGTGACCTGGTCAGACACGCGCCGGTGGGGGATCCCGGCGAGTATCTCGACCTGCTCGGGGGCGACGGGGTGGACGCCTGGGAGACGACCTACCAGCACGTGCTCCAGGGGGAGGACGCCGTGCTCACCTGGGTCAGGGCGACCGCGCTCCGCCCGATGCTGGGGCGGCTCACGCCGGACCGTCAGGACGAATTCCTGGCCGAGGCGGGCCGGCTGCTGGGTGAGGCGTATCCGCGCCGCCCCTACGGCACCCCGTTCCCGTTCCGGCGGATCTTCGTCGTGGCCCGGAAAGAGTCCTAAATGATCCAGGTGGTCGGCCGCGAGCGACCCGAGTTGCGGGCCTTCTATGGAGGCGTGATCGAAGTGGATCTTCGTTGTGGCTCGAAGGAAGTTTATAGGTGATCGTGGGAATCCATCATGTCCAGTTGGCCGCGCCCGCCGGGAGCGAACCCGAGTTGCGGGCCTTCTACGTGGGCGTGCTCGGCATGACCGAAGTCGAGAAGCCTCCCGAGCTGGCCAAACGCGGCGGGGCCTGGTTCCGCGGGCAGGGCGTCGAGCTGCATCTGGGCATCGAGGCGGATTTCAGGCCCGCCCGCAAGGCGCATCCCGCGCTGCTGGTCACTGATCTGGACGATTTGCTGGCCCGGCTGCCGGATGCCGTACCCGATGATCTGCTGCCGGGGTATCGCCGGTGCCATGTGCACGACCCCGTGGGGAATCGAATCGAGCTCTTGCAGATGCCTTGAGCGATTTGTTTACCTTCGGGTGGCATTATGGCCGCACATAAGCGGCCAACTGTTCACTGCGAGGTGCTAGTGCCGATCGAGATCGAAGACAAGTTCGACGTTCCCGCCGAGTTCGAGATTCCGGACCTGAGTGATCTCAAGGGCGCCGCGGAGGCCGTGGGCCCTCGCACCTTCTCGCTGGTCGCCATCTACTTCGACACGCCTGACCTGCGGCTGGCCGCGCGCGGCATCACGCTGCGGCGCAGGCGCGGCGGCGACGACTCGGGCTGGCACCTCAAGCTCCCCAAGAGCAAGGGCGTGCGCGAGGAGGTCACCCACCCGCTGACCCGCAGCACCAAGGTCGTGCCCCCGGAGCTGGCCGAACTCGTGCTCGTCTACAGCCGCGGCAAGGACCTGGTCCCGGTCGCCCAGCTGGACACCAAACGCGGCGTCACCCGGCTCCTGGACGAGCACGGCGACATCCTCATCGAGATCGCCGACGACCGGGTCAAGGGCACGGTCTTCGGCGAGCCGCCGGCCGTGACGCGCTGGCAGGAAGTCGAGGCCGAGCTGGTCAAAGGCGACGAGACCATCCTGCGCCGGGTCGGCAAACGGCTCCGCAAGGCGGGCGCCGTCCCGGCCGAGTCGGCCAACAAGCTCGGCCGCCTGCTCGGCGACGCCGTCTCCGCCCCGCCGCCCCCGCCTCCGGCGGGCACGGCCGGCGCGGTCGTCGCGACCTACTTCCGCACCCAGGTCGAGGCGCTGATCGCCCACGACGGTCCGGTACGGCGAGCCGAAGACGACGCCGTGCACCAGGCCAGAGTCGCCTGCCGCCGCATGCGCAGCGCGCTCAGGGCGTTCAAGTCGCTGGTCGAGGACACCGAGAAACTCCAGGAGGAGCTGCGCTGGCTGGGCGAGGTGCTCGGCGAGGTACGCGACCTGGAAGTCATCAGGGCCAGGTTCGCCGGGCACCTGGACACCCTGGACGACGCCATGATCGTCGGCCCGGTCCGCGAGCGCCTCGGCTCCGACCTGCAGGCCAAGGAGGACGCCGCCTACGCGCGCGTCCGGGAGGTCATGAGCGACGAGCGTTACTTCGCGCTGCTGGACGCGCTCGACGCGCCGCTTCCGCTGACCAAGAAGGCGGCCAAGCCCGCCGAGGGCACCCTCGAGAAGATCGCCGAGAAGGAGTGGCAGCGGGTCGAGGGCCGCTACGCCGCCGCCCAGGCCATCGAGGACAATGCCGAGCGCGAGATCGCCATGCACGACGTACGGAAGGCGGCCAAACGGGCGCGGTACACGGCCGAGGCGCTCGGCATGACCCAGGCCGCCAAGCGCGCTGAGTCGGTTCAGGAAGTGCTCGGCCTACACCAGGACGGTGTCGTCGCCCAGCAGACCCTCGCCGCAGAAGCGGACCGCGCCCGCGAAGCAGGCGAGGACACCTTCACCTACGGCGTGCTCGTCGGAATGGAACACGAAACCGCCGAACGCGCTCACCGCAAGTTCCCCAGCGTCTGGGCCAAGGTCACGGCTCAGTAGCCCCAACGGGCAATCGCCGCACCGTTAGTCGTATGTCGCGGCCAAGCCCGCCGATCCGGAGGATGTTACGTGGCGTAACGTTCCACGCTTACGAGGTGGTCGCCGCTGTGGTGGACGACCGCGAAGGCGCCCTTGCGGAGATGGGTGTCGCCGCAGCGGTGGTCGCAGATGGCGTCGAGCAGGTCGGGGACGACCTTGCCATGCGTGCACACGACCGCGCGTTCGTCCAGTTTCTGGACCAGGCGGAGGGTTTCGCGTGGGTCGTAGTGGTTCTCCGTGAGCAGCTTCTCCTTGCGCACGGGGAGGCCGGTTTTCGTCGCGTATGGCTTGAGGGTCTGGACGCACCGCTTGCTCGGGGAGCTGACCAGGGCGGTCGGCGCGTACGCGACGAGGGCGGTGGCCAGGGTTTCGGCCTGGGCCAGGCCGGCTTGGTCGAGGGGGCGGCGGTCGTCGTCGCCTTTCCAGTCCTGGCGGGAACCGGCTTGAGCATGCCGTACCAGGATCAACGGGGTGGTGCGGAGGGGGGCGGCGGTGAGGGCGCGGAGCAGGCCCGCGTCCCATTCGTAGGTGAGGCGGCGGCGGGCGGCGTCCAGGCTGAGCCAGGCGACCTGGTCGACCTCCTCGACGGCTTCCAGGTCGCCGATGGCGACGGCCTGGGCGGTCCAGTAGTCCACCCGTTTCAGGCGGCCGTCCTTCAGGTAGTGCACGGGGGGCAGCGAACGGCCGAGGACGACCTGCAGGCCGGTCTCCTCGGCCACCTCGCGGAGCGCTCCGGCGATCACGTGCTCGCCGGGTTTCAGCTTGCCCTTGGGGAAGGACCAGTCGTCATACCGGGGGCGGTGGACCACCGCGACCTCCGGGTTCCGCTCGTCTCCGCGCCAGATCACGGCACCGGAGGCGCGTACCAGATCGGTCATTCGCTGTCGTCCACCGTGCGCCACCGGCGGGTGCCGATGAGGTGGTGCTGCAGGTCGGTTCCGCCTTGGTGTCTTTGCCAGAGTCCGTCCGCGTTGAGCCACCATGAGTCCGTCCCATCGGAGAAGGCCCGATCGAGCAGGTCCGCGATGTACGTGCGATGTTGTGTTCCGGTCACCTTGACCAGGGCTTCCACTCGGCGATCCAGGTTCCGGCGCATCAGGTCGGCGCTGCCGATCCAGTATTCCGGGCGCCTGCCCAGGCCGAACTCGAACACCCGGGAGTGCTCGAGGAAGCGGCCGAGCACGCTTCTGACCCGGATCGTCTCCGACAAACCTGGCACGCCCGGCCGGAGCGTGCAGATGCCGCGCACCCAGAGGTCGATCGGGACTCCCGCCCGCGAGGCTCGATAGAGCGCGTCGATGATGGGTTCGTCGACCAGCGAGTTCGTCTTGATGCGGATCTTGGCCGGGCGTCCGGCGGTCTGGTGGGCGATCTCCCGGTCGATCCGGCCCAGCACGCCCTGGCGCATCGAGTGCGGGGCGACCAGCAGGCGGCGGTAGGCCGAATGGTTGGAGTAGCCGGTGAGATGGATGAACAGGTCGGTGACGTCCTCGCCCATCAGCGGGTCGGCGGTCAGCAGGCCGAAGTCCTCGTACATGCGGGCGGTCTTCGGGTTGTAGTTGCCGGTGCCGATGTGACAGTAACGGCGCAGCTCGCCGCTCGGCTCCTGGCGGACGACCAGGGCCAGCTTGCAGTGCGTCTTCAGGCCGAGCACGCCGTAGACGACGTGGCAGCCGGCGCGTTCGAGCTTGCGCGCCCAGGAGATGTTGGCGTGCTCGTCGAACCTGGCCTTGATCTCGACGACGACCACGACCTGCTTGCCCGCTTCGGCGGCGTCGATCAGGGCGTCCACGATGGGGGAGTCGCCGCTGGTGCGGTACAGGGTCTGCTTGATCGCGAGTACGTCCGGGTCGGCGGCGGCCTGCTCGATGAAACGCTGCACGCTGGTGGAGAAGGAGTCGTACGGGTGGTGCAGCAGGATGTCGCGCTCGCGGAGCAGGGCGAAGATGTCGTCGTCGGCGTGTACGGCTTCGGCTGGGACGAACGGGCGGTAGCTCAGGTCGCCGCGGTTCTGGGCCGGGCCGATGTCGGCGATGGCGTGCAGGCCGGACAGGTCCAGCGGGCCAGGCAGCCGGTAGATCTCGTGTTCGGCGACGCCGAGCTCCTCGACCAGGAGTTCCAGGACCTCGTCGGTGATCGTGTCCTCGACTTCGAGGCGGACCGGAGGGCCGAAACGGCGGCGCAGGAGCTCGCGTTCGAGGGCCTGCATGAGGTTCTCGGTGACGTCCTCGTCGACGTCCAGGTCCTCGTTCCTGGTGACGCGGAAGACGTGGTGCTGGATGATCTCCATGCCCTTGAAGAGCTGGCCCAGGTGGGCGGCGATGACGTTTTCCAGGGGGACGAAACGGTCTCTGGAGGCGGTGACGAAGCGGGGCAGCTGGCTGGGAACCTTGACGCGGGCGAAGACGGTGTTGCCCGTTGAAGGGTTCCGGACGGTGACCGCGAGGTTGAGCGAAAGTCCGGAAATATAGGGAAATGGGTGGGCGGGGTCGACGGCGAGCGGCGTCAGCACCGGCCGGATCCGCTCCCGGAACAGCTTGCGCATCGCGGTGCGCTCATCCCGGCCCAGATCATCCCACCGGACGATCTCGATGCCCTCGGCCGCCAGATCCGGCCCCACCAGCTTGTGGAAGCAGGCGTCATGCCGCCGCGCCAGCCCATCCGCGATCCCCGCGATCCTGGCCAGCTCCTCCCGCGGCTTCAGCCCGCTCTTGGTCCGCAACAGCAGGCCGGTGGCCATCCGCCGTTTCAGCCCCGCGACCCGCACCCGGAAGAACTCGTCGAGATTACTCGCGAAGATCGCCAGAAACCGCACCCGCTCCAACAGCGGCGTCCGCGGATCCTCAGCCAGCTCAAGCACCCGTTCATTGAACTGAAGCCAGCTCTCCTCCCGGTTGAGAAACCGATCAGGAGGTAGCGGCCGATCCCCAGGGTTGTGGTCTTCCTGCTTCGAAGCGACAGAGATTTCGGCGGACATGTCCTAAATATGCCCGAACTTGTTGAACGGAACGTTAACTGACACCTGAAATCTCGGCGTGTCTCGCTCAGACAGGACGATCTGTGGGGGAACTACGGCGATGGCGGGGGCGGGCGGAGCCCGAGGGAAAACAGAGGGCTGGGTGGGTGGGAGAACTACCCCTACTGGGGTTCCACGTCCGCGAGGCGGGCTTCTAGTTCGGCTTGGCGGGCTTCGAGGGCGCGGAGGCGTTCCTGCTCGCGATGTTCGCGTTCGCGTTGCTTCTCGAGCTCGCGCTGCAGCTTCTCGTGTTCCTTTGCCTCGCGTTCACGTTGCTTGTCGAGCTCACGCTGAGCCTTCTCCTGCTCCTTGAGCTCGCGTTCACGCTGCCGCTCCAGCTCCTTGGCCTCGCGTTCCCGCTGCTTTTCGAGCTCCCGGCGCAACTTCTCCTGCTCCTTGAGCTCCCGCTCCCGCTGCTTACCCAGCTCCTTGAGCTCCTTGTCGCTGAGCTCCTTCCCCGGCATTTCAGGAACAAGGCCCGGAGAGAGGACAAGCCCACGCGACGCACTCGTCAGCCGCGGATTCGGGTCTAAACTCGTGAGACCGTTCCAGCAGAGATTCACCAGATGAGCGGCCACGTCCTCGCGGCTCGGCTTACGCACATCCAGCCACCACTGCCCGGTCAGAGCGACCATGCCGACGAGCATCTGCGCATACATCGGAGCAAGCTTCGGGTCGTACCCACGCTCCACGAACTCGTCGGCCAGCACATCCTCCACCTGGCTGGCGATGTCACTGAGCAGGCTGCCAAAGGTCCCCGTCCCAGAAGCCGCATGCGAGTCACGAACCAGGATCCGGAACCCCTCGCTGCTCTCCTCGATGTACTGCAAGAGCGCCAGCGCCGCCCGCTCCAGCTTGACCAGCGAATGCGACGCCGACAGCGCCTGCGTCACCAGGCTGAGCAACCGCTGCATCTCCCGGTCGATGACGACCGCGTAGATCCCTTCCTTGCCCCCGAAATGTTCGTACACCACGGGCTTCGACACCTTCGCGTGAGCTGCGATCTCCTCCACCGACGTCCCGTCGAAGCCCTTCTCCGCGAAGAGCGCGCGACCGATATGGATCAACTGCTCGCGCCGCTCGGCGCCGGTCATGCGTCTGCGGGATCTGGGTTCGGTCACGGGTTCCATAATGGCGGTCCCCGTGGAATCCGTCCCATTCGGGGATGGAAGACGTACGGCTACCACGATCTCCGCGGTAGCCGTACGAGAATTGCCTGGGTCAGCCAAGGCGCTTCGCCGCCAGTCTCTCGGGGACGGGCCAGCGCACGTCGTACACCCAGCCGAGCTTCTCGAAGATGCGGATCGTGCCCGCGCTGAGGTCGATCTGGCCCTTCAGGGCGCCGTGCCGGGCGCAGGTGGGGTCGGAGTGGTGCAGGTTGTGCCAGGACTCGCCGAACGAGGGGATGGCCAGCCACCAGACGTTTCGCGACTTGTCGCGGACTTCGAAGGCTTCGTCGCCGAAGACGTGGCAGATCGAGTTGATCGACCACGTGACGTGGTGCAGCAGGCCGATCCGGATCACGGTGCCCCAGAAGAACGCGGTGGCCGCGCCCTGCCAGGACCAGGTGATCAGGCCGCCGAGGACGGCCGGGAGGACCAGAGAGGTGATCGCCAGAGTGGGGAAGAGCTTGTGGAGCCTGATGACATCCGGGTCTTTGACCAGGTCCGGGGCATACTTCTCCCGGTTTGTACGGTGTGTCTCGAACAACCAGCCCATGTGGGCCCAGAGCAGGCCCTTGGTGATGGCCCAGAAGCCGGTCCCGAAGCGCCACGGCGAGTGCGGATCGCCGTCCTTGTCGGAGAACTTGTGGTGCTTGCGGTGGGTAGCGACCCAGTCGAGCACCGACATCTCCAGGGAGAGGCTCCCCGCGATGCCGAGCGCGATCTTCATCGGGCGCTTGGCCTTGAACGAGCCGTGGGTGAAGTAACGGTGCAGACCGACCGTCACCCCCAGGCCGGTGACCACGTAGAAAACAAAGCCGATCGCGACGTCGATCCAGCTGAGCAGGCCCCAGCTCCAGGCCATCGGCACGGCGACGGCGAGTGCCACCAGCGGCGCCCCGACGACGAAACCGAAGGTGATGAGCTCGGGAAGGGTCTTCGGTTCGGGGTCGATGTCCGGTTTCGGCTGCGGAGCGGCTCGCTCCGTTACAACGGTCATGGGCTACCTCGCGGTCGTGGGATTACTGCCTACGCTACCGTAACTTACGCCATCGTAAGTAAGGAAGCCCTAAGTTGTGACTGTATGGAACATGACCGTTGAAAGTCCATCTCGTGGCGCTCCCCCGACTTGTCGAACAACACGAACTCTGTTATGGAACGACGGGCGACACAGCGCGCGGATATCACAACGCGTCTTGGGATCGGTCCCGGTAAGGTGGTGGCTGATCGAACCGGTTGGTTCGAGCTATCCGGCGTTGGGTAATTGGCAGCCCGCCAACCTTTGGAGTTGGTTTGTCCTGGTTCGAGTCCAGGCGCCGGAACGCGGTGGGGGTGGTGTGCCGGGTGTGATCGGTGCCCGGCCAGGTAAGCTCACGTTGTCGAGTGGGTGACCGTGCGGTGCCTTGGCGGTAGCCGCACAGCATCCTGATCTAAGAGCCGTCTCACCAGCGGATCCGAGGGAGCTCCCACAAGTGAGTGCGCCGCGCCCGGCCGCCGTCATCGTCCTCGCCGCGGGCGAGGGCACGCGGATGAAGTCGAAGACCCCGAAAGTTTTGCACGAGCTTTGTGGTCGCTCCCTGGTCGACCACATGCTCGCCGTCGCCCGGGGCCTCAACCCCGACAAGTTGATCGTCGTCATCGGCCATGCGCGCGAGCAGATGGAGGCCCATCTGGCCCGGACCTCGCCCGACGCGCGCCAGGTCGTCCAGGAACAGCAGAACGGCACAGGACACGCGGTCCGCACGGTCCTGGAGGCGGTCGGCACCATCGACGGAACGGTCCTGGTGACCTACGGCGACACGCCGTTGCTGCGCACCGAGACCCTCACCGCCCTGCTGGCCAGGCACGCCGACGACGCCAACGCGGTCACCGTGCTGACCGCGAAGGTCCCGGACCCGACCGGTTACGGAAGGATCGTCCGGGATGCCACCGGCGCGGTCCTGGAGATCGTCGAGGAGAAGGACGCCACGCCCGACCAGCGCGCCATCACCGAGATGAACTCGGGGGTGTACGCGTTCGACGGCCTCCTCCTCGCCGACGCCGTCAAACGTGTCTCCACTTCCAACGCGCAGGGCGAGGAATACCTCACCGACGTGCTGTCGATCCTCCGCGAGGAGGGCCACCGCGTCGGCGCCCACATCGCGGTCGACTACGTCGAGGTCGAGGGCGTCAACAACAAGGTCCAGCTGGCCTTCGCCCGCCGGGTGCTCAACGAGCGCATCCTGCACGCCCACATGCTCAACGGCGTGACCGTGATCGACCCCGCCAGCACCTGGATCGACGCCGACGTCACCCTGGAGGCCGACGCGGTGATCCACCCCGGCACCCAGCTGCACGGCGCGACCCGGATCGGCGCCGGCGCCGAGATCGGCCCCGGCACCACGCTCACCGACACGATCGTGGGCGAGGAGGCGGTCGTCCGCAACGCCGTCTGCTTCAGCTCCGAGATCGGCCCGCGCGCCTCGGTCGGCCCGTTCGCCTACCTGCGGCCCGGCACCCGCCTCGGCGTGAAGGGCAAGATCGGCACGTTCGTGGAGACCAAGAACGCCACCATCGGCGAAGGTTCCAAGATCCCCCATCTCAGTTACGTCGGCGACGCCACCATCGGCACCGGATCCAACATCGGCGCCGGGTGCGTGTTCGTGAACTACGACGGTGTCACGAAAAGTCACACAACGGTGGGCGATCATGCCCGGGTCGGTAGCGACAACATGCTGGTCGCCCCGATTCACGTCGGCGACGGCGCGTACACGGCGGCGGGCTCGGTGCTCGTCAACGACGTGCCGCCGGGCGCGATGGCCGTGGCCAGGAGCCGCCAGCGCAATGTCGAAGGCTGGGTGCTCCGCCGCCGGGTAGGTACGGCTTCCGCGGAAGCAGCCCAGCGGGCGCTCGATTCCGGGCAGGCCCCAGCGTGAAGCAGTACGGATCGGATCAAGGCGCGGTCTACCGCGTATCACCGGTTTATCCCGGGCCAGGAGGAGCAAGCCGCATGAGTGGGATTCAGACGATGGGTCAGAAGAACCTGATGTTCTTCTCCGGTCGGGCGTATCCGGAACTCGCCGAAGAAGTCGCGAAGAACCTCGCGGTGGAGATCACTCCCACCGCGCTCCGCGACTTCGCCAACGGTGAGATCTACGTCCGCTACCTGGAGTCGGTACGGGGCTGCGACGCGTTCATCATCCAGAGCCACACCGCCCCGATCAACAAGTGGATCATGGAACAATTGATCATGGTGGACGCGCTGAAACGCGCCTCCGCCAAACGGGTGACCGTGATCATGCCCTTCTTCGGGTACGCCCGCCAGGACAAGAAGGGCAGAGGCCGCGAGCCCATCACCGCCCGCCTGATGGCCGACCTGTTCAAGCAGGCCGGCGCCGACCGCCTGATGTCCATCGACCTGCACACCTCGCAGATCCAGGGCTTCTTCGACGGCCCGGTGGACCACCTGTTCGCGATGCCGATCCTGATCGACTACCTGCGCGACAAGGTCGACCCGGCCACCACCACGATCGTCTCGCCGGACACCGGCCGGGTCCGCCTGGCCGAACGCTGGTCGGACTCGTTGCGTACTCCGGTCGCCTTCATCCACAAGCGCCGCGACCTGGACGTGGCCAACCAGGTGAAGGTCAACGAGGTGGTCGGCAAGGTCCGCGGCCGCACCTGCGTGCTGATCGACGACATGATCGACACCGGTGGCTCGATCTGCAAGGCCGCCGACGCCCTCTACGACCACGGCGCCACCAACGTGGTCGTGGCCGCCACCCACGCCGTGTTCAGCGAACCCGCCGTGGACCGATTGAAGAACTCGCGGATCTCCGAGGTCGTCGTCACCAACACGCTGCCGATCCCGGAGGCGGCGCGCTTCGACAAGCTCACCGTGCTGTCGATCGCGCCGCTGATCGCCCGCGCCATCACCGAGGTCTTCACCGACGGTTCGGTGACGAGCTTGTTCGAGGGAGACTCGTAAGCCGATAGACTGCATTAGTTGCGCTCGTAACGCCTTCCGCTAGGGCGGGTGAGGGGGAGCGCGTCACCCATCGATTTCCCTAGGAGATGTGCCGTGTCCGAAGTCATCATCACCAGCGAAACCCGCGACACGTTCGGCAAGGGCGCCGCCCGCGCCATCCGCCGCGCCAACCGCGTCCCCGCCGTTCTGTACGGCCACGGCACCGAGCCCCGCCACCTGAGCCTGCCGGGCCACGAGCTCCTGCTCGCGCTCCGCACCCCCAACGTGCTGATCAAGCTGGAGGGCGCGGTCACCGAGCTGGCCCTGCCCAAGGGCGTGCAGCGCGACCCGATCAAGGGCTTCCTCGAGCACGTCGACCTGCTCCTGGTCAAGCGCGGCGAGAAGGTCGTCGTCGAAATCCCGGTCACCGTGGTCGGCAACGTCGTCAACGGCGCGATGCTCGACCAGCAGATGGTCCAGGTCCAGGTGGAGACCGAGGCCACCCACATCCCGACCGGCGTCGAGGTGGACGTCGAGGGCAAGGACGCGGGCTTCGACCTGTTCGCCGCCGACCTGCCGCTCCCCGCCGGAACGACCCTGGTCGGCGACCCCGAGGCGCTGATCCTGCACGTGATCTCCGCTCCCACGGCCGAACTCCCCGAGGAGCCCGAGGCGGCCGAGCCGACCGCCCCCGCCGAGGCCCCCGAAGCGGCCCCCGCCGAGTAACCAGACCACGACGAAAGCCCCATCCGACAATTCCTGCCGTGTGGGGCTTTCGGCATCGCGGTCAACGTCCTCCGCAACACTCGCCGCCACCGGAACGTCGTTAGAGTTCGAGGATCTAGGCTGGAGCCTGCGCGACGGAATGAGACGGGGAGACGTAGTGGATCGTTGGCTAGTGGCCGGGTTGGGTAATCCTGGTCCGGAATATGCGGCCAACCGGCATAACGCGGGATTCATGGTGGCCGATGAGCTGGCCGTTCGGGTCGGTGGCCGATTCAAGGCGCACCGGGCCCGGGCCGAGGTTGTGGAGGGGCGGTTGGCCGGAGCCTCCGTGGTCCTCGCGAAGCCTCTGTCGTTCATGAACCTTTCTGGCGGGCCGGTGAAGGCACTGGCCGACTTCTACAAGACCACGCAGCTCATCGTCATTCACGACGAACTGGACGTCCCCTATGGCGCACTCCGTACAAAACTGGGCGGCGGTGACAACGGCCACAACGGGCTGAAGTCCATCACGAAGTCGCTCGACACCAAGGACTACCTGCGCCTGCGTTTCGGGATCGGCCGGCCGCCCGGGCGCATGGACACCGCCGTCTACGTTCTCAGGGATTTCGCCACCGCCGAACGCAAGGACCTTCCCTTCCTCATCGACCGCGCGGCGGACATGGTCGAGTCCCTGATCCAGGTCGGCCTGGAACCGACCCAGAACAAGTTCCACGCCGCCGACCTCAACCTCTCCGGCCCGCCGCGCTAGCGCCAGGTCATCAGGTTCTGGAACAGCTCGGCCTGCTCGAGGGCGTCGTCAAGCGCGTGGTGGGAGTGCCGCCGGGTAGACCGCACCTCCTGCGGCATCTGCCGCTTTGTCGCCCACCCAATGGGAACCTTCGCCTTGGCGGCATAAAGCGTCTTTATATCCATGCATCGCGAATGCCCAAACGGCGACACGCCCGCGAACTTCATGAAGTACCAATATATCCACATCCAGTCAAAGGAAAGCGGATACGCAACCAGCACCGGAGTGGATTTCCCGCAGGTCTCCGTGAGCCACTTCGCCGCCGACTTCATGGCCTCCTCCGGATCGCGCCCCTCACGAACCAGCAGGTCACGATCAAGCCCGCTAACAGCCATGGCATCCGGCACGAAATCATCACTGATCGGCCGTAGCTCCGCATAAAACGTGCTCACGCTAGGGTCAAGGCGCTCGAACTCGCGCCCGGTCATCCGCCCAGCCACGGCCATCCCAAAACTCACCATGGAATATGGCCCCGGAATCGGCCCGTCCGCCTCGATATCAACGGAAATGTAGGTTTCGGCTTTCACTGAATTCTCCCCAAGGCAGCGCTAGCATGTCCAGCGGCTAATTAACGGTAGGTATGCGTACGGTTACACGGAGGCATGCGTGAGGGACGGCGAGATGGGGGCGGTCGTCGTCGACCGGGCGCTACCGGTGCCAGAGCGAAAGCTGACGCCGACCTGGACCCTCCGGTATCGGGTGAGTGCCGCCATGTCCGACATCACCTGCGCCTTTCTCGCCGGAGCCGCGGCGGTGGTCCTGCGATTCGGGGAAGTCACTCCGTATGTGGAGCCTTACGTTCTGCTGAGCGGAACCCTGCCATTGTTGTGGGTGATCGTCATGGCCCTCAACCGCGTATACGAACCCCGGCTGATCGGCGTCGGCTCCGAGGAGTTCCGCCGGATCGCCCAGTCGGGCATCGCGATCATCGCCGCCGTGGCCATCGCCGCCTACGTCACCAAGACCGACCTGGCCCGCGGCTACGTCGTGCTCGCTCTCCCGCTCATGACCATTCTGACCCTCCTCGGCCGGTACGGCTTGCGCCGCGGCCTGCACCGCAGAAGATCCCGAGGCCAGTGCATGCGCCGAGTCGTCGCCGTCGGACACCCGGAAGCGGTCGCCGACCTGGTCCGCCTGTTCCGCCGCGAGCGCTACCACGGCATGGACATCGTGGCCGCCTGCCTCCCCGAGGAAGGTCCCGACGTAGGAGTCCCCGTATTGGGCGATTTTTCCGACGTGCCGCTGGTGGTCAACCGCATCAACGCCGACACGGTCGCCGTGCTCGCCTGCCCGGAGTTCGACGGGATCGCGCTGCGCCGGCTGGCGTGGCGGCTGGAGCGCAGCCGTACCGACCTGGTGGTGGCCCCGGCTCTGATGGAGGTGGCCGGTCCGCGCACCACGATCCGCCCGGTGGCGGGCCTGCCACTGCTGCACGTGGAACATCCGGAACTGGCCGGAGTCCGGCGGCTGATCAAGAACGGCTTCGACCGCCTGGTCGCGGGCGTGGTCCTCATCCTGCTGTCACCGCTGCTGCTCGCGCTGGCGATCGCCGTCCGGGCGACGAGCTCAGGCCCCGCCCTGTTCCGCCAGACCCGGGTCGGCCGGGACGGCCAGGAGTTCACGATCCTCAAGTTCCGCACCATGGCCCAGGACGCCGAACACCGGAAGATCCAGCTGGTCAGCGACGCCGACGGGGTGCTCTTCAAGATCCGCAGAGACCCCCGGATCACCCCACTCGGAGCCCGCCTGCGACGTTACTCGCTGGACGAGCTCCCTCAACTCATCAACGTGGTCAACGGCCACATGTCCCTGGTCGGCCCCCGCCCGCCCCTGCCAGAGGAGGTGGCCCGCTACGGTGACGATGTCCGCCGCCGCCTGCTGGTCCGCCCCGGCATGACCGGCCTCTGGCAGGTGAACGGCAGATCCGACCTGTCCTGGGAGGAATCGGTACGGTTGGACCTGCGTTATGTCGAGAACTGGTCCCTGATGTTGGATCTTCAAATCCTCTGGAAGACGTGGTCGGCCGTGGCACGCGGAGCAGGAGCGTACTGAGAATGACGATCAGAGACGACCACGCCCTAGCCGAAGACCTCGCGACGGAGGCAGGCGAGAAGCTTTTACGCCTGCGCGCGCGATATGGCTTCGATGACCCTAGGGCGCTCAAGGACGCGGGCGACCGCGAGTCCCACCGCTTCCTCACCGAGTCGCTGGAACGCCTGCGCCCGAGCGACAGCGTGTTGTCGGAGGAAGGGGACCGGCAGGATCCGGCCCGGCTGAAGGCGAGCCGGGTGTGGATCGTCGACCCCCTGGACGGCACCCGCGAGTTCGGCGAGGCCGGGCGGGCGGACTGGGCGGTGCATGTCGCGCTCTGGGAGAAGGGTGAGCTGGCGGCGGGCGCGGTGGCGTTGCCCGCGCAGGGCCGTACGCTGTCGACCGGCAAGCCCCCCAGGTTGCCGCGCCATGAAGGCCCCCGATTCCGGATCGCGGTGAGCCGCACCAGGCCGCCCGAGTTCGTGCAGAAACTCGCCTATCTGGCCGGCGCCGACCTGGTCCCGATCGGCAGCGCGGGCGCGAAGATCTGCGCGGTGCTCACCGGCGAGGTCGAGGCCTACGTGCACGCCGGTGGCCAGTATGAGTGGGATTCGGCGGCTCCGGCGGCCGTCGCGCTCGCCGCGGGAGCGCACGCCAGCCGCATCGACGGCTCGCCGCTGACCTACAACCAAGCCGACCCGTCCCTGCCCGATATCCTGGTCTGCCTACCGGATCTGGCGCCGACGTTGCTCGCCGGCATCCGTGACCTGCATCGGCCTGTGTAACCATCCCCAATCTTAGGAAGCCCCCAATGCTTCAGCGCGACTACACGACGTCGCAGCTCGACGTCCTCGAAGCCGAGGCGATCCACATCATGCGTGAGGTCGCGGCCGAGTTCGAGCGCCCCTGCCTGCTCTTCTCCGGTGGCAAGGATTCGATCGTGATGCTGCGCATCGCGGAGAAGGCGTTCTGGCCGGCGCCGATCCCGTTCCCGCTCATGCACGTGGACACCGGCCACAACTTCAGCGAGGTCATCGACTTCCGGGACCGGCGGGTGGCCGAGCTGGGCGCGCGGCTGGTGGTGGCGTCGGTGCAGGACTCGATCGACGCCGGGCGGGTGGTCGAGGAGACCGGGCGGCGGGCGTCGCGGAACCGGCTGCAGACGACCACGCTGCTGGACGCGATCGAGGAGCACGAGTTCGACGCGGTGTTCGGCGGCGCGCGCCGGGACGAGGAGAAGGCGCGGGCCAAGGAGCGGGTGTTCTCGTTCCGGGACGACTTCGGGCAGTGGGACCCGAAGAACCAGCGGCCCGAGCTGTGGAACCTCTACAACGCGAAGATCCGCAAGGGCGAGCACATCCGGGTGTTCCCGCTGTCCAACTGGACCGAGCTCGACATCTGGGACTACATCGGCCGGGAGGGCATCGAGATCCCGACGATCTATTTCGCCCACACCAGGAAGGTGTTCGAGCGCGACGGCATGCTGCTCCCCGAGTCGGACGTGCTGGAGCGCGGCGACGACGAGCCGCTGTTCGAGGCGATGGTGCGCTACCGCACGGTCGGCGACATCACCTGCACGGGCGCGGTCCACTCCACGGCCGCCACGGTGAGCGAGATCATCGAAGAGATCGCGGTGACCAGGATCACCGAACGCGGCGCCACCCGGGCCGACGACCGGGCCTCCGAGGCGGCGATGGAAGACCGCAAGAAGGAAGGGTACTTCTGATGGACATCCTTCGGTTCGCCACCGCCGGATCCGTGGACGACGGCAAGTCCACGCTGATCGGCCGCCTGCTTTTCGACTCCAAGGCCATCTTCGAGGACCAGCTGGAAGCCGTCGAGCGCACCAGCCGGGACCGCGGCACCGAATACACCGACCTCTCGCTGCTCACCGACGGCCTGCGCGCCGAACGCGAGCAGGGCATCACCATCGACGTGGCCTACCGCTACTTCGCGACGCCCAAGCGCAAGTTCATCATCGCCGACACGCCCGGGCACATTCAGTACACCAGGAACATGGTCACCGGCGCCTCCACGGCCGACCTGGCCATCATTCTGATCGACGCGCGCAAGGGCGTACTAGAACAGTCGCGGCGGCACGCGTTCCTGACCACGCTGCTGCGGGTGCCGCACCTGGTGCTCGCGGTCAACAAGATGGACCTGGTCGACTACTCCGAGGAGCGGTTCGAGGAGATCCGCGAGGAGTTCACCTCGTTCGCGTCCAAGCTCAACGCCAGCGACCTGACCTTCATCCCGATCTCCGCGCTGCACGGCGACAACGTCGTCTCCCGCTCGGAGAACATGCCGTGGTACCAGGGCACCTCGCTCCTGCACCACCTGGAGAACGTGCACATCGCCTCCGACCGCAACCTGGTCGACGTGCGCTTCCCCGTGCAGTACGTCATTCGCCCGCACAAGACGGAATTCCACGACTACCGAGGCTATGCCGGGCAGGTCGCGGGCGGCGTGCTCAAGCCGGGCGACGAGGTCATGCACCTGCCGTCCGGGATGGCCACCAGGATCGCCTCGATCGACACCTTCGACGGTCCGGTGGACGAGGCGTTCCCGCCGATGGCGGTCACCCTGCGCTTCGAGGACGACATCGACATCTCGCGCGGCGACATGATCTGCCGCCCGCACAACCAGCCGATCGCCACCCAGGAGATCGACGCGATGATCTGCTGGATGGCCGACAGCGTGAAGCTGCGCCCGCGGGCCAAGCTGACCATCAAGCACACCACGCGGACCGCGCGCGCCCTGGTCAAGGACCTGCACTACCGGCTGGACGTGAACACGCTGCACCGCGACGAGACGGCCGCCGAGCTGTCGCTCAACGAGATCGGCCGGGTGTCGCTGCGCATCACCCAGCCGCTGTTCGTGGACGACTACGCCAGGAACCGGCTGACCGGTGGCTTCATCCTGATCGACGAGGCCAGCAACGGCACCGTCGGGGCCGGGATGATCCTCTGATCAGGTAGATCATTTAACGTTCCGTGAACAAGTAGTTACTCTCCGCGCTAGCGTCGGCACGTTCCGTATCCACTTCGGGGGTCGTGCTCGTGTCTGACGCTCAGCCGGTGATCTTTGTGGGAGGGCTCGGCCGCAGCGGCACCACGCTGCTGGAGCGCCTGCTCGGAGAGCTGCCCGGGGTCGCGCCGCTCGGTGAGGTCGTGCATCTGTGGCGGCGCGGCGTGCAGGCCGACGAGCCGTGCGGCTGCCGCCAGTCGTTCTCGCAGTGCCCGTTCTGGCACAAGGTGGGTGAGCGCGCGTTCGGCGGCTGGCGGGCAGCCAAGGCGGAGCGGCTGCAGGAGCTGCGCGGCAAGGTGGACCGGACCCGGCGGGTGCCGGTGTTCGCGTTCGGCCTGATCAGCCGCGAGGCGCTGCTGACCGAATACGTGGCGTCCTACTACCGGATCTACGCGGCCGCCGCTGAGATCGTGAACGGCCGGGTGGTGGTGGATTCGAGCAAGCATGCCTCGCTCGCGTACTGCCTGTCGGCGATCATGGATTTGCAGGTCGTGCACGTGGTGCGCGATCCCCGCGCGGTGGCCGCCTCGTGGCGCAGGAAGGTGGCACGCCCCGAGGACGGCCGGCCGATGGCGCGCTGGACCCCCGCCAGGACCGCCGTGCACTGGGTGGTGCAGAACCTCGCGTACGAGGTGTTACGCGTCAAGGGCGTGCCCGTGCTGCGGGTCCACTACGAGGATCTGGTCGAGGAGCCGACGCGGACGCTGCGCCGGCTGGCCGAACGTCTCGACCTGCCGTGCGGGGATACGGACTTTGCGTTCCTCGTCGACCGGGAAGCCCGCCTTGGCGTCGCCCACACCGTCTCCGGCAACCCGATGCGCTTCGCGGTCGGCCGGATCAGGTTCCGCGAGAACCACGCCGCCCTGCCCTTCCCGCACCGCTGGGCGGTCACCCTGATCACCCTTCCGTTCCTGTTGCGGTATGGCTACCGCCTGACCTACTAGTTCCGGAGAACGAGACATGAACCCGTCCGTCGGCGTTGTCATCCCCACGCGCGGCGACCGGCCGGGCCCGCTGCGCGCCGCGCTCGAAGGCGTGCTGGGTCAGAATCCCGCCCAGGTTGCCGTCGTTTCTGACGGAGGCGATCCGATCGACGTCGCGGAACAGATCGCGGACGTCGTAGCGGCCACCCGTGGCCGGGTCCGGGTGCTGCCCAACCGGCTCAGCCCCGGCCTTCCCGGCGCGCGCAACACCGGCATCGCCGCGCTCACCACCGACCTGATCGCCTTCTGCGACGACGACGACCTCTGGCTGCCCGGCAAGCTGCCCGCGCAGATCGCCGCCCTCGGCGACGCCGAGTTCGCCTCCTGCGCCATCGAGGTGGAGTACGGCTCCCGCGTCGTCCCCCGCACCGCGGGCCGCTCCGAGGTGACCGTGGCCGACCTGGTCAGGTCGCGGATGATGATGGTGCACTCCTCCACATTCCTGTTCCGGCGCGGCGCGCTGTGGGTGGACGAGAGCGCTCCAGGCGGCCAGAACGAGGACTGGGATCTGGCCCTGCGCGCGGCCAGGCGGCAGCCGATCGTGCATGTGGATCGCCCGCTGGTGCGGGTCCGCTGGGGAGGCTCCCAGTATGTGACTCGCTGGGCGGATCGCATCGCCGGGCTGGAGTGGATGCTGGCCAGGCATCCGGAGCTGGCCGCCGACCCGACCGGCGCGGCTCGCGTCTACGGCCAGCTCGCCTTCCACCATGCGGCGCTCGGGCGGCGGCGCGAGGCCGGGCGGTGGGCGCTGCGCGCCTTCTCGGCCCGCCGGGGCGAACTCCGCGCACCGATCGCGCTGGCCGTCGCGACCGGCCTGGTGTCCGCGCACGCCGTGCTCGCGGCCCTGAACACCCGGGGGCACGGCATCTGATGGGGCGCATCCAGTCGCTGCTCGCCATACCCCGGCAGCGTCCGGCGCCGGAGCAGACCGTCCGGCGGCGGCGACGCCGGGTCTCGGTGGCCGGGATCGAGGTCGATCGGCTGACCGAGATCCAGGTCGTGGACCGGGTCGTCACGGCGCTCCGGCGGGGACGCGGGGGCCACGTGATCACGCCGAACGTGGATATCTGCCGGGCTTGCTCGCGGAACTCCGAGTTGCGGGCGCTGGTGTTGAAAGCCGATCTGGCGGTGGCCGACGGGATGCCGCTGGTGTGGGCGGCCCGGCTGCTCGGCCGCCCGCTGCCGGCCCGGATCACGGGAGCCGAGCTGATCTGGTCGCTGTCGGAGGCGGCGGCGTTCTACCGGCTGCCCATCTACCTGCTCGGCGGCCCGCCCGGCGTGGCGGATCGAGCGGCGACCGCACTCTGCGAACGCTATCCCGGCCTCATCGTCGCCGGGGTGGACGCTCCTACGCCCGGGTTCGAGACCGACCCCGAACGCTTCGAGCAGATGCGCAGGGCACTGCTCGACGCGAACCCCCTCCTGGTCTTCGTCGGACTCGGCTTCCCCAAGCAGGACCTGCTGATCGACCGTCTCCGCGCTGACCTACCGGCCACCTGGTTCGTCGGCTGCGGCTCCGCGATCGCCTTCGCCGCCGGTTCGGTACGGCGTGCGCCCCACTGGATGCGCGACCACGGACTGGAATGGCTCTACCGCCTCAGCACCGAGCCCAACCGCCTGGCCCGCCGATATCTGGTCGACGATCTCCCCTTCGCGCTCCGCCTGCTCCTGGTATGCGCGGTACGACGCTTGTTCACCTGACCAGCGACTACGCCCAGGCCCGCGACCTGTTGCAGGCGCTGCACCTGGACCTCCCAGCGGGAATGGGTTCTTCGCGCTTCGCATGCTTCTGGTGGGCGCTTCTTTCAGCTGACCAGGGATCTTACGCGGGAGGCGTCCTCGGGGGAGAGTCGGGTTCGGGCGGCGGCCGTCGCGCTGTCGGTGCGCTGGAACGCTGTCCGGGACAGGCCCGACCAGGTGAAGGCGCGTTCGGTTGAAGGTCCGGTGCAGGCGCGGCGGACGAACTGTGCTGATCGGTCGGTCCAGGTGAGGCCGCACCAGGCGTAGAGGTCGCGGAAGCCGTAGAGGGGGTCGGCGGCCAGGGTTTCGTAGGAGACGACGCGGATGTTCGGGTGCGTGATCGTGTCGGTCACGTCGCGGGCGGCGCGCCAGAGGGCGGCGGCTTTCGCGATGCGGTCCTGGGAGCCGACGTGGTCGCGGAGGGCGAGCAGGTTCGGGTGGTCGCGGATGAGCAGGGGTTGTTCCAGGAGTTCGTGGAAGTACACCGTCCAGCCGAGGTGTTGCCAGCTGCCGGTGAACGTGACCGGGTCGCGGATCAGGATGATTACCCGGCAGTTGAGGCGGGAGGCGAACCAGGCCGCGGAGAACAGGGCGAACGGGTCGTCCAGGAGGGCGCGGCGGCCGAGCAGGCAGCCGAGGGTGAACGCGGTGCCTGTTTTGAGCAGGCGGGCGAGGGCTGCTGGGCGGCGGTTGTGGCGTAGTTCGGCGAGGAAGCGGTAGCGGAGCGCGGTGGTGTCCGTGAACGCGGGGAGCCAGGTTGGTTCGTTGTCTTCGCAGATGTATTGGAACCGGTTGGGGGGTGGGGTGTTGAGGACGCCTGGGTGGTGGCGTTCCGGGTTGAGAGGCTCGTTGACGTAGACGAGTTCGCCGGAGGCGCACAGCATGCGGCCGGTCCAGCTGGTGCCGCTGCGGGGGAGGCCGGTGACGAGAACGGTCATGTCGCCATCCTGGGGCGGAAGCCGTACAGCTGGACTAGGGGGAGGATGTTCTTCACCAGCACGCCGGCGGACCAGCCGAGAGCCGCGCCGAGGGCGCCCAGTGATGGGACGAGGGCGATGTCGAGGGCGACGGTGACTGCCACTGCGGAGATGACGTTGATCAGGCTTGCGGTGGTGCGGCCGGACGCGATGAGGACCACGTCCACCATGCCGCACGCGGTGGCGATCATCATGGTGGCGGAGAGCACGAGGGCGATATCCACACCCTGGGGATAACTTGGTCCGAACAGGCGGAGAACCCAGGGGGCGAGGGCGGCGTAGGCGATCCAGACCGGCCAGGTGATTGCCATCAGCGTCCGGGTGGCCTGCCGGTAGAGCGCTTTCGCCCGGTCATGGTCACCATCGGCGATCGCTCGAATCAGCCGGGGTTGTACGGCCTGCGCGAGACCCTGGCTGACAAGTTGTCCAACCACCTTGAACCGTGTGGCAGCCGTATACATCGCCGCCTCTGCAGGCCCCGCCAACAGGGCGACCACCACGATATCCAGCCGCTGAAACACCGCCTGAACACCACTGGCCACCGACCGAGGCCCGATATACCGCCAGAATTCCCCCCACCCCACCGACCCAAAGGAATCCCTCGAAACCCGAACCCCCGCCAGCACCAGAACCGGCACCGCAGGCAACGCCCAAGCCACCACCAACACCGGCACCGACGCCCCCGCAACCAGCGCACCCCCTACCAGAACAAGCTGCCCAACCGGCTGCACCACTCCACCCAAAACCAACGTCTCCCGCATCGACCCCCGCCCCCGAGTAGCCGCCACCAACACATCCGCCACCACCACAACCGGCAAAACCACCCCCAGCACCCAACTCTCCCCAGCCCTCCACAAAAGCCCCCCGCCAACCAACCCCGAAAGCACCCCCACCGGCCCAAGCGCCACCACAACCATCCGCGCCCGACCTCTCAAAATCCCCCAGCCCAGATTGTTGCCGGGTTCTCCCACCCACCCACCCTTTGTTTCTTCACGCCGCCCTGACCCGCCCCCGCTGTTGCGCCCTTGGGGCTGCGCCCCGTTCCCGCCGTGACGGTCTTGGGGTTCTACCC
>NZ_JBDPLV010000005.1:0-230059 GCF_039871605.1 Acrocarpospora sp. B8E8 | reverse complement strand
GAGCTTGATCCACCCGTATATCGTCGACCTGCCGACGCCGAAGATGGCCACTGCGTCATCGACGTGCATGCCTTTGTCTATCGCGCTGAGTACGAGCGTCCGGGTGTCCTCGAGGGCTCGCCGGGGGATTCGCTTGATTGACTCGCTGATCACACTGAGAATTATCTCAGTTACTTACTGTTGCCGCCTGGTGAACGACTCAACTGGTCCAGTAACCCAATTTCCAATCAGTAAATCACCTCTTCTGTCTGAGAAGGCTAGCAGGATATCAGTAGAAATAAACAACGCTCGTCGCCAAAGTAGCCTCGGCTAGGCGGCGAAGGCAGAGATCAGACACCAACACAGCTAGACCCTAGGTCTACGTGACAAGAAATTCTTGTAGGCCCATTACCGGGATTATGGCCTGATTCAAAACGTTCGAGTCCGTTCGAAAATAACAAGGTCCTTGTGTCGCTATGCACGGGTTTCCATCGATAAAGACGGAATTGTCTGATGTTACATGCCCTGCGGTAAATACACTCGACCTTTCCTACTCCAAGTTGATCGTGTACGGTATGGGCCTTCGGGCATGAAGAACGTCCAAAAGCCCATAAATGAGTCAGGAGGGCTACATATGGCATTCAATATTCAAACGACCGGAGTCGCCGTTCCTGACGCCTCTGTAGAAGTAACCATCGGTCCAAAATTCTTGGAGCTGTTCAGTGAACAGCTATATACCTCCCCAAATAAAACTTTTGAAGAACTAATCTCGAACAGTTGGGATGCGCAGGCCACACAAGTACGAGTAGGGATGTCCGGCACCCTTTCAACTGCGGGCGCCGCCGTGTGGGTCATAGATAATGGCACATCGATGGATGTCGATGGATTTCGCCAATTATGGTCGGTAGCCCAGTCCACAAAGGTAGCCACAGTTCAACCTGGTCGGCAGCCTATCGGTAAGTTTGGCATCGGTAAGCTAGCAACATATGTTCTGGCGCACGAACTGACGTATGTATGCAAGGCGCATGATGGCCAGATTAGGGCCGTAACTATGGATTACAGGAGAATAGGAGGCGAAAGCGAGCGACTTCATATCGATCCGCTTCCGCTACCGGTAAGATGCCTCACATTGGAGGAGGTCTATGCTCTCCTCAACACGCTAGAAGAAGGAGAGCGTATCAAGCGGGACCTGGATCGACTCATTGCAGATGAGCCGATAGAAGTTTCATCTGGCGCCAATGAGTTTGGGGGGCCGCCCGATGTGAGTGAGCGTTATGCCGGTACATGGACCCTCGCTATACTAACAAACTTGAAATCTGCAGGCCTAAAGATGCAGGTTGGTCATATTCGTCGTATGCTGATGGCCAGTCTACCTCTCGGCTCAACAATAGGAATTACATTCAATGGCGAGCCACTCAAGTCGACAAAAGAGTCGATTGCCATTTCACAACAATGGACGTTGGGGCCGGGACTCGATCTTAAGAAAATCGAAGTGGATAAGGACACCATAATCGAGGTTGAGGAAATCGATGCTCCTTATCCACATATTGTCATAGCTGGATTAGGGGAGCTCACCGGCACAGTTACCCTATACGAAGAATCCATTGCAGGAGGAAAAAGCCAAAATCTCGGCTTCTCAAATGGCTATGCGATCAATATACTTGGGCGCGTCATAAACTGCGAGGATCCATACTTCGGCCTGCAGAACCTTAATCACACAGCTTGGGCCAAATTTCGTGCCGCCATTCGTGCGGACGGCCTTAATGGCAAACTGGCGATAAACCGAGAGGCTGTGCTCGACGGTCGTGAGCTACAGATATTTCGGGCCTTCCTAAAAGCGCTTTTCAATAGAACTCGGACCACACACGATAAGAAGGCAAGAGCAAGTTGGCCCGATGCCGGTGACATTCTGACGGAGGCCTGGGGAACTGTCCCTCTGGAGCCTTTACGCCGCGAAATAGAAGATGGTCTCACACGAGGTTCCATGCCCTCGTTTGTCAGCGGAGACCCTGAAGATATCTCTGAGGAGGAGCTGGACAGCTGGAATGAGGTCAAAACCCCGGCAGATGTCATCGAAGACATCACATTTCTTCCTCGCGGCATAGACGCGCCACTTGTTTGTTACGACATTCGAGGACGTCGGATAGTTATCAACGAAGATCATCCGTTCGTTCGTGAGCACGCCACAACACATGAGCAGCAGCTACTCCTTCGCGACTATGCGATGGTTGAGCTCTTGACGCAAGCCTACCTTAATCAATTGGAAGTCGATAAGGCAGTTCTGGGACAGGTTGAAGTTTATCGTGACCAGCTTCTTCGTCTCGTAGCTCGCCTAAGGCGTAAGAGTGGATTTCAGATTGCACAACTGCTGGATCTTGCATCCGTACATCCAAAAGACAAGGCTTTCGAGACAATCCTTGGGGATGCTCTCGAATCCCTTGGCTTCTCCGTAAAGAGACTGGGTGGAAGCGGAAATCCCGAGGGAGTTGCAACAGCATTTATTACACCAGGCAAGAACCAAGCATCATATTCCTTCACATATGACGCAAAGTCCTCTATTAACAAAAAGGTGCAAGCAAAAGACGCCAATCTTGCAGGGCTGGTCCGTCATCGAACTGACCATGAGGCTGATTACTCGCTTGTTGTCGGTCCTGCCTTCCCGGAGGGTGCCCTTCAGAAAGAATGTCAGCAGCAGAAGGTTACCCCTTTGAAGGCAGAGGATCTGGCTGCACTTATGTTGCTTAACGCAACCCGAGGTCCAATCTCCTTGGAGGAGCTGAGGGGACTCTTCTTGTTATACGATGATAGAGATGTGCATACGTTTATTGCTGACCTCTCGGACAGGCTGCACGCGCAGAAGACTCTTAGTTATACGGAGATCTTTCGAGCCCTGGAAAATCTCGGATTTGAAGGGCCCGATATGCTGACCACCCCGGTAATCGCGAAAGAAATCCGTGATAGAACCGGCGATAAAGGATATCCGACCAAGAAAGACGTTGCCGGGGTTTTGTCCGGACTATCTATAATGGCGCCGACAATGGTGCGAGTACAGGGCGACAATGTATTTCTTGGTGCCAGACCCGACAAACTTAGAGAAGTAATCGTCAAACAACTCAATTCCATCCCGTCTACCTATAGCATTGGCGTAGACCCGAGCTTGTTGGATAATGAGTGAACTACTTGTCACACTCTAGCCAAAGCCTTCACCCATTTCCGGCCCGTATGGCTCCTGAGATAGCATTCGCAGAATGTGCGAACATTCCTAATGGGGCGATAGTTGCGGATCCAATGTCCGGATCGGGGACGACACTGCATGCAGCGATCTCGGAAGGTTGTGTAGCTGTAGGGTGCGATCTAGACCCTCTTGCAGTTCTCATCGCGAAAGTGCGTACTACGCACATCGACGTGAGCACCTTTCTGTCGGCGGTTAATGATCTAGCCGGACAGGCACGATCCTTTACTGGATCTCTTGAAATACCGTGGATTGATGCCGACAGAGAGACGAAGACATTTGTGGACTTCTGGTTCGCGAAATCGCAACAGGAAGAGCTACGGAAGCTGGTAAAGGTCCTACGCTCTGTCGACGACAATGTCCTCCGCAATGCACTATTCATTGCAATGAGCAGACTCATTGTTACGAAGGGTAAAGGCGCATCCCTGGGGCGAGATGTAAGTCATAGTCGTCCCCATCGAGTCGGGTTAACGAATGATTTCCGGGTGATCGATAAGTTTATCGAATCTGGAAAGCGAATGTCTCGGTTGTTCTCCAGTATATCCGGCTCGGCGGTCGCTCAGGTTTTCCGTAGTGATGCCCGAGCGACTGGTCTCCGTGACGGATCGATTGATCTCATTATAACGTCCCCTCCCTATCTCAACGCAATTGATTATCTTCGCGGACATAAACTATCCCTAGTGTGGCTTGGATATTCGATTTCAGACGTGCGCGCGATCCGATCCGTGTCCGTAGGAGCCGAGAAGGGTATTGACGCCCCATCTTCTGACCCTTTGGGGCTCCTACGCGATGCGGTTGAGTGCTACTGGCATCTCACTAGCCGCTACCAGCGAATGGTTGACCGTTACCTTCTCGATCTTATTTCAATGTATGCCGAGCAAGGCCGGATTCTGAAGCCCGGAGGTCGATCGATCACCGTAATCGGAAATTCGGCACTGCGTGGCTATTTCCTGAGAAATGATGAGGCTGTAATTATTGCCGCCGAATTGAGTGGGCTAGTATTGGAGGATCGGTACGAGCGCGATCTTCCTGCCAATCGCCGTTATTTACCACCACCTACGGAAAATAGGACTGCACAATTGGGGAAACGAATGCGAACCGAGTCGGTTCTCAAGTTTCGCAGAAGGGCTATGCCCGGGTGAGGCAGGCCCGATCCCCCTAGTCCAGATCGGGGACGTCGGCAAAAGTGACACCGTCCCAGTAGACAAGGCTAAAATTCAGATCTGTGAGCAGTGCCTGGAGATCTTGGTGTGGCTCTTCGGGGAGAAGGACTGCGAGCTTTGGTTGGGCAGGCTCGACGTGTCGGCGGTAGTCCAAGAGTTGTCCGATGGCCATTCGTACAGCTTCGCGGGTGCTACTGCCTTTCAGCTCGTACAGGACATGGCCTTGGGCGTCGTACAGGTCGGTGAGAAGGGTTCCGGTGAGGCCCTTCACTTTGATCTGAAAGCGCTTGAGGTCCCGGCCGTGGGTCTTCATGAAGGCCTGGAATTGGTCGGAGAGGTTGGCTTCACGTCGCTCGGCAATGGTCTTGGGCGCTGCGGACCGTGAGCTCTTGGACTTCTTGTTCGTCTCTGGTTCCACGATGGCACTGGTAGTGACATTCGCAGGAACCACGGTAGCTGTGGTCTCCATAGACGGCGGGATGATGTCGTCCTTAGCGCGTTGGTAGTCCTCGGCTACCGGCCGCAGGCGGAACACAATGACACGTCGCATTACTTGATCGCTGTTGGGCGCCTCGCGCATTACATACGGCTGAACCCGATCCAGTTCGAACCGTCCCAGGTAACGGTGACGCTTAGTGCCCGTCCCGGGCACAACGCCGATGGCCTTGAAGACGCGCAAATCTCGTTTGTCGTCGACGTGATGCAGGATCGCGCGGTTGCCACTGCCGTGCCGGCCTTCGAAGGTCTGGTCGTTCTCACCGTGTCCGGTGTACTCAAAAACCGGGCCGAGTTCATCCTCCTCGGCCAACCAACCGTCGTAGTACCCGCGGAGTTCCCCAACCTTCGGGTCGGAGTACAGGAGCACGTTCGGTGTCGTCCCCGATGGACATACACCCCCCTGAGGGCTTCCACCAAAGATGGGGGCAAGTTCCTCACGCGTCCGGATCTGTCCTGGCTTGAGTTCGATCATCACAACCCAAGACTAGAGAAACCCTCTTCAATCGGACCGTAGTGTCTCAATCTATGCACTATAGAGATATATCGTCCATCTGAACGCCCGGGTTCGGATTGCTCCGGCTCCGATCGCAAACGGCATTGGTCTCGTTGCCCATCGTTGGCCTGTACCGCCGCCTGGTGAAGAGGCCGTGTGATGAGGTTCGGCCACGCGATCCCCTGGCCGATCCATCGAGCGTGTCGGTCACACTCCGCCCGAAAATCGGCGCGTAGGCGGTGCTGGTCGCGACCGGCCGAAGAGCCGCAGCGCGGCCAGCGACCGCCCGGCGCGCGGCAGACCGCCGCAGGCGGGCTGCCCTTGATTACGTGGAGAGAAGTTTCTTTGGATCATGTTCCTGGTTCTGCGATGTCCCATGTGCGTTCGAAGCTGGTCAGGTAGACGGGGACGCTGCCCTGATCTCCGTTGGCCCGTAGGTGGACCACGGGGGCGTCGGCTGCCGGCACGCCGTAGACGTGGGCGTTGACGAGGAGTTCGTCGTCTGCTCGATAGATCGAGTTGTAGAGGACCGTGCGGTGAAATCGGAGTTCGGCTCCTGGTAGCCCTCGGAGTGGCTGGAACAGGGTGATTGCGTTCCTGATCTTGGCGGCAATCGTGTGGCCACCGATCCGCTCGTCGGATCCTCGTGCCGCTACCTCCTGGCTCTCGGGGTCACCGAGAAGGATGCGGACCCTGACGCCGTTGCGCGCTCGTTCGGCGATCCTGCGGATTAGTCCGGCGTCTTCGGCGAGGAAGAGGCTGCTGTAGGCGAGAATGCCGATTTCCTCGGTTGCGCTCTCGAACAGGTCTTGCCAGACGGCATGCGGTACGGCCCAGCGGTGGGGGTAGACGGCCAGGATTTCGTTGGAGACGCCTTGTCGGCGTGGCACGGTGTCGGGCCATAGTTCGCCTTCGTCGAGGTTGAGGAGTTCGGCGATGGCCCAGCGGTGGCGTGGGTAGGGGATGCGGCCTTTGAGCCACCGGTCGACGGTCTTGGGGTCCACGCCCAGTTCTGCGGCGATGTCTACGGGCCGTAGGTGGGCTCTGATCAGCGCGTATCGAAGGTTGTCGCTCACGGGCACCTCTCGTGGGCGTGGGTTCTGCCAGCGACGCTAACATAAGAAGTCCCTAGACGTCCCTCAAGTGGGGTGGATAGATCTTTCGCTCTGTCAGAGGCTCGTCCAGCACGAACGCCGCAACCTACGCCAAGGGCTAGGCGCTGTGGGGCGGCCCCTACCGGCCGTGGTCGTCGATGAAACGAGAGGGAGCACCATGGGCAAGCTGAGCAGCGTCATTCCCAAAGATTCGAACGGTTTCCGGGCGTCGTAGATGAGCAGTGATCCCGACTGGCTGATCCGCCGACGAGTCTGGCCGAGAATCGTCGAGCAGCTCCGCCAGCGAATCATCGCGGCGGAATACCACGCGGGATCGCTGCTCCCCTCCGAGGGAGTTCTCTGCAAGGAGCTCCGGATCGCGCGTAATACGCTGCGGCGGGCGCTCGCCGAACTCAAACAGGAAGGCTTGTTGGACACGATCCCTTCCAAGGGCTGGGTAGTCGCTGCAGGAGAACATCCGCACCAGGACCGGTACAAGTATGAGGGCATCGCCCGGATGCTCCGCGAGCGAATCCAGACCGGTCTCCTGCCACCAGGTGCACTGGCGCCCAGCGAAGCGGCGTTGCGACAGGAGTTCGGTATCTCCCGGCACACCGTGCGATCCGCGCTGGCGGTCCTGGAACGTGAGGGACTTGTAGAGACGAAACAAGGCAAGGGCCGGTACGTCACTCGCCGCGCACCTGCGGAAATAGGACGTCCCGGGACGTCCAACCAGCGGGGCTAGATGTCCCCCAGGGTCGCCTCCCTATCGTGAACAGCATGAGACAAGTCGAATGGGCTCGTGAGCTGGCACGCAAGGTCCTGGAGCGGCGGCTGCCGCGCCGTTGGGAGCACTCGCAGGGCGTCGGCCGCCGCGCCGAATCGCTGGCGCCGATCCTCGGCAAGGACGCGGAGATCCTTGCTGCCTCCGCGTGGCTGCACGATATCGGGTACGCCCCTGACCTGATCGACACCGGATTCCACCCGATCGACGGCGGGCGCTACCTCCGCGACGTCCACGGGGCCGACGAGCTCCTGTGTCGCCTGGTTGCCCACCACACCTGCGCAGAGATCGAGGCCGGCCAGCGTGGCCTCCTCGACATCCTCACCGGCGAATTCCCCAAGGAGCGCGGCGACCTGGTGGAAGCCCTGACGTTCTGCGACATGACCACCAGCCCGGACGGGCTACCGCTGACGGTATTCGATCGGCTGGCCGAGATCCGCTCACGCTACGGACCGGACGACGAGGTCACCTGGTGCATCAATCGGTCTGAGCCGTGCATTCTGTCGGCGGTCCGAGCTGTGGAATCGCGGTTGGCGCTATCCGATGTGCGGCTTGACTGCCTGGTCTAGGTAGTGGCCGATCCGCAGGCGCATCGAGCGATCCATCTTCAGGTCGGCCACCTGTTCGCGCGGCACCCATTGGACCTCGGTTGATTCGCTGCTCGGGGTCGGCTCGCCGGTGACGGCTTGGGCGGTCAGGACGATGGAGAACTCTTGCCGGGCCTCGCCGTTGCTGGTGTAGAGGATCACGTGCCGGGGATCGGTATAGGTCCCGACCAATCCCGTGATCTCGCAGACGATGCCGGTCTCTTCAAGAGTCTCGCGAACAGCCGCATCCGGAAGGGACTCGCCCAGATCGATCGCGCCCCCGGGTACAGCCCAATTCCCGTTATCACTGCGGCGGATCATCAGAATGTCCCCGGCCGCGTTGGTCACCACGACGTTGACCGAGGGGACAAGACTGTTGGGTGCGGGCGCGTCCGGGTCATCGTAGAAATCGATCCGTTTGCCCATACTCAGGACTCTACCGGGGCGGCCTCGGACCAGACGCGCTCGAAACTCTCCAGGTAGGTGGCCACCATGTCGCCGCCGGCGACCCGGCGTAGATGCAGAACCGGGGCGTTGGCCGCGGGGGCGCCGTAGACATGCGTGTTGACGAGAAGCTGGTCATCGGCGCGGTAGATCGAGTTGTACAGAATCGTGTCATGCAGCCGGATTTCAACGCCTTCGATCCGGAGGATGGGCCGGTAGAGAACCAGGGCGTTACGGGCTTTGGCCGCCATCCCCTCGTCGATACCCTCATCCGAACCGCGCTGGGCGACTTCCGTACTGTCCGGGTTGCCGAGCAGAATCCGTACCCGAACGTCGGTGCGAGCTTTCTCGCCGAGAACCCGGACCAACCCGGAATCTTCGGCGAGGAACATGCCGCTGTAGACCAGGATGCCGATCTGTTCCTCCGCGCCGGAGAACAGACGTCCCCAGGTGTCACGAGGGACCGCCCAGCGATGCGGATAGACGGTGACGATCTCGCTCTCTGAGGCTGAGGCCACCTGTTCCCGCGTCAGCGCCTCCGGCCACAGATAGGACTCGTCCATCCCGAGATGCGAGGAAACCGCGTACCTGTGCCTTCGGTACGGTGCGCGGCCTTTGGTGATCCACCGTTCAACGGTCTTGGGGTCCACCTCGATGGCTGCCGCCAGCTCCGCGACGCTCACCCCGCGCTCGAGCAGAGCCGCGCGCAGTCGCTCGTTCGCCATCTCACCTGCCCGTTCGGGGACGTCCGGGGACTCGTTCATCCTAAGCCGGACGTCTTGAACACGTCCGGTCATGTAGTGATCTCGTCCTGACACTTCCTCGCACCCTCGGTAAGGAACACCGAACCGATCGAGGAAAGGAGGAGTGATCATGACCAACACGATTGCTACCCCAGCGGAGGAACCCCCGGCCTGCGCCTGCGGCGCGGCCCTCGCCGAAGGGCAGAAACTCTGCCGCAAGTGCGCGGCGCGCGAACGATGGGCCAAACGTCAGGCGGCCCGACTGCGCGTCAAGCGGCGTCGCAACCTGAACCGCCGTCCTCCCCGCGACCCGCACCGCACCACCGTCCAGGGCGTCACCCCGTGAGCTGGCTGCCGCTGATCGTCGCTGCGCTCCTGGCCGCCGTCGTCCTGGTCAGCTTTGTCGTGGTCCTGGTCGGAATGCGGCAGGAGGACAACCGTCGGCACCTGCCCACCGACGCCCCGACCGTCTCGGCCGCGTTCGCCCGGCGGGTGTCCGGCTGCCACGTCCGCGACGGCGGTTCTAGGCGCCGGCCTTCCGATCGGCTGCGGGCAACGCCGCTTCCACCTGCTCCAGGCGTCGAGTCAAGTCCTGCACGGCACTACGCAGGGCGGTGACCTCGGCGCGCAGGTCCGCATCCTGCTCGGACTGCTCGGACTGGTCGTCCTCCCGGACGAACACCCCCTTGCCCTGCTGGCCGACGACCAGGCCCTCGTTGCGCAAGATCCCCATCGCCATCTTCACCACCGACAACGAGGCGTCGAACTGCTCGGCCAGCCGGGCCGTGGACGGCAGCGCCTCTCCCGGCGCGAGAAGCCCGCCGCGAATCCGCTCCCGCAGTTCATCGGCGATCTGAAGGTACCCGGGCCTGCCCGTCTTCTTGACCATCGCCCCTCATCTCACCACGAGAAACCGACCAAGCCAACCACGAGCACATTGACAACCAAGCCAACCAGGTTAACCATGTTGGCTATGTGAGCAAAGGAGGTCTCCCGATGCGAACCATCCCCATCCCGGTCGACACGACCAAACTCGTCTTCACCTGCGTGAAGGCCCCTCACCCCCGCGTCCTGAACCGCGACACCGGAGAAATCAAGCTCGACAAGACCGGCCAGGCCATCTACGAAACCGTCCTGTCGGTCGAAGACACCTTCGGCCGCATCGAACTCGTCAAGATCGGCACCTCCGGCGATCCCGGCGTCCCCGCCGGAGCGGAGGTAACCCCGGTCGACATGATCGGCTACGTCTGGGAGACCTCCGGCAAGTGGGGCATCGCCTACCGCGCCGCATCCTTCCGGCCCGCTCACGCTGTGCCGGTGGACGGCGATCGTGCCTGACATACTGCCGGAGCTTCTCGCCTTACCCGCAGGCCTGGCCGTCCTTGCGGCCGGGCTCTGGGCCTGGCGCCACTTCCATCACACCTCGTTCTGGTACGTCCTCGCCTACCCCTTCACCGCAATCCAGATCCGCGCCAGCTGGCGCAAGGTCGCCCTCGGCTGCGGCCTGTCCAAGAAACGCCAGCGCTTCTGGTGGACGATCACCCCCGCTGCGATCGTCTCCACCGGGACCGTGAAAGTCCGACGCACCTTCCGCCGCGTCGCCGTCGACACCAAGCCGTGG
Source organism: Acrocarpospora sp. B8E8 (assembly GCF_039871605.1). NCBI lineage: Bacteria > Bacillati > Actinomycetota > Actinomycetes > Streptosporangiales > Streptosporangiaceae > Acrocarpospora > Acrocarpospora sp. B8E8. The sequence continues at coordinate 219,421 of NZ_JBDPLV010000005.1, read as the reverse complement.
ATGTGGCTTCCGCTTCCCACCCGGTACGGCTGGCGCGTCACCCTGCGCCTCCTGGAAGGTCAGATCCCCGCCGACTACTCCGAGGTCGCCGAACGCCTCGCCCACTCCTGGGGCGTCCACGCCGTCAGGGTCTCCTCCGACAAACCAGGACGAATCCGCCTCAACGTCACCACCCATGACCCGCTCATCCGAGTCGACCACGTCCCACCCTCTCCCGACCTCCTCAAGGTCACGGTAGGCCGACTGGAAACCGGCGGCGCATGGCTGATCGACTTCACCGTCCCGCACTGGATCAACGCCGGAGCCACCCAATCCGGAAAGTCCAACCTCGCCAACGCCCTGCTCGTCGGCCTCGCACCCCAACCGGTCGCGCTGGTCGGCTTCGACCTCAAAGGCGGCGTCGAATTCACCCCCTACGCGCCTCGCCTGTCGGCGCTCGCCACCTCCCGTAGCGAATGCAGTGATCTCTTGGCCGATCTGATCGGCCTGATGATCGGCCGCATGGGCCGGTGCCGTACGGCTGGCGCCCGGAACATCTGGCAACTCCCGGCGGATGAGCGGCCGGTTCCCATCGTGGTCCTGGTCGATGAGCTGGCCGAGCTCTACCTGATGGCCGACAAGAGCGAGAAAGACGAGATCGCCCGCATCTCCACCGCGCTCCTGCGCATCGCCCAGCTCGGCCGCGCCTTCGGCATTTACCTGTTCTGTTCCGGCCAGCGCATCAGCTCCGAACTCGGCCCCGGCGTCACCGCCTTGCGCGCCCAATGCTCCGGACGCATCTGCCACCGGGTCAACGATCCCGAAACCGCCACCATGACCCTCGGCGACCTCGACCCGTCCGCCCTGGACTCCGCCCGCGCCATCCCCGCCGAAAAGCCCGGCGTCGCCATCGTCGCCAACCAAGACGGCCAGTGGTACCGCGCCCGCTCCTTCTACATCTCCGAAAAGACCGCCGAACAGGCCGCGCACACCTACGCCCACCTCACCCCGGACTGGGCCGCCATCCGCGCCGAACAGAAGATCCCCGCCTGACCCGATCAACGAAGGGAGGTAGCCCATCATGCGTGCCTTGTCCGCCTGGCTGATCGATACCGGCCCCGTCCTGGTCCTGGCGCTCATCGCCGGTACGGGCTCCTTCACCCACATCCGCGACACCGCCACCGAAAACGGACAAGACGGCTGGATGGCCTGGGCCGTGGCCGTCTGCATCGACCTCACCTGTGTCATGGCCGCCCGCGAACGCCAACGCGACAAGAAAACCGGCCGGCAACAGCAGGGATGGGCCTCATGGCCCACCCTCGTCCTAGTCGCCGGGATCGTCCTGTCCCTGGCCGCCAACCTCCACCAAGCCGAACCCACCCCCTGGGGATGGCTCACCGCGGCCACCCCAGCGGGCGCGTTCCTGATCGCCGTCTCCATGCTCGAACGCCGCACCACCAGCCCACGACCCGACCCGTCCCCAGCATCCGACCCCATCCCAGCACCCCAGGACATGAAGACCGAGAACATCGGCCTGCCCATCCTCGACCCGTCCCCAGTACTCGCGCCCGTCCCCGCCGTCCGGGACGGCAAGGACGGTCGGCCTGCCCCGTCCTCGTCCCTGCTCGCCTACGCCCGCCGCGTAGCCGACGAACACCACACCCGCCACGGCAAACCCATCACCCGCGACATGCTCCGCACCCGCCTCGGCGTGTCCAACCAACTCGCCTCCGACCTCCTCCGCGACATCCGCGCCCACCCAGAACCCGCATGACCACAGAAAGGAGGACACCCATGAACGACCCCGAACCGGCCGAACTCGACGAACTCCCCGAGATTCCGCCCGAGCGCTGGCAGTGCTGCCACTGCGGCGGAACCGGCTCGGACTCCTACGGCGACACCTGCCGCCACTGTGACGGGCTCGGCAACTGCTGACCCGTCAACGCCCCCGGCCTGGCCGCACATCCGCCAAGACACACGCCAGGTCGGAGGCCCTCCCCCACCCGAACGAGCGAAAGGAGGTACCCATCTTGCCCACAAACCCGACCAACGCGCACGCGATCAGCGGCACGATCACCCGCCTCAACCACCCCGGCTACCAACGATGGGCTGACCAGATCAGGCGTACCGGCGGGTGCCGACAACCCATCCACCTACGCGGCAAGATCGAACACCGCGACCGTACAACCGGCGCGCTGCTTCACCGCTACAGCACCTACCTCGAACCCGGCGGCGTCCTGCGCCTCCCGTGCAAGACACGCCGCGCCTCCCGCTGCCCGGCCTGCGCCGAGATCTACCGTGCCGACACCTACCATCTGATCCGCGCCGGCCTCATCGGCGGCAAGGGCGTCCCCACCTCAGTGACTGCCCATCCATGCCTGTTCATCACCCTCACCGCACCCTCCTTCGGCGCCGTCCACACCCGGCGGGACAACAACGGCAAGTTGCGTCCCTGCCACCCTCGCCGAAAGCCGATCACCTGCCCTCATGGGCGGGTCATGTCGTGCACCGCCCGGCACGGAACCAATGAAGAATGTCTCGGCGAACCCCTATGCGGCGCCTGCTACGACTACATCGGTTCGGTCCTCTTCAACGCCTGCGCTCCGCTGCTGTGGAAGCGGTTCACCGATGCTCTACGGCGGAACCTCGCCAAACGCAGTGGCGGCACGCTTAAGACCCTGCGCGAGCAGCTCGTCGTCTCCTTCGCCAAGGTCGCCGAATACCAGCGGCGCGGCCTCGTCCATTTCCACGCCATCATGCGCTTGGACGGACCGAAGGGTCCCCAGACGCCTCCACCCGCCTGGGCGACCATCGAGACATTGAGTCTTGCGGTGCACCATGCCGTAAAGGTCGTCCAGGCCACCGTTCCCTCCCACGGCGACGATCCGGATCGCATGCTGCGCTGGGGCGACCAACTCGACATCCGCCCCATCACCCTGACCGGCGAACTCACCGAACAAGCCGTCGCCGCATACGTCGCAAAGTACGCCGTCAAGGGCGCCGAGAGCGTCGGCATCCTCGACCGGCGCATCCTGCCGACCACCGATCTTGCCTCACTTCCCGTGCGTGAACACGCACGCCAACTCGTCGCCACATGCGTGCGCCTCGGCGCACAAGACGAACTGGCCGACCTCCGCCTGATCCAGTGGGCACACATGCTCGGCTTCCGCGGCCACTTCTCCACCCGATCCCGGTACTACTCGACCACCCTCGATGCCCTCCGCGCCGAACGAACCGCGCACGCGCAACAGGACAACGTCGCCAACGGACGGCTTCCCGCTTTCGACGACAAAACGGTGTTCGTCGTCTCTGACTGGCATTACGTCGGCCAGAGCTTCACACCGACTGACGCGCTCCTGGCTGCCGCCATCGCTGGAACCCCCAACACGGTCGGCAGGGGCCAGCGATGACGCCGCTCCTCCTGACAGTGCCGGAAGCAGCAGAAGCGCTAGCGATCTCCCGCAGCAAGCTCTACCAACTGATGGCCTCCGGCGCGGTCGACTCCGTGCGCATCGACGGCTGCCGCCGCATCCCCCTATCCGCCCTCCACCTCTACATCGTCCGCCTGACCGACAAGGAGGCCACCAAATGACGAACACCCCGAAGAACAGCAAGGCCACGCCCAAAGTCAGGGACGGCGTCGTGAAGCGCGGAAACACCTGGTCCTACGTGATCCGGGTCAAGCACCCGGAGACTGGCGAGAGCAAGCCCAAGTGGGTCGGAGGGTTCACCACTGAGGACGACGCCAAAGCGGCCCGCGACGAGGCTCGCGTCAAAGCCCGGCGTGGTGAGTACATCGATCGCAACACGATCACCGTTGCCGAGTATCTCGACGAGTGGATCGAGGGGCATGCGGTCGAGATCAAGCCCAAGACTCTGCACGGCTACCGCGTGATGATCCGGCTCTATCTCGTACCCAACATCGGCCGCCTACGTCTCCAGGCGCTCCGACCCGCCGCAATCACCAAGCTCTACCGTGACCTGCTGACCAAGGGCGGCCGGAAGGGAAAGGGCCTGGCACCCAACACCGTCAAAAATGTGCACACCGTTCTCCGGAAGGCGCTCACTGACGCCGTGCTCGTCGACGAGATCCTTCCGAATAACCCCGCCGAACGTGCCAAGCTCCCCCGTATCCAGAGCCAGGAAGCGGGCGGCGTGTGGACACCCGCTCAACTCCGCGCGTTCCTCGACGCGGCCGGCACTCATCGGCTGTCGGCCTTCTTTCACTTGGCCGCCTACAGCGGAGCTCGCCGAGGAGAACTCTGCAATCTGCGCTGGGCTGACGTCGACCTGGACACACCCCAGATCCGCGTCTCTGGCTCCTCCGCCGTCATAGAGGGGCAACGAGTCGAAGGAACTACTAAGAGCGGACGGTCTCGTGTGGTGAGCCTGGATTCCGACACCGCCGAGGTCCTCCGGAAGCACCACAGGCAGCAGGCGGCCGACAAGCTCAAAGTCGGGGAAGCGTGGAAGGGGACTGGCGACTACGTGTTCACGACCGGCTGGGGTGAGCCGATCTTTCCGGACACTGTCAGCTCGCTCATGCCGAACCTGATCAAGACGTACAACGACACCAATCCGAAGCAACCACTTCCGCGCGCCCGGCTTCACGACCTGCGCCACGTCCACGCGACCACGCTTCTGCTCGCGGGTGTCCCTGTCCACGTCGTCGCGGCCCGCCTCGGCCACTCCGATCCCGCTATCACGCTCCGGGTGTACGCCCACGTGATCAGTGAACAGATGGCCAGCGCGGCGGACGTCTTCGCTAACGCAATCAAGGCGGCATGAGGACCTGTTAGCAGAGGTGTTAGCAAGATCGGGACATTGTCCGGACAAACAAAGAGCCCCTGGCCATATCTGAGCTGGTCAGGGGCTTTCGCACGAGAGCCGCCTTGGGGAATCGAACCCCAGACCTTCTGTTTACAAGACAGATGCTCTGCCGATTGAGCTAAGGCGGCTTGTCAAGCCTGACAAGTCTAGCGGGCCTGGCGGTGGGGCGTCACTGACGGCGGAGGCGGGAGATTTCGTAGAGGGCGATGCCTGCGGCTACGCCGGCGTTGAGGGATTCGGTGGTGGTGGTCATCGGGATGCGGACGGTTTCGTCGCAGGTTTCGCGGACCAGGCGGGAGAGGCCTTTGCCTTCGGAGCCGACCACGATGACGAGGGGGTCGGAGGCGAGGGTGGTGGTGGCGATGTCCTGGCGGGAGTCGCCGTCCAGGCCGATGATGAACAGGCCGGATTCCCGGTACGCCTGGAGGGTTTGGGTGAGGTTGCTGGCGCGGGCGACCGGAAGGGTGGCCAGGGTGCCCGCGGAGGTCTTCCAGGCACCCGCGGTGACGCCTGCGGAGCGGCGGGAGGGGATGAGGAGGCCGTGGGCGCCGAAGGCGGTGGCGGAGCGGGCGATGGCGCCGAGGTTGCGGGGGTCGGTGACGCTGTCCAGGGCGACGATGAGGGGGGCTTCGGCGGCTTCCTGGGCGTAGCCGATCAGGTCGTCGGGATGACGGTAGTCGTACGCCGGGACCTGGAGGGCCAGGCCCTGGTGGATGGCGCCGTCGGTGAGGCGGTCCAGTTTCTCGCGGGAGACTTCGAGGAGGGCGATGCCCTTGTCCGCGGCGATTTTGATGGCCTCTTTGACGCGGTCGTCGTTGTCGAGGCGCTGGCCGACGTACAGAGCGGAGGCGGGGACGCCGGCGCGGAGGGCCTCGACGACGGGGTTGCGGCCGCCGATGTATTCGGGGGCGTCCTCGCTCTTGCGGGGGCGGGGCGCGGGGCGGCGGCCGGACGTGCCGCCGCGCTCCTCGCGGGCGACTCGTTCGGCGCGTGCCTTGTCCTTGTACCAGTGACGCATCTCGGCGGGCGGGGTCGCGCCCCTGCCTTCAAGGGATCGCCGGACCTTGCCGCCGGTGCCTCTGGTCGCGCCCTGCTTCTTTGCGGGCTTTCCCGAAGCCCGTCCCCCAGCACCCATGACGACAAGCCTATCCGTATGTACGAGACGCTCTCCCCAGCAAAAGAAAGCGCAACCGCTTGACCAGCTCGAATCCCGTATACAAACCGTCAGCGGGCGAGCTCCCAGCGCGGCCCAGTCGGGGTGTCCTCGACGACGACGCCCGCGGCGGCGAGCTGGTCGCGGATGGCGTCGGCGGCGGCGTAGTCCTTGCGGGCGCGGGCGGCCTGGCGTTGTTCGAGGGCGACGGCGATGAGGGCGTCGACGACCTCGCGGAGGCCGGAGTCGCCGGTGTTGCGCCACTGCTCGGAGCGGGGGTCGAGGCCGAGCACGCCGAGCATGGTCTGGGTTTCTGCGAGGTGGCGGGCGACCTGCTCCTTGTTGCCCTGGGCGAGGGCGACGTTGCCTTCGCGGACGACCTCGTGGATGACCGCGAGGGCCTGGGAGACGTTGAGGTCGTCGTTGAGGGCGTCGACGAAGGCCTGGGGCAGGGGGGCGGTGGCGTCGACGTCGTGGATGACCTCGGCGGCGCGGGAGACGAAGCCTTCGAGGCGGCGGTAACCGGCGGCCGATTCCTGCAGGGACTCGTCGGAGTAGTCGATCGAGGAGCGGTAGTGGGCGGCGATCAGGTAGTAGCGCAGCTCGACGGGGCGGACTTTGCGCAGCATTTCGGGGATGAGGAGCGAGTTGCCGAGGGACTTGCTCATCTTGGTGCCGCCGAGCTGGAGCATGCCGTTGTGCATCCAGTAGCGGGCGAAGCCGTCGCCGGCCGCCTGGGATTGGGCGATCTCGTTCTCGTGGTGCGGGAAGATCAGGTCGACGCCGCCGCCGTGGATGTCGAAGGTGCCGCCGAGGTATTTGGTGGCCATCGCGGAGCATTCCAGGTGCCAGCCGGGGCGGCCGCGGCCCCACGGGGTCGGCCAAGTGGGCTCGCCGGGCTTCTCGCCCTTCCAGAGGGCGAAGTCGCGGGGGTCGCGTTTGGCGGAGTCGATGTCGGTGTCGCCCGCGGCGAGCATGTTCTCCAGTTTCTGGTTGGAGAGCTTGCCGTAATGGTCGGCGTAGGAGCGGACGTCGAAGTAGACGTCGCCGCCCGAGGCGTAGGCGTGGCCCTTGTCGATCAGGCGGCGCATCAGTTCGGTCATCTCGGGCACGTGGCCCATCGCGCGCGGTTCGACCGTGGGCGGGAGGCAGCCGAGCTGGTCGTAGGCCCAGGTGAAGGCGCGCTGGTTACGCTCGGCGACGACGAACCAGGGCACGCCCTCGTCGGCGGCGACTCGGATGATCTTGTCGTCCAGGTCGGTGACGTTGCGGCAGAACGTGACGTCGTAGCCGTCGCGGGTCAGCCAGCGGCGGAGCACGTCGAAGTTCACGCCTGAGCGGATATGCCCGATATGGGGAGGAGCTTGAACAGTCGCACCACACAGGTAGATCGAGACCCGGCCGGGCTCGATCGGCACGAATTCACGGACCGTACGCGTGCTGGTGTCATAGAGGTTCAGGCTCACGAATGCAAGGCTAACGCCTTCCGCGCCAGCACAGGCCGACTTGGCGGGGCGTGAACCCCGCCATTTCGACCGTGGTGCACGCCACACTAACCCCGGAGATACACCTTCTCCGGAGTGATGCGGGCAATCACCCGTTCATTGTCCGGGTTTGACTCGACAAAGGGCCTTTTGTAGTACTTCTGGGAAAGTTCCTGGATCAGGGCGCCGGTGGGGTCGTCGATGAGGGTCACCCGGCCGCGGATCTCGGCGTACACATAGGGGTCGGACGGGTCGACGATCAAGATCGAGGTGCGGGGGTCGCGCTCCAGGTTGCGGTGCTTGCGGCGGCCTTTGACCGTTGAGAACAGGATGTCGTCGCCGTCGGTGCGCACCCACACGACCGACGTCTGCGGGCTACCGTCCTGGTTCACGCTGGACACGGTGGCGAAGTTGACGCCGTCGAACAGGTCGCGGACCCGTTCCGGCAATGATGTATTCCCCATGTGTCGATCATGCCATTTCGCCCGTGTCATAAATCAATGTGCGGCGGGTGAGTCGGTAGGCTCGAAATGCCATGGACGCGACTCCCCCCGCGGCGGCAGGTCCGACCTCCCGCCCGTCAGCCATCCGTACCGCCCCGGCTTCCCGCCCGGCCGGAATTCCGCTGGTGCTGCGCCGGCTGGCCATTGGCCTGGCCGGGCTCGCGCTTGCCATCCTCGCGGGTGCCGCCTGCGTACTATCCTTCGACGACCTGCGTGGACTCGCCGTTCAAGGCCAGGTCGAGCCGCGTCTGGGGTATCTCTACCCGGCCGGGTTCGACGCGCTTCTGATCGTCGCGCTGATCGGCGTGCCGCTGTTGCGGTCGGGGCGATTATTGGTGCGCCTGCAGGTGGGCCTCATTCTCGCGCTGCTCCTGGCCGCCGCGGCCGCCGCCGCTGTGGCCACCGCTACCGGCGCCACCTTCGAGCCACGGCAGGCCGCGATCACGGTCGCGCTGGTTCCATGGGTCATGCTGGTGATCGGTCTGTGGCTCCTGTTGGTCCTGGTCAAACACACGCAGAACAAGCGCGCCGACCTGAACGGCGACAATGACGTGGAAGAACTCGTTCCCTTCGATGAGGAACATTCCCGTCCTGTTTCGGCCGCGCCCAGAACCATCGACCCGGTCGGCGTGTCCACCGACCCCTACCCGGTCATTCTCCCGTCGGTACGGCATGCGCTTCCGGAACCCCAGAAATCCGCCGAATCAGCGGCCCCACCCGACTACACGCCTCCGGTCCCGGTCAGCCCGGTGACCGAGACCGTCGCTCCACCCGAACTCGCGCCTCCACTCCCCCACGACACGGAACCGGCCCCTACCGCGGAACGACCGAAGCGCCCGACCCGCTGGGGCGACCTGATCCGCCCGAACGTCGGCGACGTCCTCGTCCATCCACGCCCAGGCGAGCCATCGCGTACGGCCCCCGAACTCGACGACGACCCTGAGGCGACTCCGGACGACCCGGCCTTCGCCGACTACTCCGGCCAGAGCGACACCCAACCCAGCAATCCGTCCACCGACGATGACGTGGCAATTGGAGCGTCGGAAACGCCGGAACAGAGCGTCGGGACGACAGACCAGGCCGAGGATGCGTCTGACCAAGCCCAGACCATCGAGACATCGAGCCGAACCGACAACGCCGAAGCCCCAAGCCAGGCTCAGGACGATCCGGACGTCTCCTATTGGGCAGGAACCGCGGACGAGATCTCCCCGAGCGCGGCTACATCGGACGAGATCAGCACGCCTGAAGCCCAAGAAGCCTCCGAAGGCGACAATTCCGCCCAGACGATCCCGCCAATCGTCCCCTTGGTCGCCTCGGATGACGCGGCATCCGAAGCCCTCTCCCGCCGCTACGACGAGGCCGCCGCCCAGATCGCCGAACGATACTCCGGCCAGGTACAGAGCGAACTCGACGAGAACGAGGAGTCAGGCATCGACACCCAGCCGATGCGCAAGTTCCACGACTCCCCTGATCCCGAGCACGGCATCGACGCCGCCGACCCCGAAGAACTGAACACCACCGCCCGCCGCCTCCATCACGGCGAAGAACCCCCAGCCCCTCCTTCGGGAAGAATGCGAAGCACACCCCTCCCACCCACCTGAAGTCGCATTGCCGTGGGTCTCCCACCCACCCAACCCGTTTGATTCCCTCGGGCTCCGCCCGACCCCGCCATCACCGCGGCTGCCCGAAGGAAACGACGGTCGCATTGCCGTGGGTCTCCCACCCACCCAACCCGTTTGTTCCCCTCGGGCTCCGCCCGACCCCGCCATCACCGCGGCTGCCCAATGGACAGTCACTGTGGTTGCCCAAAGGAACGACGGTCATATCGCCGTGGCTCTCCACCCAGCCCGACGACAACCCACCACCTCGGACCCACCACCCCCTAAACCCTTCGCTGACCTGCACCGTTGAGAAAAATGACCATGGACGTGCCGCCTCCTGACTCGAACAGGGGAAGGGGGGAGGCATGGCGATCACGTCCTGGGTTTGGGTTCCTGGTGGGAGCGGGTTTCCTGGGTGGAACTTGCCCTTTGGGGTGTTTTCGAGGCGCGGGGAGTTGCCTCGGGTGGGGGTCGCTATTGGCGATCACGTAGTAGATCTGGACCTTCTGCGCGCGACGGGCGTACTTCCCAATTCGGCTTGGTTCGCGGCGGGGACGTTGAACTGGTTTCTGGCGGCGGGGCCGGAGGCGTGGCGTTCCACTCGGGAACGGCTGATCGAGTTGCTGAGTGATGAGCAACATCGACCGGCGGTGATGCCCGCGCTCGTACCGATGAGCGAGGTATTGCTCCATCTGCCGTTCGCGGTGGCCGACCTGGCATGTTTCCAAGGGTCCCTGGATCACACCACGAATATGGGACGCATGTTCCGCCCGCCCACGATGGATCCCGTCCGGCGGAACTGGCGGCAGATGCCGGTGGCGCACCATGGCCGGGCGGGGAGTGTCGTGGTGTCCGGGACGCCGATCGTGCGGCCCAGCGGCCAGCGGGGTGAGGCGGATGTCGGGCCGTCAATGAAGTTGGATATCGGCCCCGAGATCGGATATGTGGTCGGGGTGCCGGCCAACCATCCGGTCGGGACCAAGGCCTTCCGCGATCATGTGTTCGGCGTGGTGCTGGTGAACACCTGGCGGGCGCAGGACCTGCTGGCCTGGGAATATCAGGACTTGGGACCGTTTACCGGACGCGCGTTCGCGACCACGATCTCGCCCTGGGTGGTGCCGCTGGACGCCCTGGAGCACGCCAGGACGACCCAGCCGCCGCAACAGCCCTCGCCGCCGGGCTACCTCACGGTGACCGAACCCTGGGGACTGGATCTGGCGCTCGAAGTGACCCTGAACGACGAGGTGATCTCCCGCCCGCCGTACGGCCTGCACTACTGGACCGGCCCGCAGTTGCTCACCCACACGACGGTGAGCGGCGCTCAGCTACGGACGGGAGATCTACTGACATCAGGCCCGATTTCCGGCCCAGACGATCCGGGCACGCTCCTGGAGATGACCTGGAACGGGAAGAACCCGCTGCGGCTTCCCAAGGATGCCGAGCGGGTCTTCCTTGAGGACGGTGACACGGTGACGATCACCGCGAAGTCCGCCCTCGGAGTCGGGCTTGGCGAGGTCACGGGGACCGTGCGCTCGCCCTGAATCCTGCTATACGCGCGTTCGGCCACGCAGCGCGGCGACGGCACCCACACCGACCACCGCCAGCACGACCTGCATGACGATTTCGATCCAGTCGATGCCGGGGGTGGTGGCGACGCCGAGGGCCTGGGCGATCGCCGTACCGATGAGGGCCGCGATGATGCCGACGACGACGGTCAGGATCCAGCCGATCGGCTGGCGACCTGGCAGGAACAGCCGTCCGAGCGCGCCGACGACCGCACCGATGACGATGGCGCCGAGAATGGTCTCGATGGACATATCGACCTCCGCTTGAGGGTGTCACTTGCACCCTCAAGGGACGGCAAATACCCCGTGCTGGAAAATTAGTCCTCAGCACCCGAAATTTCGTGTCATTGGCTGCTCGGTCGCCTGGACGCGACGGCCCCCACGCCGATGATGGCGAGGACGAGTTGGAGGATGTGCTCCCACCAGTCGATGCCGCGCGTGTTGGCGAAGCCAAGCCAGTGCGCGATCAGCGTCCCGATCAGGGCGGCGACGATACCGACGATGACCGTGAGAGACCAGCTGATGTGCTGCCGCCCCGGCAGAATCAACCGCGCCAACCCCCCGATGATCGCCCCGATAATCACGGCGCTGATGATGGATCCGATCATGATATTCCCCCCTTGAAGGAAGAAATACCCCACAAGCGTCGTCGCAACCCGTAATCAGAACATACGGATAGTTGTCACCATAAAAGGACTTATATCACCCTCGGAAGCTGCCGGGCTGTCAGTTCTGGCTCGGCCCGGACCGGGGTCACCGTCACCTTCTGGGCCGACCTTGACGTCATTCACCTGCTGGTCGCCGGAGTGCGGATCAAGAGCTTCCGTTCGCATCTGTCCCAAGCCGACCTGGCCCAGCCGGCCGCCCGCGGAGGACCGCCCGCGCGCCCGTCCACCGCGCCGGTCACCGTTCAGCGGGTGGCCCGGGCCCTCGCCCTTCCCCACGCCGATCGCGATGGCCGACGGTTTCCCCTGTGGATTACGATGCGAGATCGGTTCGGCTACTTTGATCGACTATGACCGACGCCGGTTTTCTCGAAGCGACCCGCAGCGCCTACAACTCGAGGGCGGCCGAGTACAACGAGCTATTCCGCGATCCTCTGGCGGACAAGCCGCTGGACCGGGCACTCATCGACACCTTCGCCGACCTGGTGAAGGCAGCGGGCGGCGGGCCGATCGCTGATCTCGGGTGCGGGCCAGGACACTTCACGGCCTACCTCCACGCGCGAGGACTCCCCGTGTTCGGGATCGACCTGTCGCCGGGGATGATCGAACAGGCCCGCCAGGAGCATCCAGACCTCCGGTTCGAGGTCGGCTCGATGTTCGCCCTGGAGCTGGCGGACGGCAGTGTCGGTGGCGTCTTCAGCCACTACTCGATCATTCACACTCCGCCCGAGCGGGTGCACGAGTTGTTCGACGAGTTCACCCGCGTGCTCGCACCCGGCGGGCATGTCCTGCTTGCCTTCGCCGCGACTGAAGAGCCGTCGCAGCTGGCCGAGCCGTACGACCATGCCGTCTCGCTGGCCTACCGATGGTCCACCGACATGATCGCCGGTATGCTCCGTGAGCGGAACATCGTCGAGACTGCCCGGCTGGTCTTCCCCGGGCATCACGACCCGAAGCGCGGCTTCCCGAGCGTATTCCTGCTGACCGGCAAGTCCGCCTGACTCCCTTGCTCCAAGACAGTCTTCACAGCCTGGACTGAGGAACGCAGGTGGCGCAGCGGCCGGAGAGACGAGAGAAGACAAAGGCTGAAGGCGGCCAAGCCCGCCAATCCGAAAGATCGGCCATGCCACTGCAAGCGCGCTGATCCGGAGGATCGCCAAATAAGCACAGCGGCAATCTGTTACCGCGCCTGGTCACAGATTGCCGCCGCCTGTATGTGAGACGCGCGGCCGGCCGATCAGGTTGGCGAGGTGTTCGAACCCCGTTGGAACGGGCCAACGACCAACGCGGTGGCCATCGCCGCGACACCTTCGCCGCGCCCGGTGAGGCCCAACCCGTCGGTGGTGGTCGCGCTCACGCTCACCGGCGCGTCGATCGCCGCGCTCAACACCTTCTCCGCCTCGGTACGGCGTGGCGCCAGCTTTGGCCGGTTTCCAATGATCTGAACAGCCACGTTGCCGATGTCGAAGCCCGCCTCGCGTACCCGTCTGGCGGTTTCCGTGAGCAGAGTCGTGCCGGACGCGCCCGCCCAGCGCGGGTCGGCGGTGCCGAACAGGCCGCCGAGGTCGCCCAGACCGGCGGCCGAAAGTAACGCGTCGCAGCAGGCGTGCGCGGCGACGTCACCGTCGGAGTGCCCAGCCAGACCCGTTTGGTCTGGCCAGTGCAGGCCCGCCAGATGAAGCTCCCGGCCGGAAGCGAAAGGGTGGACGTCGACTCCGACGCCCACCCTTGGAAAAAACGTGTTCAGGAGTTCAGCACCTCGTCGAGCAGTGCTTCTGCCTTGTCCTCGTTGGTCTTTTCCGCCAGAGCGAGCTCACTGACCAGAATCTGCCGAGCCTTGGCGAGCATCCGCTTCTCACCCGCCGAGAGACCGCGCTCCCGGTCACGACGCCAGAGGTCACGAACGACCTCGGCCACCTTGTTGACGTCACCGGACGCCAATTTCTCAAGGTTGGCCTTGTAGCGGCGGGACCAGTTGGTTGGTTCCTCGGTGTGCGGCATGCGGAGCACGTCGAAGACGCGCTCAAGGCCTTCCTGGCCGACAACATCGCGCACACCGACAAGTTCGGCGTTTTCCGCTGGCACCTGGACGGTAAGGTCGCCCTTGTCGACCTTGAGCACCAGGTAGGTCTTTTCCTCACCCTTTATGGTCCGAGTGGTGATGGCTTCGATCCGAGCAGCCCCGTGATGGGGGTAGACGACCGTGTCGCCGACCTGGAAAGTCATGTGACAAGTACCCCTTCCGCTGTACTCCAGGGTACCACGCGCCAACAGCCTCCCGGAACAGTGAAATCACCATAACTGCAGGTCAAAGCCTCATTTTGGGACTTGACAAGCAGTCGACTCTGTGAATGAGCAACTCCGACATACCGGATGACCTGCCGAATCAGGGGAAACCGGCCCGGTGCGGGGAGTGGTGCCCCCCATCGATAGGGTGATCCCCAGCTCTATCTAGCCGCGTAACAAGGAGACCCGAGCCGTGACCAGCACCAGCCGCCGCAGGGTGATCGCCGTTGCCGCGCTCCTCGCCGCCGCCCCTGTTCTGGCCGCGTGCGGCGCCGGCGACAAGGCCAACACAATGCAGCCTTACGCGCCGACCGACGCCCAGGTCCTCATCACCGACAGTGTGTACGGCGAGCGTGGCATGCGGGTCAGCCAAGCGTTCGTCCTCGGCCCCGACTCCGGCGGCCAGATCCCCTCCGGCGGCGCGGCTCCGCTCTACCTGGTCCTCACCAACGAGAACCCGGCCCCCGACAGCCTGGTCAGCGTGACCCCCCTCCCCGACCAGGCCACCTCGGTAAAGGTCACCGCGCCCGTCCAGGTGCCCCCGCACACGCTGGTGAACACCGGCCAGCCGACGCCGCAGCTCACCGTCGAAGGCCTCAAGAACGCGCTGCGCGGCGGCGAGACCCTGCGGCTCACCCTGAAGTTCCAGACCGCGGGCGACATCACCATGGACGTCCCCGTGATCACCCGCAGCCGCGAATACGCCACGCTGCCCCCGGTCCCCGGCGCCCTCCCCGCCCCCAGCCCCGTCGCCTCCGCCTCCCCCGCCGCGACGCCCGGCCACTAAAACACGACATCGGGATCCGGCGCTGCCGCGAGCAGCGCCGGAGGCCAACTTCTCCGTGCCCGGAAAGTTCTTCGACTCGAACGCACGGCCATCCCCGTGGCACTGCGTCCGGCAATCAGCAGAGGCAATGCCAGAAATAGGGCGAATCGACTCACTAAGCGAACGGTCGCCCCGTGCCCGTAATCCCACGGGCAGCAGATAAACAAAGACCCCTGTTCCAGTGCTGGAACAGGGGTCGTTAGCGCGAGACCGGCTCAGTCCTCCACGACGGGATCGAACTTGTAGCCGAGCCCGCGAACAGTGAGGATGCAGCGCGGGTTGGCAGGGTCGGATTCGACCTTGGCCCGGAGTCGCTTGACGTGGACGTCGAGGGTTTTCGTGTCACCCACATAGTCGGCGCCCCAGACCCGGTCGATCAGCTGGCCCCGGGTGAGGACACGGCCGGCGTTGCGGAGCAGTACTTCCAGCAGTTCGAACTCCTTGAGCGGCAGCTGAACCTGCTGCCCGCGCACCGCGACGATGTGCCGATCCACGTCCATCCGCACCGGCCCCGCCGCGAGAATCGCGGACTCCAGCTCCTCGACATCCCCCTGCCGGCGCAGCACAGCCCGAATCCGGGCCACCAGCTCCCGCGACGAGAACGGCTTGGTGACATAGTCGTCGGCGCCCAGCTCCAGCCCGACCACCTTGTCGATCTCACTGTCCTTCGCGGTCAGCATGATCACAGGAACCTTGGAGCGCTGCCGCAGCGAGCGGCACACCTCCGTGCCAGGCAGCCCGGGCAACATCAGATCAAGCAGCACCAGGTCGGCGCCGTTACGGTCGAAGGTCTCCAGCGCCTCGGGCCCGGTGGCCGCGACGGCAACCTCGAAGCCTTCCTTGCGAAGCATGTAGGACAGGGCGTCGGAGAACGACTCCTCGTCCTCCACGACGAGTACCCGGGTCATGTGGCCGCCTCCAGGGGGGTTGACGTGGTGCGTGGTACCGCCACCGCCACGCCGCCGAAGGCGGGGAGACGGAGGGTGAAGGTCGATCCGGAGCCTTCTTTGCTCCACACCGTGACCTCGCCGCCATGCGCGACGGCGACGTGTTTGACGATGGCGAGCCCGAGTCCGGTGCCGCCCGTCGCCCTCGACCGGGCCGCGTCGACCCGGAAGAATCGTTCGAAGATGCGCTCCTGCGCGCCTTCGGGGATGCCGATCCCCTGATCGCTGACGCTGACCTCGACCGCTTCCCCGGCCGGGCGCGCGCTCACCACGACCCTGGTGTGCTCGGGACTGTACGCCACCGCGTTGTCGATCAGATTGCGCAGCGCGGTGACGAGGAGCTCGTCGTCGCCCCAGACGTTTAAACCTTCGGTGCCCCCGGCGACCAGGGTGATGTCCTTGGACGCCGCCTTGGTGTTGCACCGGTCGATGGCCTCGTGCACGGCTTCGTCCACCGGCACGGGCCCGGGGGTCGGAATCGCCTCGGCCCCCTGAATCCTGGACAAAGTGATCAGATCCTGCACCAGGTAGGTGAGCCGGGCCGCCTCATGCTGCATGCGGCCCGCGAACCGAGTGACCGCCTCGGGGTCGTCGGCAGCGTCCTGGATGGTCTCGGCCAGCAAGCTGAGCGCGCCGACGGGCGTCTTCAGCTCGTGGCTGACATTGGCCACGAAATCCCGCCGAACCGCCTCGACCCTGAGCCGCTCGGTCTGGTCCTCGGCGAGGACCAGCACCTGGCCGGTGGAGCCGAGCGGTGCCACCCGGACCGCGAACGTGGTGGACTCCTGGCCGAACTTGCGGCCCGGCACCTCGATCTCGCCTTCCCTGATCTCGCCGTCCCGCCGCACCTTGCGCGCCAGCGCGAGCAGCTCCGCCGCCATCAGGGCATCCGCCCGCACCAGCCCGTACGCCCTCGCGGCCGAGCTGGCCCGCAACACGCGGTCCTCCCGGTCGAGCACCACCGCCGAGGACGGCAGCACGGCCAGCACCGACGCCACCCCGGGGGCCAGGCTGTCATCGACGGGTTCCGGTTCCCGCACCGGCTCCGACTGCCGCCGGATCGCCATCATGACGAGGGTGCCCACCAGGAAGCCACCCATCGCCGCGAAACTCGCCAGCAACTCGTTCACGACTTAGATGCTAGGTGGGAATCTCCGTGCGCCCGACTGCCTGATAGGGCATGACCATGGCCTTTCCGGAAGAGTTCACTCGCCGGTCGAGGTTCGTTCATAGTCGCGCGCATACGGTAACGGCATGCGCGACGCTTATCACGAAGAGCTGGATACCCTCACCGACCGACTGGTCGAAATGACCCGCCTGGTCCGGTCGGCCATGTCGCGGGCGACCACTGCGCTGCTCGACTCCGACCTGCACCTGGCGGAGAGCGTCATCTCCCAGGACGAGGAGGTCAACCGGCTGTACGCGGAGGTGGAGACCTCCATCTACGAGGTCATGGCCACCCAGCAGCCGGTCGCGGTCGACCTGCGCACCGTGATCAGCGCCTTGCGGATGGCCGCGGACCTGGAGCGCATGGGCGATCTGGCCGAACACATCGCCAAGATCGCCAGACTGCGCCACCCCGAGTCGGCGATCCCCGCGTCACTGCGCGACATCATCCTCGAAATGGGCCAGATCGCCGAGCGCTTGATCACCAAGACCGGCACCTGCATCGCCACCAGGGATGTCGAGCTCTCCAAGGAACTGGAGTCCGACGACGACGCGATGGACAAACTCCACCGCCGCCTCTTCCGGATCCTGCTCTCCCCTGACTGGAAGTACGGCATCGAGGCCGCCATCGACATCACCCTCGCGGGCCGCTACTACGAGCGCTACGCCGACCACGCGGTCCGCGTCGCCCACGATGTCGTCTATCTGGTGACCGGTTCCCGCCAGGAGGCCTGACCCGAACACGCGTAACCCCCCGGTCCTCGGGGGGCCGGGGGGTTACGTGTAAACCCTTATTTGCCCTGGTTTGCCACGGCTTCGATGGCGGCCTTGGCGGCTTCGGGGTCCAGGTAGCCGGAGCTGATCGGCTTGTAGTCGGCGTCCAGCTCGTAGCGGAGTGGGATGCCGGTGGGGATGTTCAGCGCGGCGATGTCGGCGTCGCTGATGCCGTCCAGGTGCTTGACCAGGGCGCGGAGCGAGTTGCCGTGGGCGACCACGAGGACGGTCTTGCCCGCGGCCAGGTCGGGGACGATCTGGTCATACCAGTACGGCAACATGCGGTCGACGACGTCCTTCAGGCACTCGGTCCGGGGCAGCAGCTCCGGCGGAAGCAGCCCGTAACGCGCGTCGCCCGCCTGGGAGAACTCGTCGTCGTCCGCGATGGGCGGCGGCGGGGTGTCGTAGGAACGACGCCACAACATGAACTGCTCGTCGCCGAACTCGGCCCGCGTCTGCGCCTTGTCCTTGCCCTGCAACGCGCCGTAGTGGCGCTCGTTCAGCCGCCAGGACCGCTGGACCGGCAGCCAGAGCAGGTCGGCCGCTTCGAGGGTGAGGTTGGCGGTGCGAATCGCCCGGGTCAGCAGGGAGGTGTGCACCACGTCGGGGCGCACTCCGGCCTCGATGAGCAGGTGCCCGCCGCGTCGGGCCTCGGCCTCGCCGGTCGCCGAGAGGGTGACGTCCACCCACCCGGTGAACAGGCCCTTGATGTTCCATTCGCTCTCGCCGTGCCGCAGCAGCACCAAAGTCGCCATGGCCGCAATCCTAACGGGGTACGGCTCCGCCGACTTCCGCCCGGTCCGCGAACCGCTGGCGAACGCTATGCGAAATCACGCACGGCTACGCGGATTCCCGCCCGGGATCCGCGAAACGCGCGAACGCGGCGAGGTTCGCCGTGGATTCGCCGCGTTTGAGACGCCACTCCCACTCGCGCCGGATCGACGACGCGAATCCCAGCTCCAGCGCGCGATCGAACCACTCGTCGGCATACGTCAGGACGCAGCCGAGGATGCGGTCGATCTCCTCTTCGGAGATGGCCTGCAGCGGGATGCGGCCCACCAGGTAGACGTCCCCGATCGGGTCGAGGGCGAAGTGCACGCCGTACATCGAGCCGTTCTTGGTGAGGAGCCAGCGGTAGAAGTCGGCGTGGTTCTCGTCGGGGCGGCGGCAGAAGAACGCCTCCACGTGCAGCGCCTGGTCGCCGACGATCAGCCAGGTCATGGTGGCGAGCTTGTGCTGGCCGGGCAGTTTGACGAGGAAAGCGCCCGGCCGGGGCTGCTCGTACGGCAGATCCCCGGCCTTCAAAGCCTCCTCGACCGCGGCGATCACAGGTTGACCGCCACGGGCACACGATGCAGCTTGGCCATAGCTCCGGTATACACCTCCACCAGCCGCGCGGCGGTGGCGGACCACCCGAAAGCGGTCGCGTGCCGGGGTGCCCCGGCGGCCAGTAAGTCCCGCCAGGCGGGCTGCCTGATCAGGCCGGAAAGGGCGTTCGCCCAGTTCTGGGGGTCGTGGCCGTCGACGAGCACGCCCGAGACCCCGTCCTTGACGGCGGTTCTGAGACCGCCGACGGAGGCGGCGACGACGGGCGTGCCGCAAGCCTGGGACTCCAGGGCGACGAGGCCGAAGGATTCGTTGTGGGAGGGCACGACGGTCAGGTCGGCGGCGCGGTACCAGTCGGCCAGCTCGTGTTGGGGCGCGGGGGGCGCGAGCCGTACCACGTCGGAGATGCCGAGTTCGTGCGCGAGGTCGGTGAGCAGGGAAGGACGGGCGAGGCCGTTGCCGCTGGGGCCGCCGACGCAGGCGATGACGAGGCGGTCGCGGAGCGAGGGGTCGGCGGCGATCATCCGGGCCGCGGCTTTGAGCAGGATGTCGGGGGCTTTGAGGGGCTGGATCCGGCCGACGAAGAGCAGGACGACCGCGTGCTGGGGAAGGCCGAGCCGGTGCCGGGCCGCGCCTTGGGAGGCCGGTTGGAAAACGGTCAGGTTCACGCCGGGATTGACCACCGAGACCTTCTCCGGCGGTGCGGAATAGAGCGAGATGAGCTCGTCGGCTTCGGCCACGGTGTTGGCGACCAGGCGGTCGGCGATGTCCACGACCTGCTCCTCGCCCATCACCCGGACGGGGGGTTCCGGCCGGTCGCCCTCGGCCAGCAGCAGGTTCTTGACCTTGGCCATGGTGTGCATGGTGTGGATCAGCGGCAGTCCCCAGCGTTCCTTGGCCAGCCAGCCGACCTGCCCGGAAAGCCAGTAATGCGAGTGGATGACGTCATACCTGCCGGGGTCGTACATGGCCTCCGTGCGCAGCACGCCCGACAGAAAGGCGCACATCTGGCCGGGGAGGTCGCCCCGGTCAAGTTCCTCGTACGGCCCCGCGGTCACGTGCCGCACCGACACGCCCGGAACGATCTCCGCCACGGGAGGCAGATCGCGCGCGGTCTGCCTGGTGAAGATCTCCACCTCGACCCCGAGCTCGGCCAGTCGTTTGGCCACCTCCACGATGTAGACGTTCATGCCGCCCGCGTCGCCGGTGCCCGGCTGGTCCAACGGGGACGTATGCATGCTGATCGTCGCGACCCGGTTCAGTCGTCGCCGTCCGAGCGTCACCCACACCACCTCCAAGCGGGTATTAACCACGAATAACTACGACAGATTCCCACCCCTAAGATGACCCCCATGGCGAGGACAGCAGTGGTGACAGGGGCGAGCAGCGGGATCGGCGAGGCCACCGCGCGGCGGCTCGCGGCCGAGGGGTATGACGTGGTCGCGGCGGCCCGGCGGCGGGACCGGCTGGACCGGCTGGCGGCCGAGGTGCCGTCGATCCGCCCAGCCACGCTGGATGTGACGTCGGCGGAGTCCGTGGACGCGCTGGCCGCCTCGCTCGACCGCTGTGACGTGCTGATCAACAACGCGGGTGGCGCGGTCGGGCTTGAGCCGGTGTCGGCCGGGCGGGTCGAGGACTGGCAGAGCATGTACGAGGTGAACGTGCTCGGCTCGCTCCGGATGACCCGGGCGTTGCTCCCCAAGCTCATCGAATCGGGGGACGGGGTGCTGCTGATGTTGACGTCGGTGGCGGGGCTCGTCTCGTACGAGGGGGGCGGGGGTTACTGCGCCGCCAAGCACGCGCAGACGTCCATGACCGAGACGTTGCGGCTGGAACTGTGCGGCGAGCCGGTGCGGATCATCGAGATCGCGCCCGGGATGGTGCGGACGGAGGAGTTCTCGCTGACCCGGTTCCGGGGGGATGGGAGCGCGGCGGCGAAAGTGTATGAAGGCGTGCCGGATCCGCTGACCGCCGATGACGTGGCGGACGTGATCGCGTTCGCGGTGACGCGGCCGGCGCATGTGAACATCGATCGGCTGGTCATCCGGCCGCGGGCGCAGGCGGCGCAGCACAAGGTCCATCGGGTGTGAGGCGGCCGGTCGGGGAGATCACCCGCGGCACCACCGGCCACAACCGGCTGCGCCGCGCCGACCGCTGGATCGCCGCCGGATATGGCGGATTGTTGCGCTCGGTGGCGGAACCACTGGTGGTGGACCTCGGCTACGGCGCCTCCCACATCACGACATATGAACTTTTCACCAGGCTGAGACGTGTCGCCCGAGACGTTCAAGTGGTCGGCGTGGAGATCGACCCGGCCCGGGTCGCCGCCGCGAAGCCCTTCGAACGGCCAGGACTGACCTTTATCAGAGGCGGTTTCGAACTGCCCGTCACCCGCCCGCCGATGCTGGTGCGGGCCTTCAACGTCCTGCGCCAGTACGGCGAGCCCGAGGCCTGGCGATACTGGGAAATGTTGCGCCAGAGCCTCCACCCCAGGGGCATCCTCGTCGAAGGCACCTGCTCCGAAGCCGGCCACCGCGCAGTCTGGGCAACATTGGACGAAAAATCACCAAAAATCATCACCTTCGCCGCGCGGTTCAGTGGCCTCGACCGCCCCTCCGACCTCGCCCCCCGCCTCCCAAAAACCCTCATCCACCGAAATATCCCCGGCCACCCGATAAATCGTCTCTTCGCCGATTGGGATCGCGCCTGGGCGACCTGCGCCCCCTTCGCCGCGTACGGCACCCGCCAGCGCTGGATCCGCACCGCCCACCTGCTCTCCCAAACCTGGCCGGTCCACACCACACCCCCCTTCGGCGGACCAACCCGATGGCGGCTGGGCGAACTTACCCTCCCTTGGTCAGCCGTGGCCTAAGCTGAACTGCTGGCCTGGCGTCGGGGGCGGGTACCTCTCTACAAGACGTAGTACTACGCCAGGTAGGCTGATGTCGTGAAGGGTCTTGGCGAGCTTGAACGCAGCATCATGGACATCCTCTGGGCGGAGCGCGGTCCGATGACCGCGCGCGAGGTCGGCCGGTTGATCGCGGACCGCGACCTGGCCCCCACCACGGTCATGACGGTCCTGGACCGGCTCACCCGCAAGGGTTTCCTCACCCGTGTCCGCGACGGCCGCGCCTGGCGCTACGAACCCGCCGCCAGCCGTGATGCGTATGTGGCCGAGCTCATGCTCGAAGCCCTGGAGATGACCGGCGACCGCAGCGCCGCCCTGCAACGCTTCGCCCAGGCGGTGTCCGGCTCGGAAGCCGAGATCCTTCGCCGCGCGCTCACCGAACTGGAGGAGTAATGATCGCGGCGGCGACCCTCGCGGCGCTTGCCACTGTCTGTGCCCTCGGCGCCTGGCGGCTCACCGCGGCCCGCTGGACCTGGCGCGCCCCGCGCGCGGCCATCCTGCTATGGCAGTCCCTCGGCGTGACGTGGGGCCTGGCCAGCACGGGCGCCCTGCTGGCGTACGCGCTGGAGCCGTTCGGGCGCGGGGTCGTGCACGGCCTGGCGTACATCGGGCTGCATTTGCGGGAACCGCATGACTTCCTGCGGATCGGGGCGCTGATGGCCGGTCTGGCGCTGTTCTCGGTGTTGTCGATGGTCCTGGTGGCCGCGGGGGCGCAGACGTTGAGCGCGCGGCGGCGGCATCGGCTGCTGCTGGCACTGATCGCGCGGGACGAGCCCCGGGTGCCGGGCGTCCGGGTCGTCGATCACCCGGGGGCCGCGGCCTACTGCCTGCCCGGGCTGCGTTCCCAGGTGGTGGTCAGCGCGGGCACGCTCCGCCTGCTCAGCCCCGACGAGCTGACGGCCGTACTGGCGCATGAGACCGCTCATGTCCGGGAGCGGCACGATCTGGTGCTGCTGCCGTTCGCGGCGCTGCGCTGGGTGCTGCCCTGGTCCAAGACCGTGCACGACGCGCATGCCTCGGTGGCCCTGCTGATCGAGATGGCCGCCGACGACCGGGCCCGCCGCCAGTGCTCGCCGAAGCGCCTGGCCACCGCCCTGCTCCGGTTCGGTACGGCGGCCGCTTTCGCCACCCCCTATGGCGCCCTGCCCGCGTCCACGGGTGAGAATGTAATGGCGCGGGTGAATCGCCTGGTCAAGCCACGTGCCGAACTCCCGGCCCACGTGCGGTTCGCTATCGTGGCCGGATCGGTGATCCTTACCGCGTCCGCCCCTATGCTCTGGTTGCTTCCCAACTGAGTTAGCCGCCGTTATCCACCCCGTTTGCAATTGCATACACCATTTGGCAGACTGGGGGGTATGGAACTGCCCAAGATCGGCTCGTACATCCGCGAGCAGCGGCAGCAGGCGAAGATCTCCCTGCGCCAGCTCGCCGCTCAGGCGGGGGTGTCCTTTCCCTACCTGAGCCAAGTGGAGCGCGGGGTGCGCAAGCCCAGCGCGGAGATCCTCAACCAGATCGCCAAAGGTCTGCAGATCTCCGCTCAGGCGCTCTACGTGCAGGCCGGTCTGATCGAGGAGCGCGAGCCGGACAGCGACGTCCTGAGCGCGATCCGGGCCGATGTGACGATCAGCGGAAGGCAGCGTCAAGTGCTGATCGACATCTACGAATCGTTCCGGCGCGAGAACCGTGCGGCATCAACCGACGAGGCCCAGCCGACGACACCGGCTGAGCCTCTGGGGGCGGTCAACTCGCAAAACGGTCACGCCACACCAGAAGGGTAACGCCAATCATGACCCTCGCCACCGAGGTGAAGAAGCTCACCGAGTCGAAGCCGTTCTACGCCATCACCGGCGCCGGCGACTTCGCGATGGAGAAGATCCGCGAGCTGCCGGAGCAGCTGGCCAAGCTGCAGGACCGCCAGGGCGACGCGAAGAAATACGCCGAGCGCGTCCAGGACCGGGCCGGGAGCTACGCCCGCGAGCTCCCCGGCAAGACCAGGGAGTATGCGGAGACGATCAGCTCGCGGCTGAACGAGCTCTACGACGACCTCGCCAAGCGCGGCCGCAAGGTCGTTCGCAAGGTCAGCGGCGGCGCCGCAATCGAGCTGGAAGAGGTCGCCGAGTCCGCGGGCGCCCGCCGTGCCCCGGCCAAGAAGCCGGTCACGCCGCGCGCCAAGACCAAGGCCTGATCCACCAGAAAGCGGCCCGCGTTCACCGTGGGCCGCTTTCTGCTTCTGTACGGCTCCCGCGCACGCATTAGGCTGGAGGCGTCCGTCCTAGACCACGCTGGAGTGACGATGCTCTACGGCCTGCTGGACTACATCTTCTGGGGCCTCGCCATCGCGGCGTTCGGCATGTCCGTGTGGGCCCTGGTCCACGCGATCAAGACACCGGCCAAAGCGTTTCCAGCCGCGGGCAAGCTGTCCAAGAACCTCTGGCTCGTCTTCACCGGCCTGGCCACGATCTTCACGCTGGCCTCGGCCAGCGGTTACCTGGGCGTCGGCTTCGCGATGCTGAACATCTTCACCATCGCCTCGGTCATCGCCTCCGGGATCTACCTGGCCGACGTGAAGCCGGCCGTCAACGAGTATCGCGGCGGCGGCAGCAACCAGGGCCCCTACGGCCCCTGGTAGGGGCCGCTCAGCGGCCTCGGCCCTCCCTCTTCCGGGGCGACGCCGCGCGATCGCAGGGTGGCGACCAGCCAGCGGGCCAGCCGGTCGTGACCGGCCAGGGTGGGGTGGGTGCCGTCGGGCAGCGCGTCGCCTTTGCGCCACTTCTGCGGGAGCGGGTCGGCGAACGGCACCCCGATGAGCCAGGCGGCTTTGGCGACCGCGTCCCTGATCTTGTACGCGGCCTTCGGTGGTGATTTCACCCAGATCGGGCCGACCAGCACCACCTTGGCCCTCGGCCAGCGTTGTTTGACCCGGCCGACCAGCTTGACCGCGGCGCGCTGGACTTCCTTGGCCGCCTTGTGGTCGTTGTGGCCGCCCGCGAGCACGACCAGGTCGGGCTCGGGCCGCCAGGACAGCTCTCGCGTGAACGACTGGCTGAAGGTGCGGTGGACCTTACCCGTCGCGACGAATCCGGTGCCCCGGCCGCCGGCGGTGATCAGCTGCCAGCCGAGCAGGCGGGCCGTCTCCGCCGCGTAGCTCTCCCAGGCGGGCACCGGGCCCGAGCCCACGGCGAAACTGTCGCCGATGAACATCACCACGGGGGCCCGGAGCGGAACGAGCGGCGACGGAGTGCTGCCGGCCTCTCCTGCGGCGCTCGCGCATCCGGCGAGCAGCCCGCAGATCGACAACCCTGACACCAGCAACGGCGCGCGCATGCCACCTCCGGTCTCCAAGCGCAGGCCGGAAGTCTATCGATTACAGCCAGTCACGTTTGTGGAACTGGAAGTAGAGGACCAGGGCGGCGATCGCCCAGATCGCGGTGGACGTCCAGAATCCCCACATCTGCTCGGATCCGGGGTAGGGCACGTTCTGGCCGTAGAAGCCGGTGATCGCCGTCGGGACCGCGATGATGGCGGCCCAGCTGGTCACCCGCTTCATGATCAGATTCATCCGGTTGCTCTGCATGGTCATGTGTGCTTCGCGAATGTTGCCCACCAGGTCGCGGAGCGAGTCCGTCCATTCGGCGGCGCGGAGCACGTGGTCGTACACGTCCTGGAAATAAGGGGTGATGGAGCTGTCCCTGATCACGTCGTTGCGGCGGAACAGGGCGTTGACGATGTCCCGCATCGGGGAGACCACGCGGCGGAAGGTGACCAGGCTCTGCCGGAGTCCGAAGGTGCGGCGCTGCTGGTCGCGGTCCGGGATCTGCTCGTCGAACAGGCGGTCCTCCAGGACTTCGATCTGCTCGTCCATGGCCTGGACGACCTCGAAATGGGTGTCCACCACGTAATCGAGCACGCCGTGCAGCAGGAACGCGACGCCGTGCTCGGCCAAGCCGGAGGAGGAATCCCAGCGGTTGATGATCTCCTGGAGGTCGAAACGGTCCGAAGTGCGGACGGTGACCAGGGCGTTGGCGGTGATGAAGGCCGAGGCCTCGGTCAGGTCGAGCAGGCCGGTGTCGCCGTCGAAGTGGGCGGTGTAGACGTTGAGGAACATGTGCGAATCGAACATGTCCAGTTTGGGGCGCTGGTTGGGGGTGAGCACGCTCCGGATCGCGAGCTCGTGCAGGCCGAGCTCCTCGCTGATGATGGCCAGCTCCTCCTCGGACGGGCTGCACAGGTCGAACCAGATGACCGCGTCGTCCTCGTCCAGGTGATCGGAGACCTCGGCGATGGGAAAGCCTTCGGCGACGAGCTTTCCGTGCCGGTAGAGGCGCGTGTTCGCCGGGGTGGGCTGGACCATCGCACCAGCGTACTCCGGGGCGCACAGGACAAGTCGGACCGCTATCGTGGCGGCTCATGGTGAGTCTCGTTCGTCGGCTCGGGCCGATGGTCGCCGCTGTGGTGACGCTCCTCGTCTTCGCCTCCCCCGCGTACGCCGATCAGAGCGCGCTCACCATGGAGCTGCGCAAGGACGGCGTGCTGCACGTCAAGGAGGAGATCGTCCTCAGCGGCGGGCCGGTGACCAGGACTCCGGTGCTCAGGACCCGCCACGATGACGCCAACGATCGCGTCTACCGGATCGCCAACGTGAAGGGTGCCACCTTCGATGGGGCCGAGCTGACGATCTCGGCCAGCGGGACCGTGGAGTACGACGTGATCGGCGCGGTGTCGCCCATCGCGGGCGGCGAGGAGTTGCGGTGGTTCGCGGCTTCCGGGCCGTTGGAGCAGGTCACGGTGAAGGTGGTCGGGCCGGGGCAGGTGCAGAATCTGGCGTGTTTCGCCGGGGATGTGGGGGCCGCGCTCGGGTGCACGACCGCCGCTATGGACGAGACCGGAGAGACCGCCGAATTCGAGCAGCAAGGGCTCGCGGCCGGGCAGGTGCTGACCGTCGTGGTCGGGTATCCGGCCGGGACCACCGGGGCCGCGCCGACGCTGGAGCATCGGTTCAGCCTGGGTGCCGCGTTCACGGTGAACGCGATCACCGGGGGGTCGCTGGCGTTGCTGCTGGTGCTGCTGCTCGGGGGGTTCTGGCTGGTCTACTGGACGCGGGGGCGGGACGCGCGGGTGATCGGGGCCGAGTCCGGGGTGCGCGGGGGGCATGAGAACGGGCAGTTCGCGCCGCCGGACGGGGTGCGTCCCGGGCAGATCGGGACGCTCATCGACGAGCAGGCCGACGTGATCGATGTGACCGCGACGATCGTGGATCTGGCGGTGCGGGGATATATGCGGATCGATGAGCAGCCCCGGGAGACGTATGACGCGCCGGACTGGCTGCTGGTGAAACTGCCGAAGGCGCCGGTCGCGAGCCTGCTGCCGTACGAGCGGGCGCTGTATGACTCGATCTTCGATTTGCGGGATGAAGTGCTGCTGTCGCAGCTGCACGGGGGGTTCACGACCGGTCTTGGGCGGGTACGGGATGCGCTCTACCGTGATGTCGTCAAGCAGGGGTGGTTCACTCGGCGACCCGATTCGGTGCGGTCGCTGTGGACGGTTCTCGGGATCGTCGTGACCGTGCTCGGGGTGGCGGGGACGGTGGCGCTGGCGATGTTCACGACGTACGGGCTGGTGGGGCTTGCGATGATCATTTTGGGGGCGGCGGTCACCGTGGGCGGGCAGTTCATGCCGGCGAAGACCGCCAGCGGGGCCACGGCGCTGGCGCACACGCTGGGCTTCCGGGAATACCTTGCCGCAGGCGATATCAGCGATATTCCGGCCGGGCAGCGGGCCGAGCTGTTCTCGCGCTACCTGCCGTACGCGGTGATCTTCGACAGCGTGGATCGCTGGGCCCGGGTGGTGGCCTCGATCAAGGGCGAGGGCGACAACCTGTACTGGTACCACGGCCCCGCCGAATGGGACCTGTCCAAGTTCGCCGACTCGATGCGCACCTTCACGATGACCACCTCCGGAGCGATCTCCTCTTCCCGCCAGTTCAGGACGTTCTAACGCGGATCTCCCCCACCGGCCGCCCGCCGCCGAGCACCGGGACGGCCAGCTCGTCCAGCACCGGCGCGTCGAATCCGAGGGCGCGCAGCGCGGCGATCGTGACCGGCACCCGGGCCCGCTGGCTCCCGTCCACGATCTTGATCACCGCGGCCCGGCCGTCGTCGTGCGCGAACGCGTCGAACGCCTCGGCGCCGGCCTTGAGCATCAGGCCGGGGATCGCGCGCATCAGCTTCGCCTCCGGGTAATGAGTGCCGCTGGTGAACTCCGGGTGGGCGCGCATCGCGTCCGCGACCCGGCGTTCCAGGCTGCCGGGGGTGGCTTGGACGATGCGGCGGAATGCCCGTACCAGGCCGGTCATCGAGCAGAAGAACAGCGGCGCGCCGCAGCCGTCCACGCCGGTGGCGAGCACCCGCTCCGAGGTGAACTCCTCCACCGTGGAGCGGATCGTCTTCTGGAGCGGATGGGACGGGTCGCGGTAGTCGTCCAGCGGCCAGTCGTTTGCCGCGCAGGTCGCGAGCATGGCGGCGTGTTTGCCGGAGCAGTTCATGTAGACGCGGGCGCGCTGCTGAACCGACCGGTCGTGGGGGAAGTCCTCGGGGCAGCGCAGGACGCTCTCGTCCAGGCCCGCGCCCGCCAGGATGGCTCGCACGCCCTCGACGTGGAAGGGCTCGCCGGCGTGGCTGCCGCAGGCCAGCGCGAGCAGTTCGTGATCCAGGGCGAGACCGGCGGTGAGCATGCCGAGCGCCTGGAGGGGTTTCATAGAGGAACGAGGGGAGGCCGGGGTCTGCACTTCACCGTGCACCCGGACGGGATTGCCATCGCCATTCACGGCGATCATCCGGGCCCGGTGCGTCGACTCGACGAACCCGGAACGGACCACCTCGACGATCAATTCGGACATGCCCGCGAGTCTACGAACCTCGTGGCCTCATGACAGAATCCACCCCATGCGCGCGGTGATCCAACGAGTCAGCTCAGCCTCGGTAACCGTGGACGGCACCACCATCGGAGCCATCCACGAACCCGGCCTCCTCGTCCTGGTCGGCGTCACCCACACCGACACCCCCGCTCAGGCCGCCAAACTCGCCACCAAACTCTGGCACCTGCGCATCCTCGACGGCGAGAAGTCCTGCTCCGACACCGGCGCCCCCCTCCTCGTCATCAGCCAGTTCACCCTCTACGCCGACACCAGCAAAGGCCGCCGCCCCACCTGGCAGGCCGCCGCCCCCGGCCCCACCGCCGAACCCCTGGTCGAAACCGTCATCACCACCCTCCGCACCCTCGGTGCCCACGTGGAAACCGGCAAATTCGGCGCCGACATGAAGGTCTCCCTCGTAAACGACGGCCCGATCACCCTGGTAATCGACGTCTAGCGCTGATCCGGAGCGCGCTGACCCAGCCGGGGCACACCCTGCTCGGCGCCTCGGGAACACCCGATCCGTCGGCGGAAGCGGTCGCAGCGGCTGGGCGGACGGCAGCGTCCATCGGACGTACGGCCGCTGCGGACCAGTGGCGTTCTACGACCATCGCCGCCTATCTGACGACCATGGCCCTAGCGGTCGGTCATCCACGGGATTCTCAGTGATCGTCCCAGTGTCCGTCGTGCGAGGCGTGACGGTGTCCGTCGTGAACGTAGTCGACGTGGTCATCATGCGGGACGGCGACGTGACCGCAACCCTCCCGATGCTGGTGGACGTGGCCCTCATGCACGACATGAGTGGCCAAGGAGCACTCATCGACATGATCCTCGTGCGTGCGGTGGAGGTGCCCGTCGTGAACGTAGTCGACATGGTCGCCATGCGGGACGGCGACGTGGCCGCAACCCACTCCGTGTGCGTGATCATGGGCTGCGTGCGTGCGGTGCTGCTCGGTGTGAACGCTCATCTTTCCCCCTGAAAGGTAGTACGCCTACGGACGCTACCTCCCGATTTCGGGGTGTCTCAGCTACACCATCCGCTCATGATGAACTACGTTCCGCTATGAGGTTCAGGCTTTGCCGTCTCTAGCGGAGGCGGCGGCGTAGGGCGGGGTCGATGGTCACGTTACGGCCCGCGTCGGGAGGGACGATTACCTCTTGGGTGGCGGCGACGTTTCCAGCGAGCAGGGGGATGTCTACCGGGACGGTTCGTTTCACGACGGCCAGGGCGATGGGCCCTAGTTCGTGGTGGCGGGCTGAGGAGCCGATGAAGCCGATCTGGCCAGGGGTGGCGGTGCCTTCGGTCGCGCCTTCGATGGAGGCGGTGGGGTCGCCTTCGGCGGGGGTGCTGACGCCGAGGGTGACGGGGGTGCCGTGTGGGGGGAGGGTGTCGACGCTGCCGTCCAGGTGGAGGAAGACGAGGCGACGGGGCGGGTGGCCGAGGTTGTGGACGCGGGCGACGGTTTCCTGGCCTCGGTAGCAGCCCTTGGTGAGGTGGACGGCGGAATCGATCCAGCCGACCTCGTGGGGAATGGTCTTGTGGTCGGTATCGAAGCCCAGGCGGGGGCGGTGGGCTTCGATGCGAAGGGCGTCGTAGGCCCAGAGGCCGGCGGGGTGGGTGATCACGGTGGTGAGGGCAGGGCGGGGAACGAGGAGGTCGGTGCCGACGACAACCGCGCCGGGGGTGTTCTCGGCGAGAGCGCGGAGAGCGATCACACCAGGGGAAGCGTCCGAAACCGCGTTCGTGCCTGCGGAGGACCCAGCCGTGGGCACCGCGGAGGGCACCGCCGCGGGCCCCGCAGAAGGCCCAGCCGCTGATAGCGCGGAAGGCGCTGCCGTCGGTGCGGTGGAGACGACCGCGTATTCGGCGGTCAGGTCAGTGATCTCGACCCGCAGCATGAAGCGCATTTTTTCGAGATAAGTCGCCAGTTCGGTGCCGGTGCCCGGTTCAACGTGGATCCAGGTGGCATCGCCGTCGTCAACCAGCGTCAGGTGGTGTTCAACTCGGCCTTGGGGGTCGAGGATCAGGGTCTGCGTGTCCGTGCCGGGCGCAAGGGTGTCGACCTTCTGGGAGCTCAGGTCGTTGAGCCACGACAGCCGATCGACGCCCGAGACACGCAGGACATCGCGGTTGCTGCGGTCAACCAGTGCCGTGCCCTGGAGGAGAGCGCGTTGTTCCGCGTATGGGTCGCCGTAGTGGGCGGCCACCGAGTCGTCAGGGGCAAGGGCGGGGACGGCTCCGGGAGTGTTCAGCAACGGGCTGCGCATACCTCCAAGGCTATGTCCACAGAGCATCCGGCCGCGCCCAAGGGCAGCCAATTACGGCTCGACCGCCGCCTGTGTCTCGACTGAGGAGCGCGGGCCGCGAAGCGGCCGTAGTGATACGGAAAGACACAAGACTGAAGTGGCCGTAGTGACCAGGAAAGGCACGGGTTACGGATCGGCCCAGGGCCTGTCTCAACGTCCCGGCTTATTTGATCTTGTGACAAGATTCCGGGATGCTGCGACTCACCGACTTCATCATCGACTGCCCGGACGCGATGAAACTGGCGGCCTTCTACTCCGAGGTGACGGGTCGCCCGGTCAAGGAGGGCAGCCACGAGAACTGGGCCGGTATCCAGTTCGGCGAGATCGAGCTGGCCTTCAACCCGGTGGAGGACTACCACGCCCCGCAGTGGCCCGACAGCGAGCACCCCAAGCAATTCCACCTCGACTTCGAGGTCGACGACATCGAGGCCGAACAGAGCCGCGTCCTGGCCCTCGGGGCGTCCCTGCAGCAGGACTCCATCGGCTCCGACGGCTATGGCTGGCGCGTCTACACCGACCCCGTCGGCCACCCCTTCTGCCTCTGCCACAACAAGGGTGTCATCTGGACCGACCAGGGCCTCATCTGGCCCAAGCGCGCTTAGAGCCTGTTCGAAGTCGGCGGTTTGGGCGCGTCGTGGGCCGAGCATCGGCCAATCTCAGCGGCAGTCGCGGCAGCGGCCGAAGATTGTGAGGTGGTGGACGTCGGTGTCGAAGCCGAGTTCGGTGCGCAGACCGTCCACCATGCCCTGAACCAGGCCAGGAGGCGCTTCGACGATTTCGC
Source organism: Acrocarpospora sp. B8E8 (assembly GCF_039871605.1). NCBI lineage: Bacteria > Bacillati > Actinomycetota > Actinomycetes > Streptosporangiales > Streptosporangiaceae > Acrocarpospora > Acrocarpospora sp. B8E8. The sequence goes on along the minus strand of NZ_JBDPLV010000005.1, from coordinate 187,409 downwards.
CGCAGCCCCGGCAGACCAGGTGCACGTGGTCGGCGTCGGCGGCCAGGTGGTAGGTGGGCGCGCCGTGGCTCAGGTGGGTGTGCGTGACCAGGCCGAGCTCTTCGAGGAGTTCGAGCGTCCGGTAGACCGTGGAGATGTTCACACCCCGAGCGGTCTGCTGGACCTTGCTACAGATGTCCTCTGGGGTCGCATGACCGAGGGCGCTCACCGCCTCCAGAACGAGCTGGCGCTGCGGCGTGACCCTGTACCCCTTAGCCCGCAGTTCTTCGTGCCACGTCTCGGTCATAGCAGCGAGTTTATTCGCTTGCCCGACTCGCAGAGCTCGCATAGCCTGCGAATCACGCAGAGAGGAGGTGGTCCGAACAATGGTTGATCATAGTTGGGCTAGCGAGGTGGCTGTCCGCTAGGACTGGCGAACCGGACCAGCTCCGGATTACGCCAACCAGCGTAAATCCAGACAGACACCGGAACCCCGGGCGGTCGGCGGCCGAGGACATGATCCTCCGCCATTGGTCCAGCCGACCCACGTCGACAGGTTGCAACCAGCCGCGACGCGGAGCGCGCCCGGGGTTTTCTCTGCCTCGCACCCATCCCGCTCAGTATCCAGTCATGTACGGTACGCGCAGGAATGGTCATGCGAATCCCCTACCCCCGGACCCCTCATCTCCCCTGGTCCCCGGGAGTCGTCACCGACGACGTCCGAATCCCCCGCCTGACAGGCTTCGAAGGCCGCGAGATCGTCGTCACCGAGAAACTCGACGGCGAGAACACGACGATGTACTCCGACGGCTTGCACGCCCGCTCACTGGATTCCGCACACCACCCCTCCCGAACGTGGATCAAAAGCCTGCACGCCCGGATAGCCCGATCAATCCCACCAGGCTGGCGCATCTGCGGAGAGAACCTCTTCGCCCGGCATTCGATCCCCTACCAGGGCCTGGAAAGCTGGTTCTACGCCTTCTCCGTCTGGAACGGCAACCAATGCCTGGACTGGGACCAGACCGTACGTTTCACCAGAAAGCTCGGCATCCCCGTTCCACGCGTGCTCTGGCGTGGCATCTTCGACGAGCGGGCCCTACACACTCTCCGCCTGGACGAAAGTCGCCAGGAAGGCTATGTGGTACGGACTGCCGACGCTTTCACCCGCGACGAATTCGCCGATCGTGTCGCCAAATGGGTCCGCCCCAACCACGTGCAAACAGACGCGCACTGGATGCTCGCACCCGTCATCGAGAACGGCCTGAGCCCTACCGCCGCGCTCTGGGACCTGCGATCAGGATCATCCCCAGACGCGCAAGCCCTGCTCACCGCGACCGGGATAGACGTCCCCGAACCCGTCGACCTGACCGAGATCTCCACCCGGCTCGACGTGCTGGGCCGCACCGGCGACGCCCGCCTGGCGGGAGTCCTCGCGACCCTCTTCCACGCCACCCGCCGAGCCTGGCTGGCCCCCCACCTGGTGGCACCACTCGGCATGCCCCTCGCCCGACGCATCGCCGACCTCGTCGGCCTGCACACCAAACTCCACGACCCTTTCCCGGACGAATCCCGCCGCTCCGGCCTGGTACGGCTGGCCTTCGCCACCGACCTGGGAATCCTCCACGCCATCGCCGCCACTCTCGCGACCACCCTGGAAGCCCGCGAACAGGTCGAATGGTCAGAACTCCACACCGAAGAATCCGGCCTCCTCGGTGAAGCACCCTTCGCGGCATTGCGTACGGGCTTGCGCGAAAAGCTCGGCGGAAAGGGCGACATCGCGGACCGATGCTGGGCGGAGACTCGGGAGGCGTACGCAATGGGACGGATCAGCACGCCCGAGGAAGGCATCGCGCGTAACTGGCGCCGGCTTTCCGGCGACTTCCCCCGGCTGATCGTCACCGTTGGGCCTTCCGGCAGCGGAAAGAGCACCTTCGCCGCAGGTCGCGGAGACCCGATCGTCTCACTCGACGATCTCCGCGAAGCCCGCGGGTCACGCTCCGATCAGCAGGCCAACCCCGCCGTCTACCGTGACGCCCTGCGGCGGCTGGACACGCTCCTCGCGGGTGGCGGAACGGTCATCTGGGACGCCACCGCGCTGAATCGTCGCCAGCGTTCGGTGCTTCTGAAGGCGGCCCAACGCCGGGACGCGTTGACGACTTATGCGGTCATGCTGGTTCGCGAGGACGTGGTCGTGCAGCGTAACGCCAATCGCCCGTACCCCGTCCCCGCGAACGTCCTCACCAGCCAGCTTCGCCGCTTCGGCCCTCCGTTTCCGGGCGAAGCACACCGGATCTGGTACATCGGGGAGGAGGGGACCGTACTCGACACAGCCGGAACCCTCGACGGGGAGGATTGACCATGCGCACAAGCGAGGAGATCTACCACCAGATCCGCTGGGATCCGCGGTTCGACCCGGCGCGTTTCGTGCTCGGAGTGAACGTGCGCGGAGCCGCCCCCAAGCGAGTGCCGTTGCCCGCTTTCGTCCCCGGCGGAGATATCCCGTGGCACCGGATCATGTTCGTCGAAGCGGACGGCGAAACGGTGTGGGATCGGGCGAGCGGGCTGGATGTGGTCAACACTTCGTCGGCCGGTCGTGCCCAGGATCCCCGCAAGCTGAACGCACCGTTCTTCACGGCGGCGACGCCGCTCTCCTGGGATCCGCATTCGGGCTGGACTCCAGCGGAACCCGTCGCGGTCACCTGGCCACCGACGACGCTGCGCGTTCTGACCTGGAACACCCTCTGGGACCGGTATTTCAGCGACCAGATCGAAACAGCCCGCCGCAGGCCGCTCCTGGTGGACGCCCTGGAACAAGCCGACGCCGACATCATCGCGCTCCAGGAGGTCGAAACCGAACTACTCGACCTCATCCAGAGCACCCCATGGGTCCGTGACAGCTACACCCTCTGCGCCGACAACATCGCCAAGAACAAACTTCTCCTGCTCAGCCGCCTACCGGTCCGCGAAGCCGGCATCCACGCCTACGGCCCCTACAAAGCCCTCTCCGCCATCACCCTCGAACTCGCCACCGGCCGCGTCGTACTCGCCACCACCCATCTGACCAGCGACTACGCCCAGAACGGCCCCATCAAACGCGAATCAGAACTCGCCACCATCGCCGAAGGCCTACTCCCCGTGGACGCCGACCTGATCCTGATCGGCGACTTCAACGACGACGGCCACCCCGAGAAAACTCTCACCATGCGCGACGCCTGGACCGAAGTCCACGGCCCTTCCGACAAAACCCCAACCTTCGACCCCACCAAGAACCCCCTGGCCGCCATCCAATCCCTCCGCGGCCGCCCCGCCCGAATAGACCGCGTACTACTCCGCAGCCCTGCCCTAAACCCAACCACCGCCACCCTCCTAGGCGACTCCCCCGCAACCAACGACAACCTGTTCATCTCCGACCATTACGGCCTAGCCGTAGACATCACCATCGACCAGAACACCCTTGCGGACACCCCCTCCGAAGCGCACGCACAGGCAGGAATCACCCCTAGACCGCACACAAGGACAGAAGCCACTACTGGAGCGCCCACATGGGCACATATCACCGCTGGCCAGGACACCCCCGCTACGCCATCAACCGCCCGAACGGCGATCGTCTGGATCCCTCCGAAAGAACTCTGGCCCCCCATTCAGGAAATCCGCACCAAACATGACCCACAATTCGACCGCTGGCCACCCCACGTCACCCTGATATCAGGATTTATCCCAGAATCCTCATTCGAAGCAGCCGCCCCCCTCCTAACAACCGCAGCCTCCACCATCTCCCCCTTCACCGCCCTCCTCCACGGCATCCACACCTTCCACCACCGCGACAACACCACAATCTGGCTAAACCCAGGCGCCCCCGAATCATGGGCCACCCTCCACCACGCCCTCAAACACACCTTCCCCGCTCACCAAGCCCACCACGAGACCTTCACCCCCCATCTGACCTTGGGCAAAACTCGCAACCCCGACCGCCATCCTCGCCTTAACCCCATGTCCGCCCACGTCGGCGAAATAGTTCTGCTTTCCCGCCGGGCCGACGAGCCCATGCGCCCCCGCGCCGCTATCGCTTTGGGAACCGGCGAACTCCGGTGGATCAATGATCCTCCCGTGCCGGAAATTCATCGGGAGCTGCGGGTTGAGGACGTGGTTACACGGGTTCGGGATTGTCTGGGGGAAGGGGTGGTTCATGTTGTCGGGTCGCGGCGGCTGGGCTGTGAGCTGGCTGGGGCGGATCTGGATCTGGTCGCGGTGCTGCCTGGAGTGGTCGATCTTGGGCAGGTGGAGGCGCGTGTGGTGGAGGCGCTTCCGCAGGTGAAGGGGATGCGGCGGGTAATAGGTGCGCGCGTGCCGGGGCTGCGGATGCGAGTGCGGGACTTGGATATCGATCTGGTTGTTGTCGGAGTCGGGGATATTGCCCCTGAGGAGGCGGTTTCTCGTCGGGGTGAGTTGGATGAGGGTTCCGCGATCGCATTGAGTGCGGTTAGCGACGCGGACGCGATCCTTACAGCGGTCGATGGAAATCAATCCGAATTTGTCGGGCTTGCTCGCCAGGTGAAGGCATGGGCACGGGCCAGAGGGCTGGACTCGGCTCCGTTCGGCGGTCTTTCCGGGCTGGCCTGGACCATCCTTGCGGCCCAGACGGTACGCGAGACGCCCGACCTCCCATCAGACGACCTGCTGCGCACATTCTTCGCCACCTGGGCCGCATGGGACTGGCGCGAGCCAATCACCCTCGGCCCAGTTGCCTTCTCCGACGCACCCGTGCAGATCATGACCCCAACCGCCCCCGTACGCCCATGCAGCGATCAGGTGACCATAGGCGGACGCGACCTACTAACCCAGGAGCTCTATCGCGCCTGGGAAACGACCAGCACCGACGAGCTACTCTCGCCACCACCCATGCACCGACGCCACGCAGCCTGGGCAATCGTGACAATCAAGGGCGAGATGGGCAAAGCCCGAGGCCGAATGCGAGCCCTCATCGCCGCCCTCGAACGCGCAGGAGCCTCAGACGTACACGCCTGGCCCCGCCCATTCGAAACCGAACCCAAACTGACCCGCTTCGCGCTAGGCCTTGGCCACACGCCGCCAGACGCCCCCACCCTGACCGAGATCACAGCCCGCTGGACCGAGGGCCTGCCCGGCGTCACCGTCAACCGAGCAGACTGCGGCGACCTTCCCACGCTCAGCTGATCCAGCGAGAAAGCTGATGAAGGTGAGCGCGCCATACACGGCAGCGAGTGAGCAGTGCCCGCATGCACGGTGGTCCCTGGCGCCAGCTCTCGTAGTCACCGCGGCCGCGCTCGCCGCCCGCCATGCGCCAGAACTCGCACGTCCAGGGCGTGCAAATCAAGTTCTCAGCTCTGAATGCGTTGGTCGTATTCCATTTGGTGCATTTGGATCTCGTCCGCGTGGTCGACCGTCCAGTCGTACAGGCTCCTGCGGGAGAACGACGCCTGGGCGGGGCAGATCATGCGCCCTGCGGCCACAAAGTTGATCCGCGACGGACTGGCCCACGGCGCCCAGACCCCCGACGGCGAGCGCGATCTGGAGGGCCTCCTCCGGAGACTGGCCAGTTAGGGACCCGGGCGACGGACCCCGCGAGGGTGTCCGGGGCGGCGCCGAGCGCGGGCGTCCACGCACTGCCCCGTCAGCAGTTCCATCTCCTCATTGAGGAGTCTCCAGTTCCCGGCCAGTTCGTCTTCATCGACGACACACGTCACGTCGCATCCGGCTTTCTCGCGGGCCGCCGGCCACCTGGCCGCCGGTTGTCATAACCACCCGTGAGTGTTAACGGGCGATTCACCCCGTTCTTGTCTCGGTTGGACATGATCAACCCCGAATGTGGAGGTGTGCGTGAATACGCGAAGAACGACTGGCCGTGTGGCCTTGATCATGTCCATCGTGGTGTCTCTGTCACTGGGGCCTGACACCCCAGCGACAGCGGAAATGAGCTCTGAGTGAAACCGAGAGCCCGGCGCGGCATGGTCCGCTTCGCCATTCGCGCGATCGCGAGCGGGTTGGTCCTGGTCCTGACCTTGAGTCTTGTTCGCGTTCCCGCCCAGCCGCGGTCCGCGACGGCCGAGTGCGGTCTGCCACGTGCGCTGCAGACCACCGCGCCGGCGGGCACAATGGGGATGGAGGTCCTCTGCGGCGAGGACGCCGTCCTCGCCGACGCCACGCTGGTGGCCGCCGACGACGACCTGGTGATCAGCTTCGCCTTCGAGGGCGTGACCCAGGAGATGATGCAGGACGCGATCGACGAGGTGTACCAGCCCGGCGTCTCGCTGAGCGACCAGGCGCTCGCCGTGCTGAACGGGCAGCGGGAGAACTTCGAGGGCGCGTCGACGGACATCGCCGACATCGTCGACATCAGCGACTATGACGACGTCGACGTCGACGGCACGCTCCAGGCGACGAGTGACGGGCTCGCGATCGTCATCCCGTCCGCGGACGTCGGTGAGGCGTCTTGGGGATGGTGGTGGCGATCGGTCGTCGTCTTGATGGCCACGGTCGGCGTACGGGTGGCCGTCTTCGCGTTCTGCGTCTCCTTCGCCGCCCCGCCCGCCAGCGCGCTGTTCATCAACGTCTGCTCGGCCGTCTCCCAGGGCATCGCGGCCTTCAGCGCGTACATGGTGGCCTCCTACTACGCGGGCAGAGCGCCCAATGATCCGCAACTGTGGGCCGAAGCGCTCGCGTTCGGGCTGGTCGCGGCGCTGCTGCCCGGAGCCGGCTGGGACCTGGGCAAGAACTGGATGAGCAAGGCCCTGCCCGGCACGGCGGTCAGGGTCGGCAGGACGCTGAAGGACCTGGCCGTGTCCATCAGAGGATGGGCGGGCGAGACCATCAGCAACCTCGTCAACAGCGCCGGTGAGAAGTGGGTGGAACTCTCCGAGCTGGTCTGGGACGCGATCGTGCGCGAGGCGCACCGGCGTGGCATCCCCATCACCGCCTCCTCACTCTCACTGCGGGTGATGCCGCTCGGAGACTCGATCACCTACGGCGTGGAGAGTTCCGACGGGAACGGCTACCGCGACGAGTTGTACGCCTACCTGGAGGGCATCGCGAGCAGTGTTGACTTCGTCGGGTCGGTGCAGGCCGGCTCGATGAGCGACCGCGACAACCAGGGTCACCCGGGCAAGCGGATCGGCGAGATCGCGGCCTTCGCCTATTGCACCGTGCCGCGGTACCAGCCGAACATGATCACCCTGCACGCCGGCACCAACGACATGAACCAGAACTACAACCTGCCGTCCGCGCCCACCCGGCTCAAGAAGCTGATCAACCAGGCGCTGACGCACTCACCACGTGCCACGGTGCTGGTCGCCCAGCTCATCCCGACCGGCAAGGCCGGGCTACAGCCGCGCATCGACGCATACAACGCGGCGCTGCCCGACATGGTGGAGGACCTGCAAAGCGAGGGCAAGCACGTACTTCTGGTGAGCATGAGGCGGGTGCTGGTCAGCGACGGACTGCAGGACGACGCGCACCCGACGGACGCGGGCTACGCCAAGATGGCCGACGCCTGGTACGACGCCTTCATGGCCGCGGAGGCCAAGGGCTGGATTCAGACCCCGCTGCCCGAGAACGAAGCCAACGGCTGCGACCCGGCGAGCTCTCCCGTCGACGACGACCCGGGGGACTCTCCCATCGGGTCCAGCGACCCGGGGGACAATCCCGTCGGGTCCGGCGAGACCGCTCTGGGCGCGGGATGGCGCGCGCTGGGCGTGATCGCGCCCGGATACGGCACCAGGATAGGCCGCACGATCATCGCCGAGCTCAATGGCGACCAGCGGGCCGACTACCTTCAGGTCGCCGCGGACGGCAGCTTCCGCGCATCGGTGAACACCGTCGGCACCCCCGGGCAACCCGACTGGGTGAACGTGGGCACGTACGCCCCGGGAACCGATGTCCATGGGGATGAGGTGCGGTTCGCCGACCTTAACGGGGACGGACGCGACGACTACCTCGCGGTCGGTTCCGACAGCAAGGTACGGGCCTACATCAACTTCCCCGGGCCGGACAACAAGCTTAAATTCGTCCACTGGGGGACCGTCTTCAGCGAGGATTCGTTCAGCCGCAACAACCTCCGATTCGCGGACGTCACCGGAGACGGGCGCGACGACATCCTGCGGGTCAGCGCGGAGGGCGCGGTCCATGTGTACCGGAACATGTGGGACCCCACCAGCGAGCAAGTCAGTAGCCAGCCGCAGCCCCCAGACTGGGCGCTGTGGCTCAACTGGGCCGGCGGCACCCAGGGGTCATCGCTGGAAGCCGTCCGGTTCGCCGACGGCGACGGTGACGGCCCGGCCGACTACCTGCAGGTCGGCGCAGACGGCTCGGTGCACGCCTTCCTCAACCGCGGTGGCGGGGGCAACGGTAGCTTCCAGGCCCGCTACAACTGGGCCTACGCGTCCAACTACCCCCGCCAGTACGTCCAGTTCGCCGACATCAGCGGTGACGGCAAAGCCGACTATCTGGTCGTCTATGACGGCGGCTCAGTCCGCGCCTGGCTGAACCGGGGCGGCAACTAGAAACACGGCCCGTTCCAGATAGTCCCCGCAAAAGTGAGTGCGGCCTGGCAGCCTCCGGCGACTTCGCCGGCGCGCACAGCCAGGCCGCACCGCTGCCGAGTCGATCGATGCAGCCTCTGCCAACGCTGCGCAGAAGCGAAATCGCCCGGATCAGTGAGGTCCACGGGTGGGCACTCCCAGGGTCGCGCAGGCCTGTTCGTAGAGTTTGACCACCTCGGCGCGGACCTGGGCGCGCTCGGTCAGTGTCGTGCTCCAGGGGACTCGGATCTCGTCGCCGTCCGCTTCGAAGTAGATCGCTTCGCCATCCACGTTGGTGGTGATCGCTTTGGTGGCGTTCGGGCGGCCGCCCAGGGCGCGGACGATCAGTAGGGCGTCGGCGGCGTGATCGTCGTTCATGTGTCGTTTGATCGCCGCGATGGCCTCGTCGGTGAATGGGTTGCTCATGTGGCAGATCCTAAATTTCCGTCACGGTTCGCCGGTGAACTCGGCTGCCTTCTTGAGTTCGGCCGAGGCGTGGGACTGGAGTGGCTGACCGACGGCGGCCATGTCGTATGCGTACATAAGGCTGCCGTTGACCAAGCCGTAGATGCGGCGGCCAGCCGAGTATTCCTTGGCGGAGGCGGTTCTGGCGACCACGTCGGTCTGGAGTTCGATCTTGTGGAAGACGACCTCGCCGACGTAGATCTCGACGATGCCGGTCGGGTGGGCCAGGCAGACTTCGAGCTGCCGTTCGGGCTGGATGCGCCAGAACCCGGCCTCCCGGGACAGCGGCCGGACCTTGTTGCCGTCGGCGTCGAGCAGCCAGCTCCGGCTCTCGTACGTCAGGAACGGCTTGCCGTTGTGGCCGAAAAGGATTTCCTGGCCGAAGTTCGCGCTCTCGATCGACGGATAGCCGATGACGCCCGCGCCCTCCCAGCGGCCCAGCAGGAAGGCTATCGGTTCGAGATCGGGATGTACGTCCATGGACGTCAAGCCTAGTGCCCGGGCGTAGGCTCTCCCCATGACACGCCAACTGGTGATCAAGGTTACAGCGGGCACCGACGCACCCGAGCGGTGCAACCAGGCGTTCACGGTCGCGACCGCGGCCCTGGTCAGCGGGGTTCCGGTATCGCTCTGGCTGACGGGCGAGTCAGCCTGGTTCGCCCTGCCGGGCCGGGCCAAAGAGTTCGACCTGCCCGAGGCGGCCCCACTTGAGGACCTGCTGAACGCGGTCCTGGCCGGCGGCCAGGTGACTCTCTGCACCCAATGCGCCGCCCGCCGCGGCATCACCCCGGACGACGTCCTTCCCGGCGTCCGAATCGCCGGCGCGCCCACTTTCGTGGAAGAAGTCCTCCAGGAAGGCGCGCAAGCACTCGTGTACTGAGAGCGCCCAGCGGAATGAGCAGGCCGCCGAGTTACTCGCCGTTATCCGGCGCCGTTCACGCAGGGTGACGGTTCTCGCCGTATCGGCGCCAAGAGCGGCAGTGGCATTCTGACCGGAAACGACGACCTCGGGTAGGTGCCTGGCAGAAGCTCCAGTATGGGCTGGCGACTCCCCACTGTGGTTGGGGTGGTGGGGTCTATGGCTTGCCACCGCTATGGCCGGACGGCCTCAATACTTTGCCTTTGCGCTAAGTGTTTCAGGCGGGCCATACTTAGCCGTATGGCACAGTATTCGGCGGAGATCGACGGCGTGTTCGTCGCCCTTGCCGACCCGACTCGGCGTGGCGTCATCCGGCGTCTTGGCCGCGGCCCGACGAGCGTGGGCGATCTCGCCCGCGAGTTCCCGATGACCCTTCCCTCCTTCATGAAGCATGTGCGGACGCTCGAGGCGAACGGCCTGATCCGCACGGTCAAGGTCGGCCGGGTGCGCACCTGCGTGCTCAACCGCGACCGGCTCGCTCTCGTGGACGACTGGCTCGGGGAGCAGCGCCGGATCTGGGAGGAACGAACCGACCGGCTCGAACGCCTCGTCACCGATCCGAAGGAGAAGCAATGATGAACCCCGATCTTGACCTCGCCCTGGAGCGGGTCATCCGCGCCCCCCGGGCCGTTGTGTGGGGCGCGTGGACCGACCCGTCCCGCTTTGAGAAGTGGTGGGTCCCGGCTCCGGCCGTGTGCCGCGTCGACCGGCTGGACGTCCGGCCCGGCGGCGCGTTCGTGACGCGACTGAGCGAGGACGGGAGGGAGTTCGTTCCGCACATCCGTTTACCAAGCGGATGAACTCGCTACCGAAGTACGTGGTGACCAACACCCTCACCGAGGGAAGCTGGCACCCGACGACCGTGCTCCGCGGCGACCCGATTCAGACCGTCGGGGAACTCAAGGCGCGGCCAGGACGGGAACTCCAGATCCACGGGAGCGCGCGACTCGGCAACGCCCTGCTGGCGGCGGGCCTCGTCGACACGCTCCGGCTCGTCGTCGCCCCGACCGTGATCGGTTCCGGACGGCGGCTGCTCGATCACCCGAGCGGACCCGTCGGCCTCCAACTCGTCCGCCACGAAGTGACGGCGAATGGCCTGCTGCTGCTCCAGTACGAGACTGTCGGCGCCGCCCCGGTGGGGGAATACGAGGGCGTCACGGCCTTCGTCTAGTGGGGCAAAAGCCGCGCCTGTTAGGGCAGGACCGCTGAGAGGCGTTCCTGGCGGAGGCGGTCGTACCAGGTGTCGTCCATGGTGGGGAGAGGGCCGACGGCCCAGCGGAGGAGGAGGTCGGCGAGGCCGGGGTTGCGGGCGAGAGCGGGGCCGTGGAGGTAGGTGCCGATGATTTTGCCTGCGTGGCAGCCCTCGGTGCCGTCGCCGTTGCCGGTGCCGACGATGGTCTTGGAGAGGGGTTTCACGCCGGGGCCGAGATGGGTGACGCCCATGTGGTTCTCGAAGCCGGTCAGGGTGGGGACGCCGAGTTCGGGGTCGACGTCGGCGGCGAGTTCGCCGACGGAGCGGCGCTCGCCCCGGCTGGAGCTGATGTCGAGGAGGCCGATGCCGGGGACGGGCTGGCCTTCCTCGCCGCCGAAGACCGAACCCATGATCTGGTAGCCGGCGCAGACGGCGAGCAGGGCGGCGCCGCGCTCGATGGCGCGGTGCAGGCCGCCGTCGCGGCGCAGGCGTTCGGCGCCGAGGATCTGCGGCCGGTCCTCGCCGCCGCCGATCAGGTAGATGTCGCCCTGCTCGGGCACCTGGTCAGAGGAGCGCACGTGCACGGTCTCGACGGGGATCCCCCGCCGCCGAGCCCGCTGCTCCAGCACCAGCACATTCCCCTGATCCCCATAAGTACTCAACAAATCCGGATAAATCCAGACAATTCGCAAGCTACTCTGCACGGCCGAACTCCGTCCGGATCGCCTGGAAGGCGGTGTAGTTGGCGATGACGTCGATCTCCCCCGGCGGCAACGCATCGACCGCCTGGGTAAAGGAGTCACGAAGGGTGAACGGCACCTCGGCCACGTCAAGCCGGAGCGCCAGATCCAGCCGCCGCTCCCCGGTCACCTGCACCGGACGCCCGTTCAGGATGCGATAGTCCACATCCCACAACCACGACGTGTCCCGCCCGTCAGGCCCCTGCGCGTTGACCGACAGGATGATCGGCCGCGCCGCGCTGGACACGTCGAAGGCCTCCAGCCACCCGGCCGGATTCTTGGCCAGCAGCAGCCGCAACGACCGCCCGTCCCGCTCCACCGTCGTATAGCGCCCGGCCACCGAGGTGACCTCCCGCAGCCGGGGCAGCGCCTGATGCGGCGCGAGCCCGAAGGCTTCCGCGGTCGCCAGCGCGATGGCCGCGTTGGACCGGTTGGCCAGCCCGGGCAGCTTCAGGTTGAGCCGCCAGCGCTCCCCCCGGGGATCGATCACGTCCTCGTCGTCGAGCACCCAGTTGGGCTCCGGCCGGTGGAACGTACACTCCCGGCACGCCCAGTCCGCCGCCTTACGATCCAGCGGCCCGCCACACTCGGGACAACACCAGGAGTCCTCCCGCCAGCGCTGCCCCCCCGCCACCCAGGTCACCCGGGCCGCCGTGGACGCCCCCCAGGTCACCAGCGGATCGTCGCAGTTGGCGATCACATGCGCCGGTTTCCCGTCCAGCGCCCGCCGCCACTTCTGCGCCAGCAGCCAGATCTCGGCCGCCCGGTCCATCTGGTCCCGGCTCAGGTTCATCAGCACCACGACCCCGGCCTCGGTCGTGTCGAGCACCTCCGGCAGGTACTTCTCGTCCACCTCCAGCACCGCATACGGCGCCGCCTTGTTCGACGACAACGCCGACACGTGCCCGGCGGGCATGTTGGCCCCGAAGGCGTTGCTGGCCACATCGCCCAGCTCGCGCAGGGCGGCGGTGATCAGCCGGGTGGTGGTGGTCTTCCCGTTAGTGGCGCTGACCAGGGCCAGCCGCCGGTCGGCGGCCAGCTTCCGCAGCAGGTCGGGTTCGAGCAGCAGCCCCACCCGGCCCCCGATCACCGATCCGTCGCCGCGCCCGGTGGCCCGGGACAGGGTCGCGGCCGTCCGCCCGAGGGCACTGGCGAGCTGCGCCCGCAGCGGCAACTGGCTCACGGGGCCCTCTCCTCATCGCGCTGACTCATGCCGAGATCCTAGCCGCGCCAGAAGGTCAAGAAACGGGTGCCTCGGCGAAGGACAGCTCGGCGGGGGTGTCCCCGTCGAACGGCAGCACGAACCGGCGCGGCCAGGACAGCACGGTCTCCAGCCAGCCCGCCCCCATCGTCTGGGCGACATGCCGGATCCGCTCCCGGGGTTCGACCCCGATGGCGACCGTGACGATGTCCTTCTGGATGCCCTCGTGCTCGTCGTCGCCGAGGATGACCCGCCAGGCCAGCGCCCGGTTCCGATCCACCTCCATGGACAGCGGATGGTGCCGCAACGCCTTGGCCCGATGCCCGAGCAGCTCGGTCCGCCCCGAGGTCTCCACCCCGCCGTTCACCCCCTGATGCGCGTACGGCCGGCCCGACGCGTCCGTCCCGAACAGCGCGTACTCCATGGTCGGCGCCGGGCTGCGCAGGTTCGGCGCCGGATGCCCGAACGGGAACAGCCGGTCGACCTCGTGCAGCCACCGGATCTGCGGGATCACCCAGGCGGGCCCCGGCCGGTCCCCCGCGGCCACCGGCGGCGTCTCGGTCGCGGCCCCGAGCAGCCCGGCGGCCACCTCGGCGGCCTTCTCGGTCAGCAGCGTCGGGTCGAACCAGGTGCGCAGCGACCACGCCCGCCGCGCCACGCTCCGCTCCACCAGCGTGGCCAGCAGGCACTCCCGCCGCCGCGGCGGCAGCTCCGCCCAGATGTCGGCGAGGATGCGCGGCACCCCCGGCAGCGAACGGTTGGCCACGAACGACAGCACCACCGTGTCCGTCCAGATCCGCAGCCACGCCCATTCCGGCGCCCCCGCCAGCAGGTCGGCCTCGCGCACCTCGAACAGCGTGCACGCCTTCCCCGTACGGCATTCGCGCCCGCACGCCGCCGACCGCCGCCCGCAGATCGGCGGGGTCGGCCCGAGCAGCACCTGCTCCCGGTCCTCCCCCAGCGGCACCTGGACCCGCAGGGGCCGGTCCATCCCGTCGGCGAACACGGCGGCGAACCCCGGCTGCAGCGAGACGACCTGCCGGGACTGCTCCTCGCTCAGGTTCATGGCCGCGCCCACCAGCTGCCGGTCGTCCTCGGCGGGCAGCCGGTGCATGACCTTCAGCGCGGTGTTCTTGACCACGTCGGAGACCAGCTTGGTGGGGATCTGCTCGGCCACGATGATGCCCTCGCCGTACGCGCGGCTCTCGGCCAGCATGCCGGCCAGCAGTTCGACGGCGTGGGTGGAGGCGCGCTGGGCGCCCCGGTCGCGGAGCAGCCGGTGCGCCTCCTCGATCACGATCACGTGCTGCAGGCCGCTGGACTTCTCCTGCCTGGCCCGCATGCGCAGGTGCTCCACGATCCGGATGATCAGCGTGCCCATCAGGAACGCCTTGTCCTCGTCGTTGGCGACGTCCTCGATGGCGAGCACCACGTTGCGCTGGAGCAGGCCGCCGATGTCGGCCGGGTGGCCGCCCTCGAAGAACCGCCCGGCGGAGCCGACCCGCAGCGAGCGCAGCCGCAGGGTGATGAACCCTTCCACGTCGGCCTGGACCTCGTTGCCGTACCCGATCTCCTGGATGACCTCCAGGGCGTGCTGCTGGAGCTGTTCCAGGGTCGGGATGGCGGGCTGGACGGCCGCGCCGGGGATGCCGCCGCCGGTGACGACGTCCCAGCCGTTGGCCTCGTAGACGCGCTGCAGGGCGAGCGACATGATCTGCGGGAACGGCTCCTCGGCGTCGAAGGCGGCCATGAACAGGGCGCGGACCATGTCGATGTGGGCCTGCACGGGGTAGCCGGGTTCGGGGGCGAGCGGGTTGACGCTGAACGGCACGTTGTCGGGGGACGAGGGGTTGATCACGGTCAGCGGCGCGTACTGCTCGACGCGGCCGGCCATGGCGGAGTATTCGGATTTGGCGGGTTCGATGGCCAGCCAGGGGATTCCGGCTCTGGTTAGCTGTTCGAGCAGGTGCCGTACGGTCTGGGATTTGCCGGAGCCGGTGGCGCCGGTGACGAAGGCGTGGCGGTTCAGGGTGGCCAGGGGGACGCGGAAGGTGCCGACCGCGCGTTCCTGGCCGTCCATGATCGCGCCCAGGTCGATCATCTCGCCGGTGGTGCTGTCGGCTTCGCTGGTGACGTCGAAGAAGCCGGTGTCCAGCACCCGGACGCCGGGGACCTCGCGCCGGGGCAGCCCGGCCAGGGCGGCGAGCGCGCCCGCCGTGGCGGCGAATGGGGCGGCGGCGCTGTCGGTGGGGTCCTGGAAGTTGACGTTGAGGGCTTCGCTGAAGCCGTAGACGGGCTCGACGGCGTTCGGCCGGGCGGGACCCGCCATGGCGCTGCGCAGCCGGTACGGATGGTGGCTCATCTCCACCGAACCCACCAGAACCGGAGCGATCTGCCGGAGCTCCTCGGGTCCCGCCGCTCCCGCCAGAACCCGGACGTTCCACAGCCCGGCCTCGCGGAAGGCGTCCAGCTCCTGCATGCGGCGTTCGGCACGCTCGGCGTCGTAGCGGGAACGTTCGGAGGCGTCGCCGTACTGGCGGAGCACGTTCAGCTGGGTGCGCAGGTGGGCGACCTCGGCGTCGAGCAAGTCGGTGGGCTCGGCCACGACCACCCAGCCGAACGGGCGTGACATCAGCGTGGTCAGGGTGGACTCGAACAGCGTCGGCTGCTTGGAGTCGTCGGGTTCCGGTTCACGGCGTCCGGCCAGCGGCGGCGCCTGGCGGCCGGGGCAGGGGGTCCAGACCAGGTCGGCGAGGTCGGCCAGCCAGTCGTCGCCGATCTCCACGCCGCGGGCGCCGCCGGGGAACAGCAGCGGCTGCGGCCCGGTGGGCACGACCTCGATCGTGGCGGCGGCCCGGCGCGGCGGGCGTGGCGGCGTCAGCGGCCCGGCGTTGGTGATCAGTTCGAGCGGCGCCCCGGAACCCCGGGACAGCCAGCCGATCACGAACGGCCGGTCCCGCTGCGCGGCGGAGAGAACCGCCGGCAGGACGTTGACGAAGTCCCACTCCGCCGACGACGTACGCGACGGTGCGGTGATCGCCTGAATTCGGTACCACGGCCCGCTCAGGGGGAACGGTTGCATGAGACCCCTCTCTCACAGGCTCTCAAAGGTCCTTTGCTGATCATGGTCCCACGCCCATGTTGGCGAACCCGTTACCGTGCCTATAGACGATCAGCGCCCCGGCTTACGCCAATCCAAACGGGGAGGCGGGGGCCCCAGGTTGGGCGGCGGCGCGTCCTCATCCAGCGCTTCCACGGGCGGCAGCGTCGTGGTGGACGGCCGGATTGCCCGGACCTCCTGCAACGTCGTCTTGGGAAAGGTGAGGATCGCCGGGTTCGCGTCGGCGAGCCGGACCTCCCGGCCGTCGGCGGTCGCGTGCGTGACGATCACCGACGTGGTCGGCAGCTGCTGCAACTGGTGGGGTTCGACCAGGAACTCCCTGGAACGATGCATGACCCCTTCCGTGACCGTTCCCGCATTGCGCCCCCATTCAGTGGATTCGGTGATCCCGGCCCGCAGGTCCCCCCGGTCCTTCGGTTCCGATTCGGTACGGCTCGCGCCCACAGTCGAGGTGTAGACCCCGCTCCCCCCGTTGACCACCGAACTCACCGACTCGGTGAGCTGGGCCAGCTCCAGCCGATGCTCGGTCCCGACATGCTCGCTCGCCACCCGGGCGTCCTCGGCGTTGCCCAATCGCATGAACGCCACCGCCGCGTGCCCCCGCCCGAGCCGCTCCCTGACCGTCGCCGTGAGGCTGCGATAGGTCAGCACGAGCCCGGTCTGCGAGGTCTCGCAGGCGTCCATCAGCCGGTCGAGCACGTCGCCGCGGAGCTTGTCCGCCCCGGCCACGATGATCGTGTGATACCAGGGCCGCTCCGAGGCCGGGGACTGCCGCAGGATGTGGGTGAGCGCGGTCGCCACGTACGTGCCGAGCACCCGGTTGCCGAACACGCCCGCCTGCCGGTCCATGCTGACCACCCGGAGCCGGGCGGGCGGCAGCCGGACGGCTTCGGTGCCGAGCGTCTCCAGCTTGCGTAACTGGGACTCCAGCGCCCAGGCGCGCTCTATCACCACGCGGTCGGCCACGCCCCGGCCGAACAGGGTGCCGATACGTTCCAGCTGGGTGGCGGTGAGCAGCCCGAACCTGAGGTCGTCGCGCGGATCCCCGACCTGGGCCAGCGCCCGCAGCGCGGCCGTCACCTGGCTGATCGTGGCGGTGTCGCCGAGGACCTCCAGGACACGTTCCAGGATGGCGTTGTCGAAGCCGATGTCGCGGCTGGTCTCCTCGCTGACGCTGACCACGTGCGCGAGCACGTCCGCGAACGCCTCCGGCTTGAGCGTGGCGCCGAGGTCCAGCTTGGGCAGGTCGGAGGGGAGCACCCAGACGAGCGGGTCGTCGCCGCCGCGCTTGGCCAGCTCGATGAGGTCCTTGGCGATCGCGCCCTCGGACAGGTCCAGCACGGTCAGGTGGCCGCCGCTGTAGAGGCGGGTGGCGCCGATCAGGGTGATCAGCGCGGACCAGCCAGGGAGCGTTCCGCCGGCCACGTCGACCCGGTCGATCTCGTCGGGCACGGCCACCGCGTACCAGCTGAGCTGCTTGTCGAACAGGGTCTTACGTTCGGTCCACTCGCGGTACTTCTCGGCGTGTTCCTGCTGGGCGGCGAGGTTCTCCCGGTCCTTGCGGGCACGTTCCTTGTCGGTGCGGGCCTGGCGTTCCTGGACCCGGATCTGGACGGCGCGGTTACCCTGGCGGATCGCGTACGAGCAGATCCCGGCGACGCCTCCGGCGGCGACCAGGCCCATGGCGACGAACGACCAGTCGAGCAGGCGGACCAGGCCGAGCAGGACGAAGACCACGGCGAGGCCGGTCATGAAGGTGCGGAATAACTTGACCGGGCGGTTGAGCAGATCCTCCTGGAGTTTCTCCTTGCGCACCCATTCCGGATCGGTCTCCGGGAGCTCCAGATCTTCCCTGGCGGGTCGTTTGGGCGGCGGGCCGGGATCTGGGTGCAGCAGAGCGTACTGCCAGCCCAGGTAGATGCGATCCGCCTGAAGCTGGGCATGCTCCGGGTGCGCGTCGCCCACGAGCCCTCCATGTCCGCCCTGCGTCACAGCGTAGGAGCTGGATCGCCTATCAGGGCAGGGTTCTCGCTATTCGGACGGCTTTCCGGCCAAAGATAGGGACGAATGCGGCGGATGGTTCTGATGTGGGCGTACTACCATCCATTCTCATGACGTCATCCCCTCGTGGCGGCACCCGACGACGGCGCCCGGTCCTGGTCCCGGTCGCGGCCTTGATCTCGGTGTCGGGCCTGGGGGCGACGGCGGGCTTCGGCGGTTTCACCGAGGTGCCCAAGGAACGGCCACCAGCCGTCGCGCAGGGCGTGGTGGTCGATCAGACGCTGTTCCGGACCCAGTTTCTCAAGGCCGTCGATAAGACCGAAAACGGGGCCCGGGTCCTGGAACTCATCCTCAAGGTGCGCAACATGGGCGAGCTGACCAAGATCGTCGGCCTCGTCCCCGAACCCGGCCCCAAGGTCAGCAGGCACGGCGGCTTCGCCACCACCCTGCTCCGGGTCACCCCGCCGATCGAGGCCGACAACGCGCCCCAGGCCTACGTCCTCGGGTACGGCGTGCAGAGCGGCCAGCTGCACCCCGGCATCACCCACACCGTGGTGGTCCGCTACGACCTCAAGCCGGGCACCGCGCCGCCCGCGCAGATCACCATCGACGTGGGCGGCTTCGTGCTGGACACGGTCAGCCGCCGAGACCAGCGCGAGCTCTGGCAGATCAAGCCCAAGGGCGAGCTGCCGCAGGGCGCCGGTCAGGAGGGCGACCCGGTCGAACCGGCCGTGATCGCCCAGGTGACCCTGCCGGTCCGCCCGGAGGAGGGCTGATGGTGACCACCGAGGTCCGGCCCGCCGCGGCCGTCGAATCCGCTCCCGCGAAGGCCCCCTTCCTGACCAGGACCGGCCGGTTCGTCCTCGGGGTAGCCCTCGCCGCGGCTGCCGTGTATGCGCAGAGCCTGGCCATGCCGTTCGAGCAGAAGGGATCGTTCCTGACCCGCCACGGGAGCGTCGGCCAGATCGTGTCCGCCGACCGGTTCAACGCCCGGGTGAGCAAGGTGACCGCCGCCAAGGCGGTGGACACCAGGGACTCGACCGGCAAGACGGCCAAGGTGCAGACCAGCCACGTGTTCCTGGTCCTGGACGTGTCGGGCACCGTGGACAAGGAACCCCTGCAGTTGGGCTCGTCCGACGTGTGGCTGCACTCCGGCGACGGCAGGCGCTACCAGGCCACCGACAAGGTGGACCCGAGCCTGACCCTGGTCGGGAAGTGGCTCCAGGCGGGCTGGTGGATCAGCAGGCCGCTGGTCTTCGAGGTGCCGAAGGAGGCACTGCCGGGGGCGAAGCTGGTGATCACGGCACCGACAAGCCCACTCGTGGTCGACTCGTTCGCGCCCGAGGCGGAGATCGATCTCGGGCTCTCCGACGCGGCCGCCGCGAAGCTGGCCGCCGAGGCGCAGGAGTTTCACTCATTGGTCGGCGCGGGTTCGTGAGCGGAGGGGTGATGGACGGACGGGACTCCGGCGACGACACGCGGGGCTGGTTCGTGCCACCACCGACCCAGCCGTCGGACCTGGACATCACCTACGCGGGGCCGCTGCCGTCGCTGGCGCCGCCGTTGCGCGGGCGGCGGATCCCCCCGCAGGACCGGCAGGTCTGGCCGCCACCCCCGCCGCCCCCGGAGGACGACGAAGGGTACTCGACCCAGCCGTTCCCGATCGTCGCGGCCGAGCGGCGTCCGCTGCCGCCGCAGACCCCGCCGGTCCCCGCGCCTGAGCCCGCCGCGCCCCCGCGACGGGGCAGGAGCGTGGCCCTGCGCAGTGCGGGCGCGCTTCTCGCGGTGCTGCTCGCCGTCGGCATTCCCACCTATGTCGGATATCGGGCCTACATCTACGGGACCGGCGAAGCAGACATCGTCCATGTCGTGCAGCCCGGTGCCACCGGCGAGTTCCGGCATGTCGCGTGGCAGGCTCGCGTGGAGCGCATCCCCGATCCGTCCGGCAAACCCGAATTACCGGACAGGCAGTGGGTCCGGCTGGTCATCACCAGGACCGCCCAGGACGCCGAGGGCGCGATCCGGCACGGCACCCCCACGGTGGACCTGCGCGACGGCGCCGGGCGTTCCTGGCGCACCGAGTCCCTGAGCGACGAGACCCCGCCGGAGACGGCCGACAACCGGATCGGGCAGCCATACCGGATGGAACTGGTCGCGGTGGTCCCGCCAGCCGTGGCCGACACCGTCGAGGTGCACCTGCGGCCGAGCAACTACCGGAGCGTTCCCGGGCAGTCGGTGGAGGACATGCTCAAGGAGTCGGAGCAGCGGGACGAGCCGGATCAGGACGTGCTGCGCTTCCTCCGCTGACGCGGTCCCGGGTGGCGGCCAGGTCGAAGGTGGCGGCGATCAGGGCCATCGAGACCAGGGTGACCACCAGGTCGACCACGAAGGAGACCGGCACGTCGGTGACCATCCAGAGGTAGGGGCCGCCCGCCGTCAGGTAGGCGCCCGCCCTGGCCATGAAGTCGCCCCCGATGTGCAGTCCTACGTACAGCAGGGCGAACAGGCCGAACAGCGGCGCGCCGCCGCGGACGGTCATCCGGAGCGAGTTCAGGAGCGGGATCCAGCGGGAGGTGAAACCGCCGGTGAGCTTGCCCAGGGTTGCCCGGGTCAGGCTGTGGGTGCTCTCCACCCGGGCAGCGGCCGACTCCAGCCGGGTGCCCCTGATCGTGGTCTGGGTGTCCGCCGCGTACGCGCCGTACACGAGGATGCCGACGGTGAGCCAGGCCAGCGGGAACGCGAGCCCGCTCAGGATGAGCGGCCAGACGTCCGACCAGAAGGTATCCCAGCCGGGGATGACCTTCCCGGCCTCCTCCGTCCAGCCGTGCCAGGTGGTGACGGCGGCGCGGCTGCCGATCCAGTCGGCCCGCAGCTTGACCAGGGCGACGGTGGCGGTCAGGCCGTAGAAGACGAAGGCCAGTTCGCCGAAGGTGGCGAGGATCCCGGAGAACCGCCCCTCGTTCGCCTCGTGCCGCCGCCCGAAGTAGGTCTTCAGCAGGAAGGCCACCACCATGGCGGCCAGCGAGATGCGCACGTCCAGCGCGGTCAGTCCCTCCCCGAGCTGGCTCTCCCGCCCGGCGAACCGGTCCGCGATCTCCCGGTCCGGCATCAGGGCGCGGTCGACGTTCTCGAAGTCGCGCAGGTCCTGGTCGACGAAACCCCAGGTCATGTAGAGGCCGGCGAAGACCAGCGCGGTCCGGTTGAGCGCGCCGAAAATCGACTCCTTGCCTTCTCCCGCGGCCCGGCGAGCCCGGGTCTCCAGCAGCGCCTCGCGCAGCGTGTAGAGCATGCCGACCGCGGTGGCCAACGACACCATGACCACCAGCGTGAACAGGAAGAGCACGCCGACCAGGCGGGCCTGGTACCAGGAACCGTAGGAGAGGTGGGCCGCCGCGAACATCAGGCCCCAGCGCACCAGACGGCCGAGCGCGAACCACAACACCAGCCCGGGCAGGCAGCGCAGGAGCAGCCGGAACGTGTGCACCGGCAGCGTGAACGCTGACGGCGCCCTCTCAATCACGGACGTTTCGGACATCCGCGTTATGGTAGCGAAGAGCCCTACCGGGTTGGTCAAATTTCGACAACCGGCCATCGGGGTGCTCTCGTCTCGCCTGTCGCCGATGCGATGATGCGCGGCAGGGCGTACGGATCGGGGGCCGGAGTGGGCACGGACGCGGGGCGCAGTCCCGGCTTTCTGCTGTGGCGGGCCACCCAGCGGTGGCAGCGGGAGATCAACGCGGCCTTGCAGGTGGTGGGGCTCTCGCACGTGCAGTTCGCGCTGCTGGTGGACCTGTGGTGGTTCGACCACCAGGGGCGCAGGCCGACCCCGCGCGAGCTGGCCGAGCATGCGACCGTGGACGACATGATGACCAGCCAGGTGATCCGCGTTCTGGAGGTCAAGGGGCTGCTGAGCAGGGAGATCGACCCCAGCGATGAGCGGCGGCGGGTGCTGGCGATCACCGACGAGGGGCGCCGGCTGGCCGAGCGCGCGGCCGAGATCGTGGACGGCGTCGACCAGCAGGTGTTCCACGTGGCCGGGCCGGAGAACGCGCTGATCGACGTCCTGGACGAGCTCGCGAAAAGCCCGGCCCCCTAGAGCAGGAAGCCGGGCTCTTCAGCGTGCGGATCAGACGGCGACGGCCAGCTGGGCGACCTCGCCGAGCTTGGCCTCCACCGCGATGTCCTTGGTGACCCCGCCGCCCGCGATGATGCGGACGGTCCAGTTGCCGGGGGCCGCGAAGAAGCGGAAGATGCCCTCGTCGGAGACGACCACCTCGCCGGTGAACTCACCGGAGTGGTCGAGCAGCCGCGCGTACGCGGTGCCGGCGCCGGAGACGACGCCCTGGATCACGGTCTGCGTGGCCAGATCGATACCGGCCGGCAGAGCCGCGGTCTGCTCGGGCGCTGCGCAACCCTGAATGGTCATCTGGCCTCTCCCAGTTCCACGGGGACGCCCACCAGCGACCCGTACTCGGTCCACGAACCGTCGTAGTTCTTCACGTTGGCCTGGTCGAGCAGCTCGTGCAGCACGAACCAGGTGTGCGCGGAGCGCTCGCCGATGCGGCAGTAGGCGATGGTGTCCTTGCCGAAGTCGACGCCCGCCTCGCCGTACAGCGCCTTGAGCTCGTCGTCGGAGCGGAAGGTGCCGTCGTCGTTCGCGGCCTTGGACCACGGGATGTTGCGGGCGGTCGGGATGTGCCCGGCGCGCTGCGCCTGCTCCTGCGGGAGGTGCGCGGGAGCCAGCAGGCGGCCGGTGAACTCGTCGGGCGAACGCACGTCGACCAGGTTCAGCTTGCCGATGGCGGCCACGGCCTCGTCGCGGAAAGCGCGGATGGTCAGGTCCTGCTCGGTGGCGGTGTAGCTGGTCGCCGGGCGCTCGGGCACGTCCTTGACCAGCTCGCGGGAGTCCAGCTCCCACTTCTTGCGGCCACCGTCCAGGAGCTTGACGTCCTGGTGGCCGTAGAGCTTGAAGTACCAGTACGCGTAGGCCGCGAACCAGTTGTTGTTGCCACCGTAGAGGACCACGGTGTCGTCGTTGCCGATGCCGCGGGCCGAGAGGAGGGCCTCGAAGCCCGCCTTGTCGACGAAGTCACGGCGGACGGGGTCCTGGAGGTCCTGCTTCCAGTCGACCTTGACAGCGCCACGGATGTGACCCTTGTCGTAGGCGCTGGCATCCTCATCGACCTCGACCAGGACGATGTTCGGGGTGTCCAGGTTGGCTTCCACCCAGTCGGCGTCCACCAGGGCGGCGGAGCGGCTCATTGAATTCTCCCAGGTTGTAGACGGCGGATGATCAGGAAAACTTCGCAGCCCAGGCAGAAGCCGAAGGCGGCGTTGAGGAAGGCGGCCAGCAGTGCCGCTGCTGTCGCACCCAGGGCCAGAGGAGTGACTCCGGTCGCGAAACCGATCAGGCCCAACAACGCGAAGGCCATGCCCACGCCTTGCGCGAATCGGGGCGGCGCCGGGTCCTCCAGCTCGCTTGGCGGTCCCAGCCTTGGCCGTACGAAATGCTTGAAGAACAGCACGTACGGCGCGGCGACAAAGGCGCCGAGGGCGAAGACCACCGCCTGGGCGGCGAGCAACCAGGGGCTGCCCGTGATCAGGACGAGTGCGAGAACCAGAGTTGCGACGGCCGCGCCGAAGCGAAGGCCTCGGGGATCAACCTGCATCGTGGGATGCTCCTGACGGGATTTCGCGACTGCGACGTGGTGTGGGACGCCGCGGGAATCACCCTCAGGCCTAGCGACAGAGTGCGGTGGCGACGCGGCAGAAGTCCACCGCGCGCCGCTTCGTGAGCAGCTCTGTCGTGGGAGTCATGTGCACGACAGTACCTTTCGTCTCGCCATCTGTCACTTCCCGTCCGCGTGTTGAGACGTTGTGTCCACATTGGGGAGGACGGCGAGGCCCAGCGCCGCGATGACGTCGGCTTTTCTGGGCAGCCCGGAAGCTCTTTTCACGATATTTCCGGAACTGTCGAGGATGAGGGTGGTGGGGGTGCGGAGCACGTCGAAGGTGCGCACCAGGTCCAGCCGGGATTCGGCGTCGATCTCGATGTGCCGGACGCCCGGGACCATCCCGGCGACCTCGCCGAGCACCCGCCGGGTGGCCCGGCACGGCGCGCAGAACGCGGTCGAGAACTGCACCAGCGTCGCCCGCTCCCCCAGCGGCTCACCGAAGTCCACGCGGGACGCTCGCCCCCGGCGTGCTTTCGCCTTCGCCGCACGCCACCGGCCATCGCGGCGCCGCAGGACCAAGCCCAGCAGCGTCCCGGCGACCAGCGTCACACCGAGCAGCACCAAACCGTTCATCCCCATCGGCAACCAGGAACCCCCGGGAGGAATTCCCCGGGGGTTCCCTAACCACGCGGTGAGACACGGCTCTCACGACGCGGGAGTCGGCACGCCGTCCTGCGGGATGGGCACGGCGACGATGCGCTGGCCATTCCGGGTGATCAGCTCGAACCGGTCGATCTGGTCGATCTGGTACTCCGAGGAGCCGGGTGGCAAATGCGCCTTCCCGCCCCTGTAGTCGGCCTTCTTCACCGTCCAGCTGGAGACCGGCGAGGCGCTGCCCCGCAGATCGACGGCGATCAGGCGGCAGCCCGTGCCGATCGGGACACCGGCCAGCTCGATCTCCACCCGGGTGCCGCCCTCCGCGGCGACCAGGCCAAGTGTCAGCCTGACCTTGCCCGAGCGGCCCTCGAACCGGATCGGATCACCCGCCGGCTGGCTAAGGATCTCCGGCGAGGACATCGTTTCGGGAGCGACCGAGGCGTCCGGCGCGACCTTGCTCGCGATGGTGTCGTCCTGCGGCGCCAACGAACGGACCGCCTCCGGCGCGGCTCCCGCCGCGCTGCTCGTCTCCGAGCTCGAGTTCAGCGTCGTCGACAGCACCGCACCGCCTACCGCGACCACCACGATGGAGGCGGCCAGCGAGAGCAGCAAACGGGACCTCTTGTGCCGTTTCGCCGAGGCGGCGAGCAGCCGGTCGAGCACCGCCCGGGGCGGGCGGGCGGCCAGCGTGATGTCGCCCGCGCTGACCCGGCCGAGCATGGTGGGCAGGCCGGACAGCTCGGCCATCTCCTGGGCGCACTCCGGGCACACGTCCAGGTGCGCCTCCACGACCGCTGCCTCCTCCGGGTCGAGCGCGCCGAGCACGTACACACCGAGGGACAAGCGGACTTCCTCACAGGTCATGGCGCCAGCCCCCGTTCTTCCAGGGCCAGCTTGAGCGCGCGAAGCGCGTAGTACGTGCGTGATTTGACCGTTCCAGGCGGGATGCCCAGGGACTCCGACGCCTCCTTCACGGACTGGCCTCCGTAGTACACGGCCAGTAACACCTCTCGATGTTCGGTACGGAGCGACGCGAGCGCCTCAGCGATCGCCCATGATTCGACGGCCTTGTCCAGTTCATCGTCGGCGGGCAGCACGGCCAGGGCGTCGTCGCCGGTCTCCGGGGGGCGCGACTTGCGGGCCCGGTGCTGGTCCACCACCAGGTTGCGGGCGACCGTGAACAGCCACGCGCGGACCGGGCGGTCGGCCACCGGATTTCGCCAGGCCCGGAGGATCGTCTCCTGCACGATGTCCTCCGCCCTGCCTGGGTCGCCCGTCAGTCGCACCACGTAGCCGTAAAGTGGCCCGGCGTGGTCGTCGAACAGAGCCCGGACGAGCTCCTCGTCTGCGGTGCCGGCTGGACTCACATCTTCAAGACGTACCGGCCGGTCGCCTGGTTCAACTCCGGAGGGGAACATCGCTGGCCGTGCCCTGGAGCAGCAGGCCAGCCGCGGTGGGGCTGACCTTGGTGAGCTTGAGGTTGAGCGGGAGGTCCTTGATCGGGATGGTGAAGGAGACCAGGCGTTCCGCGTTGGGCACGGGCACGCCACCCGCGATCTTGACGCTCTCCGGCGTGACGCGGATCGAGTCCTTGGCGAGCGCGACCTTCATGTCGGCGGTGACGGGGACGGTCTGGCCGAGCACGGTGAGGTTGCCGGAGATCTGGATGGTGTTGTTGTTCCCGCCCTTGACCTTGATGCCGCGGGGGGCGCGGGCGTCCAGGGTCGCGTACGAGACGACGACGGAACCGGTGACGCGCTCCGCGCGCAGGTCTACGGATTCGGCGTTCTGGATGAGGTCCATGAGGGGGGCCCGCACGCCGTACAGCGTGGCGTTGACGCTGGACAGGGAGACACCCTCCTGGGTGATGTCGCCCATCTCGATGGTGACCTCCTCGTAGCGGCCGGCGATGGCCTGGGTGAGGAAGGGGATGCCGTTGACGGTGACCGTGGGGGTGGCGGACAGGTCGTACGCCGCCTCGATCTGGCGGGCCACCTCGCGTTGCACCCCGACGACCGCGACCCGGTCGAGAACGACCAGCACGATGGCCAGCAGGAGGACCGACACCAATATCTTCCGCACCGTGATCCTCCGGGGGACGCTTTGTGATCCAGACTAGCCCCCGGCAAAGGGGGGCAAAACCTCCACGACAGCCCCTTCGGGCAGGTCCACTGTGTACGGATCCCGCGTCCCGGCCGGATTGCCATCGACCAGGAACGAACACCGCCCCACGACCCTAGCCAGATCCGGATTTTGTGTGATTTTGGTTACAAGTTCCCCCAAAGTTTCCGCGTCAAAACTTGCCTCGGCCACCCCGGCCGCCTCCTTCGCCGCAGCCCAGAAACGCACGGTTCCCGTTGCCATACGCCACTCCCGTCACAGAATCCGTCACCCGATGTGAGCAAAGGATTACGGTGATTCTCCACGTGAAGCGTTGTTCACACGGTGGACTCACATTGGACGCAAACATGCTGTGGGCTAATCTACGGACAACGGGACCTGGGCGATGTAGCCCCCCAGGTCCCTACGTGTTTTGTACGGCGATTCGCCAACCGGCGGTCTCCGTGAACGACGCGGATGGAGGAGGCGAGCCTGTGATTATGCACAGCGCGGTGCTCAGCTGGCGCGCTCTGCCGTGTGCTGAGGAGGCCCCTTGAGTAACCTGCTTCTGTTGACCAACGCCCTGGAACCTTCGGCCGAAGTGCTTCCCGCGCTCGGATTGCTGCTGCACTCGGTCCGGGTCGCCCCCGCCGAGGGCTCGGCTCTCATCGACGCGCCGCCCGCCGACGCGATCCTGGTGGACGCCCGCCGCGAGCTCGTCCAGGCCAAGAGCCTGTGCCGCCTGCTCAGGACGACCGGGGTCGACTGCCCGCTCATGGTCATCGTGACCGAGGGCGGCCTGGCGGCGATGACCGCCGAATGGGGCGCCGACGACGTCATCCTCGACAGCGCCGGCCCCGCCGAGGTCGAGGCCCGGCTGCGGATGGCCATCGGCCGTCTCTCCCTGGCCGCCGCCGAGGAGGTCCCCGACGAGATCCGCAGCGGCGACCTCGCCATCGACGAGGCCACCTACACCGCCCGCCTGCGCGGCCGCGCCCTGGACCTCACGTTCAAGGAGTTCGAGCTGCTCAAGTACCTCGCCCAGCACCCCGGCCGGGTCTTCACCCGGGCGCAGTTGCTGCAGGAGGTGTGGGGGTATGACTACTTCGGCGGCACTCGTACGGTGGACGTGCATGTGCGCCGCCTTCGCGCGAAGCTGGGCGCGGAGTACGAGTCGCTGATCGGGACCGTACGGAACGTGGGTTACCGCTTCGTCCCGGACCGAGGCGGCGAACACGCGGAAATCCCCGAAGTAGCCCGCCGCTAACCATCGAAAAGCCCCCGAAATCAAACTGGTTCCGGGGGTTTCTTCGTTGCCGCGATACTCGGCGAGCACGTCGTCTGCCGGCCTCAGCCGCCGGAGGTATGCCGCAGGATCGCCGGGATGACCACATCCCACGCCACGCGGGGCAGTTCGTGGCCGACCGCCTCCAAGGGCAGCAGCCGCGCGTCCGGGATCTCCGCGGCCAAGGCGCGGCCATGGGCGAGCGGAAACAGCGGATCCTCGGAGCCGTGCAGGACCAGCGTCGGCGCGGATATCTCGGCCAGCCGCGCACGCCACCCGCCAGAGCCGTCGATCACCCAGTGATTCTTCATCGCCGACTCGATATCGCCTGTGCGATCGACCGCCCGGGTGACGACGCCGCGTACCTCGGCTTCCTCGAACGCGCGGGACGGCGCCGCGTACGGTCGGCAGGTCGCCACGATGTAGTCGATGACGGCGTCCCGGTCCGACCAGTCCGGCTCCGCCGCCTCGACGGTGAAAGTGGCCCGCAGCGCGTCCGTCATGCCCGGCAGATCGGGGTCGCCCGGCCCGCCGCTCGTGCCGATCAGGGTCAGCGACGCCACCCGCGCGGCCTGGTCCAGCGCCATGAGCTGGGCCATCGCGCCACCCATCGAGATGCCCACGACGTGCGCCCGCACCACGCCGAGCGTGTCCAGCACCCCGACCGCGTCCGCGATCAGGTCGGCCCCGGAATACGTCGGGGCACCCGCCGGGTAGCTGACCGACCGCCCGGTGTCCCGATGGTCATATCGGACGACATATCGGGATCCGGCGGCCAGCCGCTCGCAGAACTCCGGCTCCCACCAGTCCATCGAGGAGGCCGCGCCCGCAATCAGCAGAATCGCCGGGTCAACCGGCTCCCCGAACGTTTCCACGCACAGGCCCACACCGTTGACCCGAAGAATCCTCTCGTTGGTCACACCGGCGACCCTAATAGCTCTGGCGTTCTGTGCAGATTCCTGTACAGTTAAGGAATGGCGATCCTGCGTGACCCCACCGAACTGAGTGTTACGGAAGCCGCCCAGCGAGGGGTTGCTCGCTTGGTGGCCGATGCGGAGCAGGGCGCTGACCTGGTGGTGACGCGTCGGCATGAGCCGGTGGCGGCCGTGGTGAGTGTCCGCCGCCTGGCTGAATTGGACGAGGCGGCGGCCGACCTGAGGGATCTTGCGCTCGTCCTGGCCAGGGCCGCCACTGACACGGGAAAGCGAACCTCGTTCGATGAGGTGCTTGCCGCTTTCGGGCATACGCGTGAGTCCCTTGCCGCGCTCCCGGACGACGAGTAACCGTGTCCGAAGTCGTCTTCATCGATCCGGCGATCGATGATCTACGCAGGATCGGCCCGGATGCGGTGCCCAAGGTGCTGAAGAAGATCCTTCTTCTCCTCGACAATCCCGAGGCGGGCCATCCGCTCGGAGGCGAGCTGACCGGGTATCGGAAGCTCGTGGTCGGGCGCGACACCTGGAGAGTCGTTTACCGGATCGCGGACGACAAGTCAGTTGAGATTTGCGAGGTGTGGGCTGTTGGCGAGCGTGCCGACGCGGAGGTTTATGCGGAGGCGGCGGACAGGGTTCGTTCGGCTGGCGGTAATCGTCCCGAACTCGTGCGGCTCAGCCAGGTCATCGAACGATTGGCGCTGCTGTCCGGCCAATTCCACGTCGACGAACCGCCTCCCCGAGAGCCCGTTCCCGATTGGCTCGCCAATCGGTTGATCTATACAGTTCGCATGTCCCGCGAGGACGTCGCAGCCCTTGATCTTGAGCAAGCGGTCGACCTCTGGGCCGAATTCCGAGCGAAACCAAGTTAACCGCCTCGCTGCGGGGTTCGGGATATCCGGTTCGTCCGCGCGTACGACCCGCAGGAACTACCTCTAGGCGGCGCACATGCTGATCACAGACGCGGAACTGGCCCGCGCGGCAGCGGAAGCAGGAGCTGCTGTCGTGTACGCGAGATATGGCGCGCCGCTGGAGCGCTTTTGGAAATCCGGGAGTGACTTCGCCACGGCCGCTGACATCGAAGCGGAGAACACCATCCTTGACGTCATCCGCGTCGCCCGGCCAGAGGATGCCGTGACGGGTGAGGAGAGCGGACGTACCGGCTCGGGCAGCGCGGAGCGCATGTGGCTGGTCGATCCTCTGTGCGGCACGCTGAACTACGCCGCCCGGAGCATGCTGGTCGCGGTGAACGTCGCGCTGCGCGTGGGCTCGGACGTCGCGGTGGCGGCCTCAGCCGACCCGTTCGCCGGGGAGGTGTTCTGGACGGACGGCGATCAAGCGTACGTCCGCCGCAGCGGCGTGGATGAGGAGCTCACGCCGTCGTCCGACTCGCGACTGGTGGATGTCAACCTCGATCCACCGTTCCCGAACGAGATGAGCTTCCAGGCGGCCCGCCTGCTCGCCGACCCAGGGTTCATCGAGCGTTTCCACGCGCGCGTCGTCTCCACCACCCTGGCGGTGGCCTGGGTCGCCGCCGGCCGGCGAGCCGCGTACGTCACCGACGGGCATCTGCGGGACAGCGTGCACTTCGCCAGCGGGATCGCGCTGTGCCAGGCCGCCGGATGCGTGGTGACCGGCATCCACGGCCAGCCCCTGCACACCGGCGCGGGCGGACTCATCGCGGCAGCCGACCAGGAAACGCACGCCGCATTGCTGGAGCTCATCGGCAACCAGCTCCCACCCGATCGGTAGCCCGCGCGGACGGCGATGGCGGGGCCGGGCGCAGCCCGGGAAAGGGCGATGGCGGGGCCGGGCGCAGCCCGGGAAAGGGCGATGGCGGGGCCGGGCGCAGCCCGGAGGGGAAACAAAGGGCTGGGCGGGTGGGAAAACCACGGCCATGCGACAGTCGTTTCCTTCGGGCAATAAGGACCCGTTTCCGGAACGGGCGCCTTTGGCCGTACCGGAAACGGGTTGGGGTTTTACGGGATCACGGTGATGTGGTTGGCCACCGGAGGCGTCACCGGCGAGTGCGCGCCCAGGTAGGCGGCGAACGCGTCGATGTCGAGCGGGCCGCTCCACAGGTCGGTGCCGTCCCGGAAGGCGAGGAAGGCGTCACCGCCGCCGACCAGGAAGTTGTTGGCCGCCACCCGGTAGCTCTGGGTGTCGACCACCGGCGCGCCGTCGATCTTCATGTTGGAGACCCGCGAACCCCACGCACCACTGGCGCTGTAGGTGTAGGTGAAGTTCGACGACGGCTGCAGGATCTTCGTGAACGCCTGGTTGTTCGGGCCGCCCACCCACTGCTGCTCCAGCAGCGTCTTCAGCTGGGCACCGGTCAGCGTGACCACCTGCATGAGGTTGTTGAACGGCTGCACCGTGAACGCCTCGCCATAGGTCACCACACCGTCGCCCTCCCCAGCCACGGAGCCGGCGAAGGTGAGGCCGGCCCGGATGCCACCCGGGTTCATCAGCGCGATCTGCGCGTTGCCGCCGGTCTTGGTGGATTCAAGCTGGGCGTCCGCGATCAAGTTGCCGAGCGGGACCTCACCGGACGGCGCGGCCACGTTGGGCAGATCCCCGGTGATGTTGCCGATGGGCTTGTTGGCCACCGCGGCGGTGCGCGACTTCCAGAGGTTGACGAAGTCGACGGTCTCCGGGTCGGGGGTGACCGTGCGGCGCACCACGTGGTTGTCCGCGACCACCGAGGAGCGCACGATGTCGCCGGTGTTCTTGTCGATCTGGAAGTCGATCTGGGTCAGCACCCGGCCGAACGAGGAGCCCTGCGTGTAGTAGCGCTGCTGGCCGCTGGGGTCGGTGGCCTTGCAGATGTAGGCCTGGTGCGAGTGGCCGCTGATGATCAGGTCGATCTCGGAGTCCACACCGGTCGCGATGCGCGAGCCGAGGCCGGGGACGACCGGGCAGGCGTCCGGGCTCTGGTTCGGGGTGACCTGGTCACCCTCGTGCACCAGGATCACCTGGGCCTTGATGCCCTTCTGGGTGAGCAACTCGGAGGTCGCGTTCGCGGCGGCGACCTCCTCGGTGAACTCGAGGCCCGCGATGCCGGCGGCGGTCACGATCGACGGGGTGGTCTGGGTGACCAGGCCGATGAAGCCGACCTTCTCCCCGTTGATCCGCTCGACGTAGTACGGCGCCAGCGCGGGCTTGTTCTTCTTCTTCTCGATGACGTTGGCGGCGATGAACTCGAAGTCGGAGCCCTTCCACCGACCGGCGGGAGAGCAGCCGTCGACCGGGTGGCACTTGCCCTTCATGATGCGCTCGAGCTCGTCGAACCCCTCGTCGAACTCGTGGTTGCCGGCGCTGGAGGTGGCGAGCTCCAGGCTGTCCAGGAACTGGATGGTCGGCTCGTCGTGGTAGGCGGCGGAGAGGAGCGGGGTGGCGCCGATCAGGTCACCCGCCGCGACCAGCACGGTGTCCCTGTTCCTGAACTGCTTGACGTAGGTGGCCAGGTACGCGGCCCCGCCCACGCCGTCGATGACGGTCCCGGTCTCGTCGGCGATACGGCCGCTCGACCCGGTCGGGGGCTCCAGGTTGCCGTGCAGGTCGTTGATCGAAAGGATCCGGATCGGGATGAGCGTGTCTTTGTCCTTGGCCTTGCTCTGGAGCGAGGCACTGGCGCCAGCGGGGTTGAGCACGAGCGTTAACGCGCCCGCCGCGGCGATGCCGGCCACAGCGAGTCGTTTGAGGAAAGCAGGGGTCATGCTCACTGAGCGTAGAGAACCGATCTGGCCATCCAATGTCTCAAAGGTAACGATTCCCCAGGGGTACACCTGGCGGTAATTGCCAACATGAGGCGCATAGAGTGCCGTTCATGAACGTGCATGTGGTGATCCGGGAACGGTTGAGCGACGACGAGGTAACTTCGGTGCTGGCTCTGGTTGAGGCGGCGACAGAAACCGACGGGGTTCGCCCGTTGAACGAGCACGTGATGCTCCACCTCCGCTACGGCGGCGACACCGGGGCGAAATCCTTTCTTCTGTACGCGGACGACACTCTGGCCGGATTCGCTCATCTCGACCCCACCGATCCCGTCGAAGGCCCGAGCGGCGAACTGGTGATCTCCCCGTCCCAGCGGCGCCGTGGCTTCGGACATCGGCTGCTCGACGCCGTACTGACCGAGAGCATCCGGCTCGCGGCGGAACGGTCCCTTCCCGCCATTCCGGGCGGCGGGCGGTTGCGCCTGTGGGCGCACGGCGATCACCCGGGCGCGTCCCGGCTCGCGGCCTCCGCCGGATTCACCCGGGTGCGGTCGTTGTGGCAGATGCGCCGGTCGTTGTACGCGCCGATGCCCGCGGCCGAATTCCCCGAGGGCGTACAAGTGCGGGGTTTTGTCCCTGGGGACGACGAGGCGGCCTGGATAGCCCTCAACGCCCGCGCGTTCGCCCACCACCCGGAACAGGGTTCGTGGACGCTCAACGACCTCGACCAGCGCGAAAAGGAACCCTGGTTCGACCCATCCGGATTTTTCCTAGCATTTCGTGATTCGAGGCTGGTCGGATTCCACTGGACGAAGATCCACGGGGCCGACGGTCACGGACACGACGCCATCGGCGAGGTCTACGTGGTCGGCGTCGACCCCGCGGAGCGGGGCACCGGCCTTGGCAAGGCCCTCACCCTCACCGGCCTGACCCACCTCCGCGCCCACGGCCTCTCCCAGGTCATGCTTTATGTGGACGAGGACAACCAGGCCGCCATCCGGCTGTACGAATCGCTCGGCTTCAGCCGCTGGGACACCGACGTGATGTACGCGGACCATTCCACGGCGCCCTGGCGAGGCGCCCCCGCCTGACGATTACTCAACCGCCCAATGCAGGGCGAAGTAGCACAACGCGGCGACCAGCCCCGAGGCCGGAATCGTGAGAATCCACGCGGTCACGATGTTCCCCGCCACCCCCCACCGCACCGCGGACCGGCGCTTCGTCGCGCCCACCCCCATGATCGCGCTGGTGATCGTATGCGTGGTCGAGATCGGCGCACCGAACCCGATCGCCGCCGTGTAGAGCACGGTCGCGGCGGCCGACTCGGCCGCGAACCCCCGGGGCGGGTCCAGCGCGATGATCCGGCGGCCCAAGGTCCGCATGATGCGCCACCCACCGGCGTACGTACCGAGCGAGATCGCCCCCGCGGCGGAGAGGATCACCCACTGCGGGATCTCCTCACCATTGGTGGCATACCCGCCCACGACCAGCGCCAGGAAGATGACGCCCATCGTCTTCTGCGCGTCCTGCAGCCCGTGCCCGAGCGCCATGGCGGCGGCCGACACGGTCTGCGCGTACCGGAAACCCTTGCCGGTCTTGTGCGGATTGCTCTTGCGGAAGATCCACAAAATCGCGATCATGATAATCCCGGCCAGCGTGAACCCCACCAGCGGCGACAGGATCATCGGGATGACGACCTTGTCCAGCACTCCGTCCCAGTGCACGCCGACGCTGGCCACCAGCGCCGACCCGACCAAGCCGCCGATCAGCGCGTGACTGCTCGACGACGGTAACCCGAAATACCAGGTGATGAGGTTCCAGGTGATCGCCCCGATCAGCCCCGCGCCCACGATCACCAGCCCGTGCGCGCCCTCAGGCGGATCGATGATCCCCTTGCCCACGGTCGACGCCACCTGCGTACCCAGATGCGCCCCGATGAAGTTCATCACCGCGGCCATCAGCAACGCCACCCGCGGCGTCAGCGCCCGCGTCGAAACCGACGTCGCGATGGCGTTCGCGGCGTCGTGGAAACCGTTCGTATAATCGAACACCAGGGCGATGACCACGACCCCGATGACGAGTGCGAGCTCCACTTAGCTTTCCTTGACCGCGATCGACTCGACCGTGTTCGCGACACTCTCGAACGCGTCCGCCGCCGACTCCAGCTGATCGATGACCTCTTTCATCTTCAGCACGGTGAGCGCGTCATACTCCCCGCCGAAGAGCTTGGCCAGCAGCCGCCGGTATACCTGGTCGGCCTGGTTCTCCAGCCGGTTGATCTCGATCCAGTATTCGTTCAGATTCCTCATCGACCGCAGCCGCGGCATCGCCTCCGCGGTCAGCTCGGCGGCCCGCTCCAGCACCTCGACCTGCCGCACGACCTCCTTCGGGAGGTGATCGATCTTATACAGCACGATGAGGTCGGCCGCCGCCTCCATGAAGTCCATCACGTCATCGAGGTTCGAGGCGAGCCGGTAGATGTCCTCACGATCGAACGGCGTGATGAAGCTCTCGTTCAGCCGGTTCATGATTGCGTGAGTGCGCTCGTCACCCGCGTGCTCGCAGGCGCGCATCTTCTCAGCCAGGGCGTCCCTGTCCGAGCCGTCGCTGATGATCTCGACCAGCAGGCGGGATGCGGTGACGAGGTTGTTCGCCGAGTCGGCGAACAAGTCGTAGTAGCTGTCCTCACGGGGTGTGAGACGCAGGCGCACGGTGGATCTCCAGATGTGCGGGGACGGTCCGCAGAGAAGAGTACGGGTAAGCAGGTGGAATGCGCACTTAAGGGTGCGCATGCCTAGATGTCACGAACTCTTCCCTTTGGGGTTGCCCTGTGGCCTTGTGCTGACACGTGAGGCGCATAGGAGGAGGTAGCAGGCCTAGAAGTGTTCATCTGATGTTCATATTTTGGTCCGGTGGAAGGCCAGAAAAGAGCGGCTGGGGGTGGGGCCGCGCTGGCCTTGGTACCTCGAACCGTACTTGGCGCTGCCGTACGGGAAGTCGGCGGGGGAGCTCAACCGGAACATGCACAACTGCCCGATCTTCATCCCCGGCCAGAGCTTGATCGGCAAGGTCGCGACGTTGGAGAGCTCCAGGGTGACGTGCCCTTCGAAGCCGGGGTCGATGAAGCCGGCCGTCGAGTGAGTCAGCAGCCCCAGCCTGCCGAGGCTGCTCTTGCCCTCCAACCTGCTCGCGATGTCGTCCGGCAGGCTGATCACCTCGTAGGTGCTCGCCAGGACGAACTCACCCGGATGCAGGATGAACGGCTCATCGCCTTCGGGTTCCACCTGCCGGGTCAGATCCGGCTGCTCCACAGCGGGGTCGATGTGGGGGTAGCGGTGGTTCTCAAACACCCTGAAATACCGATCAAGCCGGACGTCCACGCTCGACGGCTGGATCATCTCTGGGTCATACGGATCCAACTTGACCCGCCCCGACTCAATCTCACCACGAAGATCACGATCAGAAAGCAACACCGTGCGACTCTATCCGCCAGCGCTTCCGCTAGCGTTAGTTCGGTCCCCTAGCCCCATCATCCCTGTCCTTGGACTGCAGCACGCCCCCGCCGAATCCGCTACAGTTAGATCGCGGTCGTCCTCCAAGGACCTCCACGCGGGTGTAGTTCAATGGCAGAACATCAGCTTCCCAAGCTGACAGCGCGGGTTCGATTCCCGTCACCCGCTCTCATTGCGAAGGCCCAGGTCACCGGTGGTTTCGGGACCCGGGCCTTGATCTTTTTAGGGCGCGTTTCCGGCTGTCGTGCCAGATCCGTGCCAGAACAGTTGATCTTGACTAATCGGCTGGAGCCATCGCGCCCGCCAAGCCGTCGTCGTCATCTGGCTTCATGCTCTCCTTGACGAGCTGTCCCAGAGCGTCGGCGATCTTCCGGTCACGATCCTTGGATCCGTGCAGGTAGATGATCGCTGCCTTGGTGCTCGCATGGCCCATCCGATCCATCAGTTCCTTGAGCGTGGCACCGGTAAGAGCGGCCAGCGAGTTGCCTGTGTGCCGGAGATCATGAACATGGATGTCCGGGAGGTTCGCCTCCTTGAGCGCACGAGCCCAGACCTTGGAGAAGTTACTCCGGCGCAGCTGCGCGCTCTTCTCCCCCACGAACACCAGCCCATCGGGTTCGGTTTCGCTGAACCGCCGAAGGTGCCACTCCAGGTCGCTGATGATGACCTCTGGCAGGTTGACCGTACGAAGGCCAGCGTCCGACTTGGGACGCCCCGTGACCAGTTCCCCAGACTTCATTTCGGAGACCGAAGCCACGACCCGGACCGTCCGGGCCTCCAGGTCGAGATGACAGCGCCGAAGAGCCGCGAGCTCACCCCAGCGCATGCTGGCGAAGGTGGCCAGCAGCACCAGCGCACGAAAGCGTGGGGGTACAGCCGCAGCGAGCGTGAAGACCTCACCGACCGTGAGAACCGGCCGTTCCGCAGGACGTTCGACACCCGCCTTTGCGATCTTGCACGGATTCTTCTTGATTAGCTCGTCATCAACGGCCGTGTTCAAGATTCCACGCAAGAGCCGATAGGACTTGGCGACCGTCGAGGCTCCCGGACCGTCCTCCGTGAGCTTGGTGTGCCAGATGCGGATACTCCGCGTAGTGATCTTCGTCAGCTTCTTCTCTCCGAACGTCGGGTTGATGTGAAGCCGTAGAAGCCCCTCGTAGAGCTGGGCCGTTTTTGGGCGGAGCGTCCTCTCTTCCATCCAAGAGGCCGCGTACTCGCCGAAGGGGATCTCCCCTGCGTCGGGGTCCACCCAGTCCCGTCCGACGATTTCCGTCTCCATCTTGGACAGCCAGATCTCCGCGTCGGTCTTGCTCATGAAGGTGTGCGGCGCGTTGTACTCGCGCCCGTCAGGCCCCTGATAGCGCGCCTGGAAACGGCCGGAGGGTAGCTTGCGGACGGCCCCGAATCGACGTCGAGATCCCTTGTTGTTGCCGCCCATCAGGCAATCCTTCCCTTGCGGTTGACGATTGGTGCGACCACCCCGGCTTGAATGAACTCCTCCAACGCTGACCCAGGTATGCGCACGTTGCGCCCGATACGGACGAAGGCGATCCGGCGCTCTTCGATCAATCGGCGTGGGAAACGCTCGGAGGTGTTCAGCCGTTCGGCCGCTTGAGCGACCGTCAGCAGACGATCAGCGACCGAAGGAATTGGCCTCCTGCTCACTTGGCGGCCTCCGTCCGTGAATCGATGGGAGCTGGTAGCGCATCGGTGCTCGTTGGTGGGACAGGGTCATCGGCGCCGCCGTTGATCAGGGCAGCCAACGCAGATTCGCCAGGGGTGTAGCCCTGACCGGCGAACTTCCAGTGCGCGAGAACGAGCGTGGTGTCCGGGTCGAAGGCCCGCCCCCGGTCGATTTGAAGGCGTTGGCGGTAGTCGACGCGGGCTTGACGGAGGGCGCCCAGGGTCGTGGAGTAGGCGCGGGATCGGGTCGAGAAGTGGCCTCGGAAGCCGAGCATGTGAGCCCAGTCGCGGAGCCGGAGGTGGGCCAGGTCCGGCCGGTTGTGGGTGCAGCCGAGCCGCCACGCCGTACGTATCAGCCGGACAGTGTGGTCCGGGATACCCATCTTGTGGAGCCGGGGCATCTCGTGTGTCTTGATGGCCCGGTCGAGGGTGCCCGACGTCTCAGCCGACTTTGTGGCGTATTTGGCCACATATCCGGCCACGGCGCGTTCGGTGAGCATGGTCTTGTGGTTGAGCACGCCGGGGCTGATCGGAGCGACGTCGACTTGCCGGCCCCAGGCGAGTGAGCCGTACTCGGGCGCGTCAATGCGCACGGCGGCGACCGCCGACCTGATGGCATCGCTCAGCAACTCGACCGTGGCCCAGGCAGGCGGGGCGGCGAGTGGTGCGCCGCTGGTCCGGCCATCGAGGCGAATAACGGCGTGGAAGTGGACGACCCCGCGCGCCTGGTATTCGGCGACCTTGGCGAAGGACAGCCGGATGCGGTTACCGAACTCCTTGCGGGTGAGTCCGGCGGCTGCGGCCATGTGCCGCCGGAGGTAGATGGTGAAGCGTCGCCACAGGTCGCCCGCGTGGGCGTTCCACAGGACATGCCCGGTGTAGTCATATGTCTCGGGGTCCAGCGGCTGGCCGATGTTGGGGTCTCCGTTCTTATGCCAGGTGAAGCAGGATGGGCCGGTTCGGCGGGGGTGGCAGACGATGGTCTTGCCGTCCTTGCCGGGGCCTCGGTGGACCGGCCCGAAGGAGGGCGCGGTGAAGGTGGCCAGCACGCGCGGATGCGTCCGCACGGTTTCCGGGACACCCTTGTCTCCGCCGAGCAGGCCAGAGCGGATCAGGTGAAAGGTGTCGCGCCGGTAGGTCTCGGCGCAAGCCGGGCAGCGGGAGGCGCGGCGGTTGCCGCACCGGATCAGCAACTGCCCGTGCGGTTCGGCCCTGGTGCTGTAGCGGGCGAGGACCTCACCGGTGGCGGCGTCGATGGTGGTGCTGTGACCGGTGAGGCGGAGCGGTTCGCGGCAGCCGCCAAGCCGGTGGACCTGGTCGAGCCAGCGGGTCAGGTCGCGGCCGGAACGCCGGGCCAGGTCGCGGATGACCGGGCCGAGAAGGTCCCCAACCGGGACCGGGAATTCAGCGGTGTTGGTCATCGGCCCGCCGTTCCCGTGCCGCAGCAGAGTGGGCACTGGACGAGAGCGAGCGCGCTGGGTTGGGTGTCGCGGATAACAACGGCGGCGAAGCCGTCGCATTCGGGGCAGGGATAGCCGTAGTCAGGTGTGGACATGGTTGTTCTCCAGGTGAGCGATATGGGATGCGGCTCGGGCGAGGCGGGGAGCTGGCAGGCGTGAGACCGCCTCGCACGGGCTGAGTCGATGGGGTTAAGCGGTGTGGCCGGTGCCGTCGCAGTCGGGGCAGCGGGCTGATTCGCCTTGTTCGTCGTTGACCAGGCCGGTTCCGCCGCAGGTACAGCACCGGTAGCGGATGATCACGGGTGGGTTCACCTCCCCTCGGGCGTGTGGCCGGTGCCGTCGCAGTCGAAGCAGAACGCCCAGGTGTCCAGGTGGGTGGCGTTCTTACCGCGACCGACGATCAGAAGGGCTTCGGTCTGTCCCTCACCGGCGCAGGTCGGGCAGACCGGCCGTGATGGTGGAGCCTTCTTGGTTCGTGGCATGACGTTCTCCTTGATCAGACGTGGAGTTGCGCGAGGAGATCGGCAGCGAGATCAGGCGCGACGCGTAGGCGTTTGCTGAGGATCTCGCGGGTGATCGGCGTGCCATGGGTGGCCGCGTGCTCGTTGGCCACGTGCCGGGCGAACGCGATGAGCGGGTCATCGCTCCTGGCCGTCGGCTGGTCGGCGGGTTTCGCCGGAGCCTGTTCGGCGGCCGGTTCCCCAGATGTGGGTATGGGCGTGTGGCCGGCGCGGCGTTCCAGCATCGAGACCGCGACCAGGAACGCCACGGCCGGTGTCGCGGCGGTGATCCATCCCCATGGGGAGGGTTCGGCCTGGGCGAGGTTGGCTGCCAGGGTCAAGACGATCCCGCCCGCCAGGACCAGACCGGGCCAGGAGAGCCGCCCTCGGCGGGGTCGGCCTGTCCTCTTGTCGCGTTGGAGTTCGCGGGCGGCCATCACGCACATCAGGTCGATGCACACCGCCACAGCCCAGGCTTGCCAGCCGTCCTGGCCGTGGTCGGCGGCCATTGAGCTGATGTGGGTGAAGGAGCCGACGGCGGCGATCAGGGCCAGGACGAGTACCGGGCCGGAGTCCAGCGGCCGGAGGCGTTGGCGACGCATCAGGTTCCCCCTACGAGGGTCGATGGACATGACGGGGTAGGGACGTGGCGTGATCCGGGCTCACGCCAGCCCCAGGAACTCGGGAGGTCAGGACGCGTCTGGCTGGAACTGCTCGAACTCGGCGTCGGTGACCGGCTCCACGCTGACGGTCGTGATCTGCGCCCA
The DNA here is from genome assembly GCF_039871605.1 of Acrocarpospora sp. B8E8. NCBI lineage: Bacteria > Bacillati > Actinomycetota > Actinomycetes > Streptosporangiales > Streptosporangiaceae > Acrocarpospora > Acrocarpospora sp. B8E8. Next base: position 146,952 of record NZ_JBDPLV010000005.1, on the reverse strand, counting down.
CGTGGGCCGCAGATGCGCATTCGCGGTCGCGGCGGCCTCGGCCTGCGCCTCCGGGACGTACGCCGAGCGCGCCCGATACCAGCGCCCGTCCGACGCGGCGAAGATGGCGACGCCGGGCATGTCGGCCGGGATCAGCCGGGCCGCTTGGAGTGCGGCGGGGTCCATGTCGCCCAGGGTCATGTTCGCGGTCTCGGGATCGTTGACCCGGTGGCAGATCCGGCCCGACAGCTGGGCGCGCAGGGCGGTGACGCCGGGGCCGAGGTCGGAGCCGACCCGTTGCCCGCACACCAGCAGGTACAGCCCGAACGCCCGGCCGAGCTGAGCGAGCCGGATCAGCTGCACGGCGGTCGCGGAGATCTCCTCCTTCTCGGACTTGTCGGCCATCAGGAACAGCTCGGCCACTTCGTCGACCAGGAGCACGACCGGCATCGGGCGGGCGTTGTCCGGGAGCTTCCAGATGTCGCGGACGTGGTGCGCTCGGCACAGCGCCATCCGGAGTTTGATCTCGGTGATGAGTTTTGTTCAGCACGGCCACGCAGTGGCCGCGTTCGGTGGCCAGTTCGGTCAACCGGGCCGCATACGGAGTGAGCTCGACGCCGCCTTTGAGGTCGAACCCGATCAACGCGACCGGCTGTGATGCGAGGCCGGTGATGAGGGCGTTGAGCAGGGTGGACTTGCCGGACTGGGTCGCGCCGGTGATGAGCCAGTGCGGGATGGTGGTGAAGTCGATGACCCAGGGCGCGGCCGTCTCCAGCTGGCCCACCTGGACCCGCAGCAGCCCGTCATCCTTGACGGGCGTGCGGATGCGGGTGAGTGGATCACGCACGGTGGCCTGCAATCTGAGGCGGCCGGGTTTCCAGTCCAGGACGCGGACGGAGTGGACCCGCCAGGCGTGGGACAGGTTGACGAGCTTGGCGGCGTAGTGGTCGGGGGTTTGGCCGTCGTCGAGCCGTACCGCCATCCGGAACCCGGTGGCCAGCGGGCGGATCAGGCCGAGCCGGGGCGGGGTGTCCACGGTGACGCGGCGTAGCTTGCGTGTGGGTGGGATGACGTGGGTGGTGGTGATCAGGGCGGGGCCGAGGACGGGGACGCCGTCGAGGGTGAGCCGCCAGCGGTGCCGTTTGCGGGCCAGGCCGCAGCCCGCTGACACGTTGGCCCAGGTGAGGTAGACCGCCAGGGCCTTGTATGGGAAGCCGACCGTCAGCCAGAACGAGACCGGGTGAAGCCGGTTCCACCCGATCAGGGCGGCGGTGAATGCGGTGAGAATGCCCAGGTAAGGGGCGAGGGTAAGAAGCAGGTGAGTCATACTGGTGTCTCTCTTCGTGAGCGAAGGGAAGGCCCCGGAAGCGGCGGAGCTGGCAGGCGTTGAGGCCGCTCCCGGGGCGTAACGGTTCGGGTGGGTCAGGCGGCGGCGCGTGCCTGGGCCGGGACGATCGACTCGGCGCGAAAGCCGAGCCCCGCCCGTCCGTTCATCTGCCAGAAGAAGGCCGCCAGCCCGACCGGGCGGACCTGGACGCCTTCCGGGATGGTCGGGAAGTTCTCGGACGGGAAGGTGACGACGATCACCGGGTTGCGGCGGTCGTCGTTCGGCTTGGGAAGCAGCGGGATCGTGTACAGGTCCCGGCCTTCGGCGTCCTTCTTGACCTCGCCGGTGGCGCGGTCGACGATCTTCGGCTCGGGCTCACCGGCGACGATGAAGGCCAGGGCGGACAGGTCTACGGGGATGTTGCGCATGCGGAAGACACCTCTTGTCGTGGTTGTGAGCTGTGCTGTGGGAATGCGAAAAGCGTCTGTGCTGGCGCTGGTGTCCTTGCTGGTGAGGACCTCAGCGCCAATACAGACGCTACATCGCACTGGAAGTATTAGCTAGTACTCAGAGTACTAGTCCACGTACTTTTACTACGCGCCCACCCTCTCGGCGAACTCCCGAAGCTCGGAGGAGGGCGGATCTTGCATCGTCAGCAGATCCGCCACCAACTGGCGGACCATGCGATGGTTACGGATTTGCTCAGGCGCGATCGCCTCGGCCTCCAGCAGCGTGGCGGTGGCCTCAGCGACCTGGCGGCGCTGTGCGTGCGCGCGGGCCAGGTCGATGTTCAACCGGGCGCGTCGCTCACTCGACAGCGACGAGGTGTCAACCGCCGACCCAACACGCAGAGCGAGCCCGGCATCCCCGACTTCCACGGCAACGGCCACCTCATACAGCGCGACGTTCGCCGGGCCGAACTCGGTGTTGAAGTCGTTACGCCCCTCACCCAATCGCGCGGCCACCTCACGCGCCCGCGCCAGGTGCTCATAGGCGGCGTCGGCCTGATTGAGCCGGGAGGCGATCACGGCGCGCTGCAACGTGAGCCCGCCCCACAGCGACATCGCTTCCGGCTTGCCCTGATCGGCCAGGAACCACAACGCTTCCGCGGCTGTCCGGGCCGTCTCCTCCGCCTGGTCGAAATGCCGCGCGCCCAGGAAGACGAACCCGAGCCGGAACGCCCCAGCCGCCATCAGCAGCGGATCACTGGCCCGCTCCGCCGCGACGATCGCCCGATCGGCGGCGATCCACGCGGCCTCAGGTTCGCCCAGCTTGGCCAGCGCCGCCGAACACGCCTGATAGACAGTCGCCAGCAACTCAAACAGCTCGGGCCGCTGTTCCTCCGGCGCGGACCGAACCGCCCCCTCCAATGCGGGAACCAAGCCGCGGAGCAGGTCGGCCAGCTCCATGTACTGACTCTCGTGCGTGAGATACCAGGCCCGTTCGACGCGCGGCCGAATCTCCGTCGTTGTCGGGACGGGCGCGGCATGCAGCATCGCGCGCAACGAGTGCGCCCCCGACAGCACGAGGCGAAGCCCCGCCGCGCCGGGAACCTCCTCAATGGTGGCCGCGACCACCGGCGCCTCCGCGGCCAACTCCGACAGCGGCAGTTCCAGCACGGTCGCGACGTTCTCCAGCACCGACATGCGGTCGACCTTGCGAACCCCGCGCTCAACCTGGGAGACCCAGGCCACCGACCGATCGATGAGCTGCGCCAGCTCCGCCTGCGAGAGGCCCCGCCGTTTCCGTTCCTGAGCGATCCGCCGGCCCAGCGCCCGCTGATACTCCTCGCTCACGGGGTTGTGCCCTTGCCGGTCTGAAGCTCCAGCCAGTCGACCTCAACCGAGGACAGCAGCTCGTCACGGGCCGACAGGAACCGCCGGGTGTGCTCCTGTTCCTCGTGCGCGTCGAAGGCGGCGCGGTCGGCGTACAGCTCGTAGAAGATCCGCTGGAGCGGCTGGCCCTCCACGCGGTGCGAGGCGTACACCAGCGTTCCCGGTTCGTGCTGGCGGATCCCCTCGATGGTCTCGCTGACCAGCCGATCGAACGCGTCCGCGCTCGCGTCGTCCTTACAGGTGAATCGGACGACTAGTCCGAACATGATCGTCCCTCCTCGCTTGCCGCGTTGACAGGGCTGCCACCCATCAAGAGATCAGTACTTGTTGTACGGCACAAGTACCTGAAGTGGCTTGTACCAGAACTAGTATAGCCGTACTTTAAGTATCGATGGAGATCGCATCCATGACCGCTTGCATGATCGTGAGGAGGCCGGACATGAACACTCCCTGCGTCATCCCCGCGCTCAGGCGCATCAGGTCCTTGTGGTGCTTGTCCACTAGCGCAGTGGTTACAACCTGCTTTACGGGTTCAAGCCGCCGCCCTGCGGGCGACGGCGGCGCGACGCGGCCAGTCGCGGCCGGGCATGCGGCCTCTTCGGGCCGGTCCCGGCCGCGCCGCCGCTCACCGCGCCCAACCAGGACGACGACCAGATCGCGTCAGGACATAGACCAGGCCGAACGACAACGCCGAACAGAGCGCGGCAGGGAGCCCAGCGAGCGGCCTGCCAAACGATCAGGGCTTTTGTCGCCTCCGGCGGGGGATTCCGGCCCCGAGGTGATCCCGGCTGCAAGACGCGCGGACCGTAGGGGGTGGCGGGGGCTGATCACCGCGCACACCGTCGCCCCAGGCAAGCCCAGCAGACCGACTCCTGCGGCTCAAGCCCGGCCCGTGCAGGCAGGACGACCAGCGCGCGAGGAAGGTCACCGGGCAATGTACACGCAAGGCCGGGCTTGCGCCTCCGTCCCCGGCCCGCTGCCCCTCCGGGGTGGGACGACGGCGCACGAGGTGATCAGGGCTCAACCGTGCGGGCCGCAGCGAGACACCCGGCTCAGATAAAGGTGATCAATAACAAGCCGCGCTTGTTGGAAACGAAAGATTTTCAACAGCCGCCAACATTCGGGAACCGAGAATGCCGAAACCCTCCCAGCAGGTGCAACCAGCCGAATCGCCGTGGCATCTTCTCGGCGCGGCCATCCGCCATTGGCGCGAAGACGTTCACGGCCTCAGCCTGAGAGCGACAGCCAAACGGATCTACTCCGACGCCGCGGACCTGTCGAGAGTGGAACGGGGCCAGGTACGGCCACAGCCCGGAACCGTTCAACGTCTCGACGAGGCGTTGAACGCGAAAGGCCACCTGAAAGCGCTCTTTGATGCCGCCTCCGATCTCGACCGATTGCGTACCCTGGAGGGGAATTCATCGCTGACCGAGGAGAATGCCACGGAACGCCGACGCGTGTTACAGCTGGCCACCAGCCTTGCCCTGGGGGCCGTTGGTGGAGCTGAACCCATCCGGCAGGTGTTCGACCGAGACGGCGGCCGGAGCGCTGAAGAATGGGAGATCAGCTGCACCGATCACCTTCACGCGCTGCGGACCCTCCCTCCGGCTCAAGTGGTCGCCGATCTCGTCGTCGACCTGGTGGCCCTGCGACAGCAAATGCAGAGCGCGACTCCCGCTGTTCTCGTCGAATTGCAGCGCACCACGGCGGCGCTTTCCGCCATCCACGCCAACGCGCTCACCCGCATGTCCGATCATGGAGCCGCGATCCGCTGGTGGAGGACCGCCAAGCAGGCCGCCGACGCATCCGGTGACCGCTCGATGAGCCTCCTGGTCCGCAGCGAGGAAGCCGGCCACGGCCTGTACGACCAGCGCAGCCCAGAGGCCGTCCTCAGCTTGATCCACTCAGCCCAGCACCTCGCCGGGAGCCCGAGCGTGGACTTGATGACCACCGAGGCCAAGGCACTCAGCTTGCTGGGCCGTCATGGACAAGCGCTCTGCGTGATCGGCCAGGCGATAGCCCAGGCTGGATCGTACAAGGGAGATTCCCTGGGATTCTGGAGCCCCGATCAGCTCCGCTTCGCGGCCTCCTGGGTCTACTCCGCCGCAGGCGAGGAGAACCAGGCCAGCGAGCCGGGAACAACCGTTCTGGCGTCAACACGCGACTACGTCTATCGCGCGAACATCATGCTGCACCGGGCGCTGAGCACGGTCGTCAACGGCGGGGCCACCGAAGGCGCACAGCGGGCCGCAACGGTCATCGCCGACGTGCCACCGGCGTACCGCAGCGGTCACATCCTGGCAACCGGCCGCATGGTCCTGCGAGCCGTCCCCCTGAGCCAACATGACCAGGCCCGTGTGGGAGAACTCAGGGAATTACTGACACCTGCCTGACCGACCGGAAACCAGCCTCATGTCCGCTCCTCTATTTGGCTGATGTGGACCACGTGCTTTCCCACATCAATTCCTTAGATTCGCCGCCAGTTCTCTCCACTATGAGATGAGAACTCGATGAAACCTGAGCACAGGTGATCATCAAAGCGGATCTCTGGATTCCGAGGGTGAGGGCTGGGCCTATGTCACGGATTAGCGGCGCCGGAGGGTCGCCGACTCCCCTGCGGAAAACCGGTGACCCAAGGTCGACCGGCCCAGGACGAGCGAAGTTCCTTTCTCGGGAACCCGTACAGCCCGTGGACGAGACCAGGGCTCGCTATAAGGAAATCGCTAAGACGCTGGCCAGGCAGATCAAGAGCGGAGACTTCGCACCCGGCGCGCCCTTCCTGCACCAATGGGAATTAATGCGGAACTACAGCATCGACAGCAGCACAGCCGCGCTGGTTTGCATGGAGCTCAAGAAGCAAGGTCTCATCCGCCATTGGAACGGCCGCGCCTACGTTGTCAACCGACATGCGAAGGCCAAAGACGCCGCCCCTATCGTCGCCGCCATCATCGAGAAGATCCAGTCTGGAGCGATCGGCCCGCACCAGCGGGTTCCCAGCCTGACAATAGTGCAGCAGGAGTACAGCACAACGATCTGGACCGCCCGCAGGGCAATAAACGCCCTGATCGAAAGTGGCTGGGCATACCGAATTTCCTACCGGGGCACATTTTCCGTGCCCGAGCACCTATGGCCGGCCAAGAGCAAGTACGGGATCTCCCCCGGAAAGCCGGATCTATCTGACTGCCAGGGCATAGCCGATCTCGAAAATCGGCTTGCGGCGCATCTGGGCTTCCCTGAGGCAAACGAAAGGCGCCCGTAGGAGCCACACCCACGGCTGGGCATTCGCCTGCTGCTCTCCGTGTGGAAAACGGCGTACGAGGCGGTCAGCGGCCGACCGTGCGAGCGCTCCCCGTGACCTCCAAAACCCGCGCCCCGGATTCCGGACGAATGCATGGTTCGAAATCAAGATCCGACAAGCATCGACAAACCTGGAGACCGAACATGGTGAGCACCCCCGATCAAGCCCACCCCGCCGAAACACCAGCCACCGAACCACCCCTGCTGACCTTGCCCTCTACAAGCACGATGCTGGGTACCATCGAACTCCCCGGGGACCTCGGCGCGGCTTCCAGCGCTCGCAGCTTCGTTCACGGCCTGCTCACCGGGTGGGCCGATGACCGGCTCCAAGACGCGCTCCTGCTGGTAACCGAACTCGCCTCCAACGCCTGCCTCCACTCCGACTCCGGCCGCGACCCGAACGGGACGATAACGCTCCAGGTCACCAACACCGACGGGTTCATCCATATCCAGGTGACCGACCAAGGGTCAGCGCGCAGCGTGCCCTACCTGGTCCCCGACCCCGAACAACGAGGCAGCGGATTCGGGCTACGGCTGGTGGACCAGATCGCCTCCGAATGGGGACACGACTACGAATACGAAGGCAAACGCGTGGTCTGGTTCAACCTGGCCCCGCCACCCCAAGACGGTCAGAGCGCAGGCGGTCAGAGTCTGACCTGGACCGAGCTGATGTGCCAGCGCGCAGGCGACCAGCTCGATCTCTACCTGGACGCCGGACTCATCAGCCTGCCTCCCCGCATGCGCCCCACCCCGCCCGCCAAGCAAAGAAAGCCACACCGAAGCAAGCAGGCCGCACAACGGGAACAGATCACGGAGAGCCTGGCGAACCGGATCACCAGCGGTGGACTCACCCAGGGAACACCGATCCCCACCGTTCACATCCTGATGGACGAACACGAGATCTCACTGAGGTCGGCGTCGCGGATTCAGCGTTCGCTGCGGGATCGGGGTCTGGTCCGCCTGGTTCCTGGCCACGGCTACGTGGCCGGTCGCCCTGGCCCACCACCCCAACCCCTGCGTCCTCCAGTCCGGGAACAGGTCGTCCACGTCGCCGCCGTGCTGATAAGGAAGATCCGCCGCGGAGACATCGCCCCACACGCACGCGTCGCCACATTCCCGGAACTGGCAAGAGAGCACGGCCTATCCAAGCACGCGGCCTGGGACGCGCTATGCCTGGTCCGCTCACGAGGCTACGCCTACGACACCAAGCACAAAGGCACCAGAGCCACCGCCTTCGACCAGTGGCCCCCCGAGGACACATCCCTGGAACGACGCGACCCACCCCCCAACCACGTACCCGAGCCCCGCCGTCGAAAGCCGCGACTGACACTTATTCCCAAGGATCCGGGAGTTGGGTCGCGCGAATGGGCAGACAACGGCGAGCAGGGCCACCGTATCGAAGTCAGCTCCTAGCAGCTCTATGAGTTTCCTCCACGAGCACCCGCTGAGATCGGCTTCCTCGGCAAAGAGGAAGGAATCACCGGCAATCGCAACGGCCTCATGTGGGAACTGGACCCCATCGACGGCACCGCCAACTTCACCCACAGCATCCCGCTCTTCGCCATCTCCCTCGGCCTCATCGACGACAACCGGGCCGTCCTGGGCGTGATCGATCTCCCGTTCCTGGGATCGCCCTACAGCGCAGCAGAGGGAGCCCGACTTGGGCCACGAATCGGGACTGATCGGCGGCGCGACTTGCTGACCTGTGGGTTCGTCGGCGAGATGGGTGGAACTTGCGCACTAAATCGTGGCCCTAGGGTGGTCCGGTGGCTTACATCCGCACCGTGAAGACCGCCTCCGGGGCGCGTGCGGTGCAGATCGTGTACTCCTCCCGCAAGGGATCCCGGGATATCGAGCACATCGGCTCCGCCCACGACGACGTCGAACTCGAGTTGCTCAAGACCGTCGCCCGGCAACGGCTCGCCGCCGGGCAGGGCGAGCTCGACCTCGGCCTGGACCCTCCGCCCGAGGCGGGCGGCCCGTTACCGATCACCGCCTCCCGCATGGGGCACCTGTGGGAGGCCCTGAGCACCGCCTACGACACTCTCGGGTTCGACGATGCGTGCGGCGGTGACGAAGTCTTCCGGCACTTGGTCCTGGCCCGGATCATCGAGCCGACCAGCAAGCTCGATTCCTTGCGTGTGCTGCAGGAGGCCGGCATCGCCTCGGTGTCCTACCGCACGCTCAAGCGCCGTCTGCCGGCCTACTCCGACCAGGGCTGGAGGGAGCGCCTGGCCGCCGCCTGCGCCCAGCAGACAAGTCTGGGACCTGCGACGTTAGTGCTCTACGACGTAACGACCTGTACTTCGAGACCGATGCTGGTGACGGGTTTCGGGAATCCGGCTTCTCCAAGGAACGCCGCCTGGAACCACAGATCACGGTCGGCCTGCTCACCGACGCGTCCGGGTTCCCGCTGATGGTCGGCGCGTTTGAGGGCAACACGGCCGAGACCACCACGATGCTGCCGACCCTGAAGGCGTTCATGGCCGCCCACGGCCTGCCCGATGTCATCATCGTCGCCGACGCCGGGATGATCTCGGACAAGAACATGCGCGCCATCGAGGCCGAGGGCCTGTCCTTCATCCTGGGGATGAAGGTCCCCGACGTCCCCTATGCCGTGGCGAAGTGGCGGGGGGACAACCCGGGTGAGGCGATCCCGGACGGGCACGTCTTCACCCAGCCCTGGCCTGCCGCTCCTTCCGACAAGCGCAAGGACCAGGTCCGCTACTACCAGTACAGGCATGACCGGGCCCGCAGGACGCTCAAGGGCATCGACGAACAGGTCCGCAAAGCCGAACAGGCCGTCGAGGGCAAGACCGCGGTGAAGCGGAACAGGTTCGTGAAACTGACCAGCACGACCAAGTCCGTCAACCGCGACCTGGAGGCGAAGGCCCGGGCACTGGCAGGGATCAAGGGATACGTCACGAACATCGCGGATCCCACACCCGAATTCGTCATCGGGTCCTACCACCGGCTCTTCGAGATCGAGAAGAGTTTCCGCATGGCCAAGTCCGACCTGGCCGCGCGCCCGATCCACCACCACACCCGCGACAGCATCGAGGCGCACCTGACCATCGTGTTCGCGGCCCTGGCGGTCTCCCGGTGGATTGAGGACACCACCGGCTGGTCGATCAGGAAGTTCGTCAAGACCGTCCGCCGCTATCGCACCATCCACATCCAGGCCGGCGATCACATCATCACGGCCGCCGACCTGCTACCGACCGACGTCCGGCAAACCCTTGAGGCGATCAAGACTCGAGTCACTACGCACTAAATTGGCCCAACTCGGGTATGAGTTTCCTCCACGAGCACCCGCTGAGATCGGCTTCCTCGGCAAAGAGGAAGGAATCACCGGCAATCGCAACGGCCTCATGTGGGAACTGGACCCCATCGACGGCACCGCCAACTTCACCCACAGCATCCCGCTCTTCGCCATCTCCCTCGGCCTCATCGACGACAACCGGGCCGTCCTGGGCGTGATCGATCTCCCGTTCCTGGGATCGCCCTACAGCGCAGCAGAGGGAGCAGGCGCCACCTGCGACGGCGAACCCATCCACGCCAGCGCAACCGACACCCTGAACGCCGCCATCGTGTCCATCGGCGACTACGCGGTCGGAGCCGACGCGGAACAGAAGAACCGACTCCGTATCCCGCTCAACCACCAGCTGGCGACCCGCGTTCAACGCGTCCGCATGTTCGGCTCCGCCGCCATCGACCTCGCCTGGGTCGCCGCAGGCAAATCCGACGCCTGCATCATGCTGCTCTCCAACAACCCATGGGACACCGCCGCCGGCGTCATCATCGCCCGCGAAGCCGGAGCCCACATCCTCGACATCGACGGCAGCCCACAACCGCTGGACTACGGCCTGGCCTCTGAGGAACCCTGTTCCCGGAGATGGCTAGGCCGGATCCGTGCCCTCGGTGACACGCATCCGGAGACCCTCCCAAGTACGAAACCAAAAACGCACGAAAGAAGCACAAATGAACGAATTCGGCCCTGGAATAGAAAAACAGGATCTGATCGATGCACTAATCAAATCCGGCCACCCATTCCAAGCTACTGTTGCAGATAAGATTCGTACGGCATTCGAGGAGCTCGGACAATCACTAGGGAGCGATTATTCATACATCCAAGAAGAATGGGTATACCCAGATAAAGACACTGGAAACCTAAGAGCATTAGACGCCCTAGCTGAAGCATTTCTATGGAAATTCGACGAAACGGGACGACAGCCGCGCATACGGCCCGTACTAAACTTACTGGTCGAGTGCAAACAGTCGGATTTGCCATACATCTTCTTCACCAGGCCGAATACACAACCCCTTCAAGACTATCCATGGGTAAGTGGATTTCCACACGATAGAATATCCCTCGCAACAAACAACGAAAGATCGACCTATTCATTTAACACGCTCCAAGCCCTAGCCCTCCCCTTCCATCAATTTAATACCAATTGCCCAGTAGCAATATCACTGAGCAAGCTCAGAAGAAAGGGGAAAGACTTTGAGGTTACCGGAGAGGATACATATAAAGACTTAACACTTCCATTAATTAAGGCTGCCCAATATCTTCAGTCTCAGACCCAAACAAAAGGTCGATACTACTCAGATGGTCGACTTATCGTCGCCGCCGCAATACTGCGAGCCCCGCTTATTGCAGTGGACAACGACAATATTACCAGTCTTCGGACTTTGCCATGGGTTCGAGTTCTTCGCCACGAGCCCATACAAAGTGAATTAGAGTATCGCAGCCCGCTTGCTTATGATGTCGTGAGGGAAGATTTCCTGCCTGAATATCTTCAGCAGTTGGCCACATTCGCGACAGATTTTTCTAATGCAGTCATTCGAAGTCAGTCTGTACTTCAATCAGGAATTGGATTCTCCGTCGGGCTTGGAACCGAAAACCCATTCCCTACAGAGCTCCTTCCCGTATCCAATGCGTCGCGAACCAAGAAGGCAACCATGCGCATGGAGGATCTCTTGCGGAAGGTGCTACGTCGATCCTAGGCAGGGGGTGAAGGGCGCAAGGGTCGTTCGTCCAGCGGGCCGCGGCAGGGCAACCAGCGCGCGAGGAAGGCCACCGGGAACAGATACACGCGAAGCCGAGCTTGACCCTCCGTCACCGGCCTACTGCCCCTCCGAGGCGGGTCGATAGCGGGCGGGAAGATCAGGTCAGGGGAAGAGCGCGGAACCGGCCCGTGAGCCAGACAGCCCGATACGTTTGCCCACAACTGGCCCATGATCAGGTGCCTCGCGGTGCGGTGCCCTCTGGCTGCCGGGCGTGGGGCCTGGGGACTGATCCCAGCCCGTCTGGCGGCCTGTTGCCGAACGCTCTCTTCAAGCTTCTTTCCGCAGAACGCCGTTGCGGTTCGCCCTGCATCGCTACAATCGACACGCTCTATCTTGTGCAATGCAGTCCAGTCTCCGAACTTGAGGTCATACGGTGAATCAGGAAAGCATGACTGAGTATCCTCCTTACCTTCAATCGCTTTCCGACTTCACGGCCTATCTTTCTGACCAGTTCGAATCACTGGAGAACGTCGATCGCGGACAGCGATTTGCGGAGGCACTCCTTCTCATACTGCCTCATTTGCCCCAGTGCGACCAATTCTTTGGCTACAAACTGAACCCAAAGAAAAGTCATGATCGGGGCATCGATATCCTGTCCGACAAGCACCCGGATGGACATCGTGCAGTCTGCCAGTCAAAACTAAGAATAAGCAGCACCGAAGAACTTGATTCAATCTTTAGTAAGTTTCAGTCATACGAAGGCGAAGCTATCGGCGAGCAAGAAGGCGTATTGTTTGCTGATGAATTTGCGCCACGTCTGACATATATCATTGCAACAGGAAGCGATATCTCGGGCATCCGTCGTCGATATGCAGAGCGTAGACTCAGCTCATTTGCGTTCTATTCGACGCTGGTCGAAGAAGGACGAGTCATATTCGTAGACGGCAGTATTCTCCTTCAGTGGCTTAGGCGTTCCTACGCGCGATCCACAACTCTCCCAGCTTCCTTCACACTGAGGTCGGCCCGGTCTTGGCTTCAGGCAGGAGATGTATATCTCGGCGTCCTCTCCGGTCAGGACGTGATCAACCTTGTCGACGAATACGGCGATGGGCTATTTTTTGAGAATATCCGCGAATGGCTCGGGAGCACCGAAGACAACCTTAGCGTTAATAGCAGCATTACCCAAACGATAAAGACTCAGCCGGAGCGGATGCTGGAACGCAACAATGGCATTACGGTTCGATGTGAAGGGCTTTCTCTAGACGAAGACGGACAAGCACTTCGAGTAGAGCGTGCCGCCATTGTAAATGGGTGCCAGACCACCATGTGTCTCTGGCATAGCCGAGAAGTATCAGCCAGTCTCGAAATTTTCGTCAAAGTCGTGCGCACGCCCGACTCCGCATCAGCCTGGAGCATCGCGCAGTCAGCTAACTATCAAAACCCCGTTGGTCGAATGGAACTGGAGCTTGCACGTTACATTCGACCACAGCTCGTAGCTCGCGCAGCGGCGAAGTCAGGGGAGGGCCTAAAAACTGATCGCGCAGACAGCCTGGCAGCAGTTCTTCGTTCTTATACACAAACAGAGATAACTTATTCTCTGACGCGCCACATGTTCCTGGGCATCTTTTGCCGTCGACCCAATCAGCTATTCCAAGACAACTATACAAACGTGCAAATGGATGCGCTGCACGAGTTCTTTACGCTGCCCGATGCGGAAGATAGGCTCTATTCCGTAGTTTTTGCGGCTATTAAAAGCGGTAGAGTTGCCCTCGATGTTGCAATAAAACAGTTTTCAAGCGAGGACTATGCGAAACCGTTTTCCCGCCTATTAGATGCCGACAGATACAAGTACCAAGCTTATCTGCTTCTGCTAGCACTGTGTGCCACGCTGCGAATCGATCTGTCCGAGGCGGCGGAAGGCGCAGCTCGGGCCAGAAATATAAACGCCTTCTTGGTAAACGCCGATAACGCACTGGTAGAGCAACCGAAGGTATTCTCACGCGCATTCCTATTCGCTTACAAGGAACTTGCGCGAATGGTTGCACGGTCGGCAGAGGAAGCGGGAAAGACACAGCAGCGGCTAGCTAACCGCGTGAAGGATGCACCTTTCCGCGACCTGTATACCAACCTCTGTATGGAGTTGGACTCTTATGAAGCCGCGCGTGAAATTGACCAGATTTAGCATCTGCCTCCCAGGCGATCGAGCGCTCCCTTCGTCATGGGGTAGCAGCGACATAGGATCACACTACAGGAGCTTGAAGGACTCAATATCAGATGCTGCGTGTCCAACCGCGAGGACCGCACACCTGCGCACTCCGACACACCGCCACCACGCCGAGCGGGCCACGCAGTTCCCGCGCAGTAGTAGTGAGCAGCGCGTACAGCAACCTTTCCTGCAAGTCTCGTTCACCCGTAAGCGGAAGCGAAGATCAGGCAGGAAAGTGCGGGACCGCAGTTGTGCCCGTTACGGCCCGGTAGCTCAGCGATCAGCGGGGACTCACGGTGTCTCAGAAGCACTAGGCCAAGTATGGCCAGGTAGCCGTTTCTCCAGGTCAACACCAAGATCATTAGAGACTTCCCAAGCTGACAGCGCGGGTTCGATTCCCGTCACCCGCTCCACGCTCTGACGCTCACATCATCCGGTCCCCCTTTGCATGTCGACTTCCTCCTCGTCATCAAGAGGGTCGAGCAGGCCACAAGCTCCTTCGATGAATCCGGAGGACACGAGGTCACGGATCGCAGCCGCCATGCTTTCGAACCCGATATCCCTGATGATGATCAAATCTGAGCACCAGAAGTACTGGCCGCCGAGAGACTCACCGGTGTGCGCATCCTTGTCCATGATCTGCTGGACTACTTGCAGGGTCATGAAGGTCGCATACCGGCGGGAGCCGTCGGGGAAGGTGATCGTCGCATCTGCCTGATCGGCGGTGCCCGGCTCGTATCCTTCCCAGGCCGGAATGGTCATCTCAAACTTGGGATCCGTGATGCGGTAGAAGGCCCCGTCGAAAGTGATCACCCTCTTGTACCCCCCGTAGCGGACTACACCGTCCCGGCGACGATGGCGGCCGTGACATAGAACTCGTCCGGAGCGATCTGTGTCACCGCATCAAGGCGAACGCACCGCCCGTTCGTCGCGATCATGTGTGCTTCAAAGTGCCGATACCTGAGATCCCGCGACCAGATCCGCTCAAGCTCCGCCGCGAGCTCTACGGTCGGGCATCCGGGCACGGTCTGGCACGTAGCCATGATCAGATTGTTCGCGTCACGGGTAAGGCGAACCACCACCTCCGTGATCAAAGGCGAGTGCCAGAGGTAGACATGGAAGTCGGCTGCCATGCCGTCGAGATCAGCCCCACCGCTGGGGAACGACTCACCCATCACCCGCTGCTTCACTGCGGCGAACTCGGAAAGTTCCACCTGAGCAGGGTCCCACCTCCACATCGCGACATGATCACCGTGCAATTGGACAGGGCGACGAGGGGACAACCACGGCTACTCACGGCTGCTCACGGCCACTCGGCATTCCGTGCCAGATCCGTGCCAGAACTGGCGGGGAACCGAGGTCACTCACGGGGACTCGCGGTCAACCGAGCCGGGCTGACCTGCATCACTGTTTCCCAGCCCAGGGCGGCAAGATCAGTATCCGATTCCCAAGCTGACAGCGCGGGTTCGATTCCCGTCACCCGCTCCAACAACGAAGCTCAGGCACGTACGTCCGAACTCAGGCTTCCTCGTTCCCACGGCGCTGAGGATCTCGGAGCAGAATCCGTCGCACGGCTGGAGACTCGTCACCGCGAAATAGGCAGCGGAAGTCGACAGGCCGAGCCTCGAAGTGCTGCCCTTCAAGCTATGCGTTCGCGAGCTGTCGATGATGCACCGTTAGAGGCTCGATTTCAGTGGTGTCATCGTCATCGACAACGAGCTCGACGCGGAACCGAACCCCCATTGCCGCACCAAGGCGCACAAGCGTAGCTATGTCTGGTATGCCGCCCCCGCCCTCAATGCGGGATAGAGCAGGTTGAGACATCCCAGCGCGCTCCGCCACGACCTTCTGAGACAAGCCTCGGCGCCTACGGATCTCACGCAACTGATCCCCGAGCTCCAGGTCACGGCCCGCCTGCTCGTATTCAGGGTGAAGCTGCGCATCCGCTTCCATCTGGCGCAGACGCTTCGCCTTGTAGGTTTCCCAACGGCTGTGACCCATCATGCGCTCCTCTCGAATACGTGCGTGACGGTGAGGTCGTGCTCTGCCTCGCATCGCTTCTTAGCAGCGATCGCTCGGTTGATGTCGGCGGCCTGCGTCCCATCCTGTGTCTTGCGGAAGACCGTAAGGACCACGATCACTTTGCTGGAAGGCTTCCAGAAGGTCAATCGCCAGGTCGTGCGGTCGAGAGCAACGCGCAGCTCGTGTACACCTTCGGCATCCTTCAGCTTCTGCACGTGATCTCCATCGGGGATGCCGCCAGTGACGAGGTAGTCGTCTACGTTCCGCATGACCCGCTGGTAGAGCGGAAAGGAGAGCCCGTCCAGCCAAGACTCCACCTCCGGCTCTAGATCGATCTCCCACTGAGACATACCCTCAATGATATATGCACTCAATGGTAACTCGTGGCAGGGATGAACACCAGGGCCCGACCCCGCGTTCCCGCCTCGCTCCTGGTTGTTGTCCCAGATCAGCAACTGGACCGCTCCGAGTCTGACACGGCAGCTGGCAACGTGATCTCTAATGAGCCTGCCCGAGCCAGCAGGGCTTGGCAGCATCCGACACACCCGCTCCGGCCACAGGCGATCTACCAGGTGATGAAACTCCTCGTACGCATGCCCAGCGCTCGTGACTGCGAGCCTGGTTCCGCTGACGACAGCGACACAACACGGCTCAACAGCCTCGGCACAGGCCAGGAGAAGGCTGCCCCGCGTCGGAAGGACCACCCGATGCCGAGATGTCGTGCCAGATCCGTGCCAGATTGGACGGGGAACCACAGTCGCTCACGGACACTCACGGCCAACCCGCCCGCTCTGACCTGCACCCCTGTCCTCACAGCTCAGGAGAGCAAGCTCAGTATCCGGTTCCCAAGCTGACAGCGCGGGTTCGATTCCGTCACCCGCTCCACACGTGATAGTCCAGGTCGGGATATAGATCCCAATCCTGAGCCTTGATCATTCTGGAGCTGTGCAATCTTTCCGGGCCACTAGGTGTTGATCAGCCTGCTGAGACCAACACTCCCGCCGCTCCGTCATGCTTGTCGTCACCGCGCGCAGCTCAGACCTTGATGATGACGACGCGTCCGCCGCACAGGGCGGCAAGGTCCTCAGGGTCGGAAGTGAGAACCGTGACGGGGCCGGGGGCAGCGAGAGCGGTGGCACTGAGCATGGCATCGATGGCGTATTTGTGCCCGTGCAGGCCGGCGTCGGCCAGAAGTGCGGCGGCGTGGCGGGCGATCGGTTCGGTGACCGGTTCGACGACCAGGCGGGACAGCGTCCACTCCAGGGCCGGCCGGTTGACGCGGGGGTGGACCACTTCCACGAGGGTGGCGGCGGAGGTGATGACGCGGAGGTCGTCGGCGCGGGCGAGGGCTAGCCATGCGGTGATCGTGCGGTCGCGCTGGACCGCCTTGGCCAGTCCCTCGCTGTCGAGGACCAGAGTGCCGCCGGGGGCGGCGGGAGAACGGGTCACGCGGCGTCCGCCCCACCGCGGGCCTGTTCCTGCCGGGCCTGGTGGAGGTGGTCGCGCAGAGCCTGGACCTCATCGTCGGTGATGGGGCCGTGCTCGGCCTCGGCAACCTGGATGAGTTCGCTGAGGTTGTCGCGCTCGATCTGGCGGGCGACGGCGGCGGCGACGTAGGCCGACAGGCCAGAAGGGCCGCTCCGGGATCTGGCGGCCTCCGCGATGTCGCGCGGCATGGTGATCGAATACTTACCGGTAGGCTCACTCATGCTCTCCATCCTACCACTTATCCTCCCCAGCTGAGCAATCGCCTTGCTCGCGTCGGGGACCGCCGCCGATGAGTTGCGCACTGACGAAAGGCTGAGCGCTCTGCTCACGGGCCGCATCGATGAACGACAAGCCCTTCCGTGCCAGATGCGTGCCAGAACAGGTGGGGAACCGAGGCCACTCATAGGGACTCACGGTCAACCGATCCGCCCTGACCTGCACTAACGTTTCCCCAGCTCAGGGCAGCAAGATCGGTATCCGATTCCCAAGCTGACAGCGCGGGTTCGATTCCCGTCACCCGCTCCAACAACGAAGGCCCAGGTCAGAGGATAATTCCCGACTCGGGCCTTGATCGTTTCTGGAGCCTTTTCGATCTTCCGTGCAATTAACGTGCAATTACGCGATGGGGACCAGGACCCCGCTGTGCCCTCGTCGTCCTCGTCATCGCCACTGCTGATGTGCCGGCCGATCGCGTCAGTGATCGACTTGTCCGCGCCCCGTACGGCGTGCTGGTAGATCATGGCCGCACGGATGTTGTCGTGACCCATGCGCGCCATCAGGTCCCTGAGACCAGCCCCGGACTCCGCCGCGAACATGTTGCCCGTGTGCCGGGGATCATAAGGTGCAGATTCGGGACGCCGAGCACCCGGATAGCTTCCGGCCACGCCGACGCTCGGTTGAACCCGCTTCGCCGCATCGGCCCACCCTTCGCGCCAGGAATACAAGTGAGTCGGGTTCGGCCTTAGCGAAGAAGCGACTCCGGATCCCGCTCAATTGCCAGTTGGCGACCCGCGTCCGACGCGTCCACATGTTCGGCTCCGCCGCCATCGACCTCGCCTGGGTCGCCGAAGGAAATCCGACGCCTGCATCATGCTGTCGGAGGCCGTGTCCCCCGACGAGCCAGAGCCCAGTTGCAGTCCCCGTTGCAGTTCAGGGCAGTCCCAGGCCCGTTCAGGATGGACCGCACACGCCCATGCAGGCTTCGCAGCGTAAGACTGCGACAGGGGAAACCAGTACAGCGGGTGGGATTACCGTCACCCTAAGTCGAGAACTTCGACCCCATGACCGCAATGGCCGCCCCGGCGCAGGGTGGCGGCACGAGAAGAGGGACTCGACCATGCCCAAGTACCTGATTCAGGCGACCTACACCGCAGATGGCCTCAAAGGAGTGTTGCAAGATGGTGGCACCGGACGCCGGCAAGCGGTGGAGCGCATGGTGGAAAGCGTCGGTGGGCGGGTCGAGCAGATGTATTTCGCGTTCGGCGAGACAGACACGTATGTGATCGTCGACCTGCCGAGCAATGCGGCTTCGGCCGCTGTGGGTCTCACAATATCGGCGTCTGGGACGGTACGAACGAAGACGGCTGTCCTGCTGACGCCAGAGGAGATCGACGATGCCGCGAGGATGGAGGTGGCCTACCGGGCTCCTGGCGCGTGACAGCTGGCTGATCGCGAGCGCCTGGGCTGCGGCTTGTGCGGCTTCTGCCGAGATGGGGTCAGGCGCCGTCGTCTCCGTTCGCGATCTCCAGCAGGACTCGTGCATGGCACCAGTCGATCTCCTGGCTCGGGGAGCGGACACCAGGAGGCCAGGTCCTTGCCATCGAGATCGCGCCGGATCTCGTCTTTGCTTGGGTAGTCGGGAAACCGGCACCATAGGCGACTGCGGTCCGGAAGTCGGTGACCGCGTGTCGGCGGCGGACGGTCACAGATCGGAAGACCGATGGGCTTGATCCGGTTGGACGGACACAGTGTCCGTCAAAGCGGAGCAAGCTCAGTATCCGCCTGGCCGTGCACGCCCAGATCAACGCGGGCCGGAGCATTGACCGCCGTGCCATAGTCGGCCATTGGCCAGGGCGGCCAGAGCCCTATCTGTGGCTCTGGGGTCGGCAGGTCAAGCAGGCATCTCCACCCCCGACCAGAGTGGTACAATATCTGGTACCAGATTGGGGTGGAGGTTTCTGATGTCGATCACCGCAAGCGAAGCCCGGCGCCGGCTGTTCCCCCTCATCGACGAGGTCAACGAGGACAGCATGGCCGTGGAGATCATCTCCAAACACAACCGCGCCTACCTCGTACCCGCCGCCGAGTACGAGGCGCTGAAGGAGACCGCGCACCTCCTGCGCTCACCGGCCAACATGCGCAGGCTCATCGCCTCCTACCAGCACGCCCTGGAAGGCCGTCACGAAATCCGCGAACTCATCGACGACGACCAGCCATGAAGCTCTCCTTCACCCCCGAAGCCGGGGAGGACTACACCTCCTGGCTCACCACCGACCGCCAAGTCCTGAAACGCATAAACAAGCTCATCGAAGACACCCTACGCGACCCATACGCAGGCATCGGCAAACCCGAACCGCTCAAACACGCCCTCCAAGGAGCCTGGTCCCGAAGGATCACCGAAGAACACCGGCTCGTCTACCTCCCACGCGACAACGAACTGATCATCCTCCAGGCCCGCTACCACTACTGAGCACGCCATCGGCGGGCGATGCCTCCGGGCCAGCACGCCAAGATGTCGTGGCCCATCCGCGCCATCAGGTCCTTGAGGCCGGTGCCGGACTCGGCCGCGAACATGTTGCCCACGTGCCGGAGATCATGGAAGTGCAGGTTCGGCGCCCCGATCCCGCATACAGCTTCCGGCCAGGCCGACGCCCGGTTGAACCCGCTCCGCCTCTTGGGACCGCCCTTGGCCCCGGAAAAGGTGAGCGAGCTCGGTTCGGCCTGAGACAGAGCAATGCGAGCCACCCGCGCGAATGTCAGAAAACGGGGTGGGTGCTCGGCGAAGCCTAGACTTGCGCCATGCCGATCCACCTGAGCCTGCTCGACGGCGTGCGGTGGCGGGGGCGGCCGGTGGTCGGCGAAAGGGCTCAGGCGCTGCTCGCAGCCCTCGCGCTCGCCTGCCGAACCGTGAACGTGGACCGGCTCGTCGCGGAGGTGTGGGGGGACAGCGAACCGGCCAATCCGGCGAAGGCGCTGCAGGTCCTGGTGTCCAGGACCAGGTCGGTCGTGGGGCCGGAGTCGCTGATCACGGAAGGGGGCGGCTACCGGCTCGAGGTTCCGCCCGACCGGGTCGACGCCGGTCGGCTCCACGGTCTGGCGGGCCGGGCACGGGCGCTGCTCGTCGAGAATCCGGCCGCGGCGGCCGCGGCGGCCAAGGAGGCGCTCGCGCTGGGCATCGGGGCGCTGCCGCCCGCGGGCGGTGGCCCGCTGGCCGAGGTGCGCCGACGCGCGGAACGCGACCTGGCGTCCGCGCGGGTCGTGCTCGCCCGGGCCCGGAGCCGCAGCGGCGACCACGGCCCCGCCCTGCCCGAGCTCGAGGAGGCGGTGCGCGTCCACCCCGAGGACGAAGGGCTGCTCGCCGACCTCCTGCACAGCGAGGCGGCGGTGCGCGGAACGGGCGCCGCGCTGGACCGCTTCGAGCGCTTCCGGTCGGCCCTGCGCGACCGGATCGGCGCCGACGTGGGCCCGGAGCTGCGGCGGGTCCAACGCGTGCTGCTGGCGCTCGACAGTCCCGTGCGCGCCGGCGTGCGCTTCGACACGACCGTGCTGCTCGGCCGCGACGACGATCTCCGGCGGGTGCGGGCACTGCTCTCCGCCTCCCGGGTGGTCTCGATCCTCGGTCCGGGTGGCCTCGGCAAGACCCGGCTCGCCCATGCCGTCGCCCGCGAGGCCCCGCAGCCGGTGGTGCACTTCGTCGAACTGGTCGGCGTGATCGCGCCCGAGGATCTGGTCGGCGAGGTCGGGTCGGCGCTCGGCGTCCGCGACTCGGTGACCGGACGCCGCACGCTCACCCCGCGGCAGCGCGCCGACGTACGGGCCCGGATCGCCCAGCAGCTCGATCTGGCCCCGACGCTGCTGGTGCTCGACAACTGCGAGCATCTGGTTGACGCGGTCGCCGACTTGGTCGCGTATCTGACCGGGACCACACGGGAGCTGCGCGTCCTCACCACAACCCGCTCGCCACTGGCGATCGCTGCCGAACGTGTCTATCCGCTGCCCCAGCTGGGAACCGGTGACGCCGTCGAGCTGTTCCGCGACCGCGCGACCGCGGCCCGGCCCGGTGTGCACCTCGACGAGGATGACGTGCGCGCCGTCGTGGCCCGCTTGGACGGCCTGCCGCTCGCGATCGAACTGGCCGCCGCGAAGGTGCGGGTGATGTCCCCGGTCGAGATCGCCCGCCGGCTGGAGGACAGGTTCTCGCTGCTACGCGGCGGCGACCGGAGCGCCCCCTCCCGTCACCAGACGCTGCTGTCGGTGATCGACTGGTCCTGGAACCTCCTTGGCGAGCGGGAGCGCCGGGCCCTCCGCCGCCTCTCGGCTTTCCCGGACGGCTTCGCCCTCGACGCGGCGGAGGAGGTGCTCGGCGGCGACGCTCTCGGCGACGTCGAGGAGCTCGTGGAGCAGTCCCTGCTCACCGTCGTGGAGACAGCCGACGGCGTTCGATACCGCATGCTCGAGACGGTGCGCGAGTTCGGCCGGATGCGGCTGGACCGGGCCGGCGAGACGACCGACGCGCGGGCCGCCGTACGCGAATGGGCCGTCGGTTACAGCCACCGGCACAGTGTCCGGCTGTACTCGCCGGAGCAGGTCGACGCGATGGACCGGCTGCGTTCTGAGGAGACGAACCTCGCCGACATCCTGCGCGAGGCCCTCGCCGACCCCGACCCGGAAGCGGTCGTGGTGCTGTTCTCCGCTCTGGGCGGCTACTGGACGATCTGCGGGGATCATCCGCGCAGCATCGTGGTAACCCCGGCCATCGCCGCCGCCCTGAGCGGCTGGGCGCCTCCGCCCCGGCTCCTCGACCGGACCCGGCTGGCCCTGGGCATCGCGCTGTTCAACACCATGATCGTCTCCCTCGAAGAGTCAGGGACGCTGGCGCGACTGCTGGCCGGGTTGGGCGCCGACTCGGCGAACCCGGCCGTCCGGGCGCTGGTGACCGCCCTGCTCACCACGGTGTCGGATCCCGAGCGCGGCTTGGACGTGCTGGCCGGTGACACCGACCCTCTGATCCGCCGGATCGCGCTGCACTGGCTGAGCCACGGCCGGGAGAGCGCCGGCGATCCCGTCGGCGCGATCGAAGCGGCCCGAGCCGCCCTCGAACTCGTCGGCGATGACGACGGTCCCTGGCACCGGGCGGTGCTGCACACCCAGTTGGCCGGCCTGTACGCGCAGCTCGGTGACTCCGCGTCGGCCGCCAGGCATGCCGCCGAGGCGCTCCCGGTGCTCGAACGCCTGGGGGCGATGGACGACGCCATCCAGATCCGTACCACCCTCGCCATGGCGGCGCTGGCTGAGGGGCGCCGCGACGAGGCCGCGCGGATGATCGACGACCTGGAGGCGCTCGCTTCCCAGGGCACCTACAGCGAGGTCCTGTCGGTCGCCACCGGCCGAGCCCAACTGGCCCTCGTCGACGGCGACATCGCCGAGGGACTGCGGCGGCACCGCGAAACCGCCGAGGTGCTCCGGAACCTGCGCGTCCCGGACGCTTTCACACCGTGGGCCGACCTGAGCGAGGTCATCGCGCTCTCGGCCTTCGCGCAGTACGGCGAGGGCGACGACGGCGCGGACCTCTTCGAGTCGGTGCGGGCCAAAGTCCTGATGGTGTTCGACCCGGACCGCACCTCGAGGGATTACCCGGTGCTGGGGATGGTGCTCGCCGGGCTGGGCATCTGGGGCCTGCGAAAGGGGGCGCTGCCCGCCGAGGAGGCGGTCCGGCTGCTCGTGCTCGCTGACCGGTTCGCCTACAACCGATTCACCCCGACGATGCAGTGGTCGGTGCTGTCCGCGCACGCCGAACGGATCGCCCCCGGCCTCATATCCCGGATCGAGGCCGAATACGGCGACCGACGCGGCCCCGACCTGCTGGCCGAGGCCCGTACCCTCCTGGAGCGGGTGGTCTGACACCGTCTACATCTTGCGGGAGTAAGAGCGGACCGCCAGCGGCGCGAAGATCAGGACGACGATCACGCAGCCGATGACCGCCCAGCCGACCTCGAGCGTCACGGCCCCCTCGTTCAACAGGTCCCGCACCGCGGAGACGACGTGCGACACCGGGTTGACCTTCACGAACGCCTCCAGCCAGCCGGGCAGCGTCTCGGCGGGGACGAAGGCGTTGGACAGGAAGGTGAGCGGGAACATGATCATCATCGAGATGCCCTGGACACTCTGCGCCGAACGCGCCATCGTGCCCAGCCAGGTGAAGATCCACGCCAGCGACCAGCCCGCGATCACGGTCAGTGCGACGCCGCCGACGCAGCCGAGCACCCCGCCGCCGGGGCGGTAACCGATGAACAGGCCGGTGACGAGCGTCAGCACCGACGCGATGCCGTAACGGATCAGGTCGGCGATCATCGGGCCGGCCAGGGGAGCGATCCTTGCGATCGGCAGGGACTTGAAGCGGTCGAAGACCCCCTTCTCCATGTCCTCACGCAGTTGCACGCCTGTTGCCATGCAGACGGTCAGGGCCGTCTGGGCGAGGATGCCGGGGATCAGTACCGGGAGGTAGTTCGACACGCTGCCGGAGATCGCGCCGCCGAAGATGAACGCGAACATCGCCGTGAACAGCAAGGGCTGGATGAGTACGTCGAAGAACTGCTCGGGCTTGCGGCGCATCTTCTTCAGGGCCCGCCATGCCATCGCCAGGATCTGAACCCAGGTTTCCTGAAGCGAGCTGCGGGGCGTGGTACGGGCGACCACGGTGGACGGGTCGACGCGCTGGGGGTTGAGGGTGGCCGGGGTCATGGTTCTCGTGGTCATCGGGCCGCCTCCAGCTGCGGGTTGTCGGCGCCATGGCCGGTCAGCGCCAGGAAGACTTCGTCCAGCGTCGGCTTGGCGACGCTTACCGAGGAGATGCCGAGGCCTGCCGCTCGCAGGCCGATCAGGACGTCCGCGGCCCGATCCACGTCGGGGAGGGGGATCTTCATGCGTCCCGATTCCGGGGTCAGGACCGGGTCCTCACCCAGCACCCGGCGGACGACGTTCGCGGCCATGGCGAGGTCGGCGCCGTCCGCGAGACTGAGCTGCAGGGTTGAGTCGCCTACCTGGGTCTTCAGGGCGTCGGGGGTGTCTTCGGCAACCTTCCGGCCTCGGTCGATCACGGCTACGCGGTCGGCCAGCTGGTCGGCCTCGTCCAGGTATTGGGTGGTGAGGAGGATCGTGGAACCATCGGTGACCAGTTCGCGGATGGTGTCCCACATCTGGCCTCGGGTTCTTGGGTCGAGGCCGGTTGTGGGCTCGTCCAGGAAGATCAAGGGTGGACGAGTGATCAGGCTTGACGCCAGATCCAGGCGGCGGCGCATCCCGCCGCTGAATTGGGACAGGGGACGGCCGGCCGCCTCCTGGAGGTCGAAGCGTTGGAGCAGGTCATCGGCGACTGTCTTGGCTCGGGTGCTTGTCAGGCCCTGTAGGCGGGCGAACAGCCAGAGGTTCTCCCGGGCGGTCAGGTCTTCGTCCACCGAGGCGTACTGGCCGGTGACGCCCACCAGCTGCCGGATGCGGTGGGGTTCCCGCCGGACGTCGACGCCGAAGATCTCCGCATGGCCGCCATCGATCGGAAGCAGAGTGGCGAGCATCCGGAGCATGGTGGTCTTACCTGCTCCGTTGGGGCCCAGGACTCCGAAGATCTCGCCTTGCCGTACGTGCAGGTCGATTCCGTCCACGGCCCGGAAGTCTCCGAAGTCTTTGACCAGACTGTCGGCCCGGACGGCACTGAGGTCCGCCATGACGCGTCTCCTCTCTCCGCCGGGTACTTCCCGGCGTCCGAAGAGAGCTTCTGCGTTGTCGGCTTCATCACGGCTTCAGGCTGGTTTCACCTCCGACCAGGCGGTTTCACCGGCTCCGGTGCCCTTCTCCACTATGGCGAGTCTTCGCCAAGCACGGCCCGCGTTGTCCCTGCCCTGCTTCCCCTGCGGGCGGGCCGATGAGACGGGATGAGCAGGCGAGCAGTGGGGCGGTGCCGGTGCATAAACTCGACCTTCAGAGGGGGGTGGACTCGTCCAGAGGGCTCGCCCCGTCGCGCACACCACAGCACCAATGGGGAGAGATCGGCGTCGTGCCAGATGCGTGCCAGAACAGGCGGAGAAGCGCGGTCACTCACGAGGACTTACGGTCACGCGACCCGCCCTGACCTGCACCCCGTTTCCCCAGCTCAGAGCAGCAAGGTCAGTAGATGATTCCCAAGCTGACAGCGCGGGTTCGATTCCCGTCACCCGCTCCGCCCACGTAAGCCCGGGTAATCCGGTGGATTCGGAGCCTGGGCCTTGATCTTGTGTCGCCATGCGGCTTTGTCATGTCTCATCGCACCATAGCTCCTTGAAGCCAGCGCCCAAGTCACCGCCGCAGGTCACTTCGATGGGGGCTTACCGGACTCTCCCCAACGGTGAATGCCGCATGACTTGTATTTCCGTCCCGACCCGCACGGACAGCGGTCGTTGCGCCGTGGCTCCGGCCGGGCGCCGACATGGTCCGGCAACCGGGAGGTGAAGGCGACCTTGGTGGTGAGGCCGATGTCGTCGATCAGCCATTTCATCTCGGCGCTCCGCGCGGTGATCTCGCCGGTGGCAACCGCGATCGCGTCGGCGGCGGCGATGGCAACCGTGGGCTCGATCACCGGCTCGTAGGACGGGTGCGTCAGCGGATTCCGGGCGATCTGGGTCAAATGATGCGTACGTGTGAAGTGCTGCGCTTGATTGGCCACGAAAACCGTCATGCCGCCGAAGCTGGGATGGACGGCGTCGCAGAGCCACTCGTACGCGTCGTAGATCTTGTCGTTCGGGCGTTTCTTCGCCAGGCGCCGTACGTAGGTGATCGCGTTGGTGCTCTGAATCGGCGGCTTGGTTTCCACTGACTCATCGAGACGGCTTCCGAACTGGACTCTCGCGAGCCGCTGCCCGAAGGATTCAGCGAAGTTCCGGATCGTTTCAACCGTGGGCGTCCCGCCGCGCTTGAACGCATCCCAGTCGCCGATCATGTCACCGGATTCACAGGAGAAAGCGGCTGCCCCTTCGAGAAGAGACCGGGCGCACGCGGCCGCGGGCAGGATCTGCCAGACGCGTAAAGCGCTCTCCGCCGCGTCGGCGAGTTGCAGGCCCCGCCATACATGGGTCAGCCACCAGGCCCCCATGCGGCCGTGCACATCCAGCGCGGTGAGCTGAGCGGCTATCCCTTCCAGTGAATACGGTTCGGGGAGCTGCAGAAAAGGTGTCGCCAAGCCGCTGCGGTTCCCCTCCTTGCCGTAGCGGACGCCATAGAACCAAGTCCCGGTGGAGGGCAGCCGTCTGGTCAGTTCCTGATCCGCCGCACGCGGCTCTTTCGATTGGAGAGGAACCGGCAGATGAAGCACCCAGCTCGCTTCCCGCGGCAGTTTCTCCGCCATCGCCCGTAACAGCGACATTCCCTCCGCGGCCCGTCGCAGGCGCGCCCTACCTAGTGCGGACGCGATGTCAGGCTCCGTCACGTCACCAGCATGCCCCATACAGCCGCCCGGGGCCGCCTAAGGCCACCGCTGCGGCCAGAATCGGCCTGCGCTACTCCGAATTCGCCGCCATCCAATTCCGCGATCTCCGCCTCGGATCTCAACCGGCCCGATCGCGGTCACGAACCTGTGTACAACCGCTCCAGTCCCACCAGTTGCACCCGCCCACCACTGCGCGCCGCCGCCTCCTGCAGCGCCGACATGAACCCCATCCCGCTGAACAGCAGCAGTCGCCCCGGCGCCTCGCCCCGGGTCGCGAGTAGCGCCGCCACCCGCTCCAGCCGCTCCAAGTGCCCGAGCCCCACAACATCCCCCCACTTGGCCTCCCCAATGGCCAGGAGCGCGCCATCGGGGCCTCGGACCGCGACGTCTACCTCATGGCTGGTGCGGGTGGTGGCGTCATGAACGACCCCGGACTGGACGCTTCCGGCCATATCGCCCAGCGTCTCCTCAGACGCGAAGTCCTCACACCACACTCGACACATTCGCTCATACACCGGTCCCGCCACGTTGCTGCGGAAGCGGGGCTGAGCGTTACCCCAGATCCGCTCGGTACGCCCCTGCCGCACCCGTTCCAACTGCGCCCAGTAGGGACGCATGATCGCGTGATAGAAGCGGACCAGCGGCTCAGTGATCCGGTACTCGGAGCGGTTCCGGCGGAAAGCGTCAGGATCGGCCACCAGGAGGCCGGCGTCCTCCAGCACGGTCAGGTGATGGGAGATGTCAACGGCTTTGCGCTCGATCCTGCCCGCGATGCCACTGCGGGTCGCGTTGCCCTCGGCGACCGCGGCCAGAACCGTGTGATACAGGCCGGTGTCGCGCAGCGCCGGGTCCTCGGCGAGCAGGAAACGCACCTCGCGGAAAAGCGGACTGGCCGGGTTGAGAACGTACTCGACGACCCAGCGGTCGAAGTCGGCCAGGCCCGCCGGAGCGATCCCGGCCAGATACTCGGTGCGGTAGGCGGGGGTGCCGCCGACGACGAAGTAGACCAGGGCCGCCAACCGGGGCTCGGCCGCCAGCCCCCAGAACTCGGCGGCCAGCCGGAAGTTGAAGGTGGGCACAACCAGTTCCAGCCCGGCCCGCCCGCGCAGCGGCGCTTGACCGGAGAGCAGACCGCCCATGAAGGAGATCGACGACCCGCACAGCAGCAGACGCGACCGGGACACCCCCCGCTGCTCGCGGCGTGGCGACAATGCCTTCTGGATGACCGACGGCAAGTCCTTGGCGTCGCGCACCAGGTAGGGGAACTCGTCCAGGACGACGGGGACGGTCCGCTCGGCACCCAGGGAGAGCAGGCCGTCGATCGCCTCCTCCCAGTCTTCGAACCTGACCCGTCCCGGCGTCCCGGCGAAGGCGGAGACGGCCTCCCCGAGTTGGCGCAGTGCCTCCGCCCTGGGCACGGCCTCGGTGGCGGCGTAGTAGAAGCCGCCGGTCGCCTCGCAGACGGCTTCCAGCAGGAACGTCTTGCCCTGCCGACGTCGCCCGGAGACCACACCGAGTGTCGCGCCCCGGGCGTCGTTGGCGACGAACCGCGAGAGCTGTTCCCACTCCCAGACGCGATCGAACATGTCCGACGGCCGCGGCAACGACATCTTGATCCTCAACTTTTAGGAGTACAGTTCTTAAAAGTGTACTCCTAAATTTGTAAGCGGTCGCGGCGAAACCAGCCGGTATCGCCCTCATACCACCTGTCTCATGCGCGCCTGCTGGCAACCGGATTGCTGCCACCGCCTAGCGGTGTACGACAGACGGCTCGGGCGACCATCCGCTCACCAGGCGGCGAGCATCCTCAAATCTGCCCGCTCGCCACCCACATCAACTAGCATGCTAACTAACATGCTTCACGAGGGGTGACGAGGTGCTCGACGCGGAACTCGCCGAGGTCATTGCCAACCTGCGCGACATCGGAGCGGACATCGCCGATGTCGAGGTGAAGAAGGCACATGGCGGGCTACCCAAGTCGCTTCGCGAGACCCTCTCGGCCTTCGCCAACACCCAAGGAGGAGTGATCATTCTCGGGCTGGACGAAGCTCAGGCTTTCCGCGCGACCGGGTTGACTGACCCGGCACGGCTGGCCGCCGATCTCGGCGCAATGTGTGCCGCGGATATGGAGCCTCCGCTTCGGCCCCTCATCAAAATCCACGACTTCGAGGGTGTTCACATCCTGGTCGCGGAGATCCCTGAACTCGATCCCGCCCAGAAACCTTGCTATGCCCGTGGGGCCGGAATCACCAAAGGCAGCCATATCAGAATCAGCGATGGCGATCGCCGACTGTCCGCGTACGAGGTCCAAGTCATGCTGTCATCCCGGGGACAACCGCGCGACGACGAGCAGGCCGTTCACGGCATCGGCCTGGATCAACTCGATCCGGCCGGCGTCACCGCGTTGATCGCCCGGCTGAGGATCAGCCGTCCCCACGCGTTCAAGGATCTTGACTTCCAGTCGGCACTTCGCCGCGCCAGAGTGCTGGTGCCCAGTAATGACAGCGAAGACGTGGTCTCGCTGGCCGGCCTGCTGGCCCTCGGCAGTTATCCGCAGGAGCACTTCCCCCAGCTCATGGTCACCTTCGTCCACTACCCCACCGACAGCGGCCCCAGCTCCAACGAGCGGTTCCTGGACAACGTGACGTTGGAAGGTCCGATCCCGGTCATGGTCCGCGACACGCTCGCGGCCATCCGCAGGAACATGTCCCGCCGCGCGATCATCTCCGGAGCGGGCCGTCAGGATGTCTGGGAGTACCCCGAGACCGCCCTGCGGGAAGCGGTAGTCAACGCCCTGGTCCACCGCGATCTGTCCAGCGCTGCCCGGGGCACCCAGGTCCAGATCGAGATGTATCCCGACCGGCTGCTCATCCGCAACCCCGGCGGCCTATTCGGCCCCGTCACCATCGACAGCCTCGGCCAAGAAGGCATCTCCTCCGCCCGCAACGCCTCCCTCATCAAACTTCTGGAAGACGTCCCTCTCCCCGGCGAAACCCGAACAGTCTGCGAGAATCGCGGCTCGGGTATCCGCGCCATGCTGAACGCGCTGCTCACCGCCGGAATGAATCCGCCTCGATTCGACGACAAAATCTCATCCTTTTCGGTCACCTTCCCCAACCACACCCTCCTGAGCGAGGAAACCATCACCTGGATCCACAGCCTGGGCGAGAAAGGACTGACCGACAGCCAATGCATCGCCCTCGCCCAGCTGCGCGAGGAGGGAATCCTTGACAACCGCGTCTACCGCAACGCGACTGGCGTCGATTCACGCATTGCGACCAGCGAACTCCGAGACCTCGTCGCCCGCGAACTCATCACGCAAACCGGGACGCGCCGATGGGCCAGGTATCAGCTCCCTGAGCGCCCTTCGACGGCCGTAGTCGAATCCTCCCGCGCTGATCGCAGACCCGAACTGCTCGCTGTCCTCGGCAACCAGACTCTGTCTCGGGCCGAGCTGGTTGCCCGAACTGGTCTCGGCGATCAGACCGTACGGCGATGGCTGAAGATCATGCGAGACGAAGGCACCATCGAGATCGTCGGTAGCAGCCCGAAAAGCGTCCACGTGCGCTACCGCCGAACGCAACAAGAACCCCTATTCGGCTAGGAGCTGGCAGTGACCTGAGCAACGTGCTCTCCAGCACTGTGTACGTCGTCGCGGACGCACCACAGGATCTCAGCCGAGTGTGGGACATCGTGCGCCGCTCCGGCCTCGCCGTCGGCCCACACACCTCAACCCTTCTGGGTGTCTCCCGCCTCGGATACACAGGCCAGCTCGTCGAGATCACAGCGGTCGCTTTCGTTCCCTGACTCCCTACCTACCTCAACCGTCGGCACCATGTCATCAGCAACTACATGCCTCCGGCGGGGGCCTCGGGAGTAGTGATCGAAACCCGTGGATCTGACGGGAAGGGGTGTACCTTCCCAAATCATCTGATCATGGTTTCGAGATAAGGCCGACGCGCCTGCCGACGTCGGTCGGGAAGGCACACCCGTGCCGCTTGCCGTAGTGCCCGATCTGCCCGCTGGACCGGGCCTTGCGTGCCGTCAGCACGGTGGATCATCCAGCGGGGTCCTCCGACGTCAATGTCACCCCCTAACGAGACCCGCGGACATTCAGCCCTCCGTGGAGTCGCCCCAGCCACGCTCGGCGGAGCGCCGCAGTCGATCGGAAAGTTCACGCAGCACAGGAACCAATTCCGGCGGGTCGAGCACTTGGAAATCGAAGCCCTTCGCCGCGACGTGGACGGCGAACTCCCGCAGCGAATTCGAGCCCGCGTGGAATACGCAGCTGTGCGCATCCACTGCTTCCAGCCGCCCAGCCGCCGGCGAAGTACGCTGCGCGACCTCCTCCACCGGAGCATGGAACAGAACGCGGGCCTGATGGGTGTAGGGCGCGGAACTGATGGACTCGGAGACGTACGCGGCGAGGTCCTCCCGAGGCAGCGGACGCGGGGTGAACCGGGCCCCGACCCGCCCGAGCGGTGGCACGATCCGGTCGATCCGGAACGTCCGCCAGCCCTGTCTGCCAAGATCCCAGGCCAGCAGATACCACCGGCGCGGCGTGTGCACCAGCCGGTACGGCTCCACCTCCCGCGCCGGCACCACCTCCCCTCGCCGGTAGCGCAGTTCGATCCGGCGCCGGTCACGGCAGGCGGCGGCGAGCGCGGCCAGCAGATCCGCGTCCACGGCCTCCGGATCCGCGTTCGCGAGCGGCACGGCCGACGCCTGGAAGGCGGTCACGCGATGGCGGAGCCGCGCGGGCAGCACCTGCTGAAGCTTGGCCAGCGCCCGCATCGCCGCCTCCCCCAGCCCGGCCACGTTCCCGGTCGCGGCGGTACGCAGACTGATCGTCACCGCCACGGCTTCCTCATCGTCGAGCAGCAGCGGCGGCAACGCGGCACCGATCCCCAGCCGATAGCCACCCGCCACCCCTGGCGTGGCATCGACCGGGTACCCCAGCTCACGAAGGCGGTCGATATCCCGCCGCAACGTCCGCAGTCCCACCTCCAGACGTTCCGCGAGCTCAGCCCCCGTCCAGTCGGTACGCGACTCAAGAAGCGAAAGCAACCGGAGCAGCCGAGCCGAGGTATCCAACATGAGCCACATTATGGCGACCATTGGTGCCAGAATCTGACACCAATTGTGTCTAGCGTCTAAGACATGACTAACAGCGACATGTCCGACCAAATCACCCCATACCGCATTGAGATCGCCCAGGAGGCGCTCGACGATCTGCGCCACCGGCTCCGCAACACCCGCTTCGCCCCCGAACTCCCCGGAACCGGCTGGGAACGCGGCGTGCCGACCGGCTACCTGCGCGAACTCACCGACTACTGGGCCGAAGGCTTCGACTGGCGCGCCCAGGAGGCCGCCCTCAACGCGTACCCCCAGTTCACCACCACCATCGACGGCGCCCGCGTGCACTTCATGCAGGTACGCTCACCCGAACCCGGCGCCACACCCCTGATGCTCATCCACGGCTGGCCCGGATCGATCGTCGAGTTCCTGGACGTGATCGGCCCGCTCACCGACCCGGCGGCCCACGGCGGCCAGGCCGGCGACGCCTTCCACCTGGTGATCCCGTCTCTACCCGGCTACGGCTTCTCCGGCCCGCTCCCAACCACCGGCTGGACCGACGGCCGCACAGCCGCAGCCCTCACCGAACTGATGTCCCGCCTCGGCTACCAGCGCTACGGCGTCCAAGGCGGCGACGTCGGCGCCTTCATAGCCCCCTTGATGGGCAGGCTCGCCCCTGAGAACGTCATCGGCGTTCACGTCAACGCCCTGCTCACCTTCCCCACAGGCGACCCCGCCGTAATGAGCACCCTCACTGAGACCGATCACGTCCGCCTGGCCGGCATGAAGAAGTGGCAGGACCACCAAGGCGCCTACCTCCAACTCCAGGGCACCCGCCCCCAGACCATCGCCGCCGCCCTGCACGACAGCCCCGCCGGCCAACTCGCCTGGATCACCGAGAAGTTCAAGGAGTGGACCGACCCGGCCACCGACCTCCCCGGAGGCGCCATAGACCGCGACCGCATCCTCACCGACGTGAGCATCTACTGGCTCACGGCCACAGCAGGCTCCTCAGCCCACACCTACTATGAACGCTTCAACGACGCCACCATGTGGGCCCCTAAGGGCCGCGGCCAGGTCCCCACCGCCGTCGCCGTCTTCCCTACCGACTTCTCCATCCGCCCCCTGGCCGACCAAACCCACAACGTCACGCAATGGACGGAGTTCGACCGCGGGGGCCATTTCGCGGCCCTGGAAACCCCAGACCTCCTGACCACCGACCTCCGAGCCTTCTTCCACGCCCTCACCTGAGGAAAGCGGACCGTTTCGCCACGCTCGACCTGACCCTTGGTGGAGCGGGGCGCCGAGGATTTCCGCACGAAGACTTGTGTCTCCGTACCTCCAGCTGTGCAGCCCACTGGGGAGACCACGCAGGTCACCCTGGCGCCCGAGCAAGGCCTCCACCCGCCCATCTCAGGACAGCCGCTCGGCCCCGGTAGCGGGATCCGCCTGTTCGTCAGCAGCTTCGCCGGGACCGACCCGGCTCCCGCGGTGATGGATGTCGACACCGGCACCCTGACGCCCGTCGTGGGCTTGCCGACCCCGGACCCGAAGACCACCCTCGTCACCACCGTCCGGGGCAGGCACGCCTTGGTCGAGGTGGCTGGGCCGGGGTCAACCAGGCGTGGGTATACCTGCACGCCGAGCGGCTGTTTCGCGAGCAGACAGGCGCGTCCCTGATGGCAACCCAAAGGTGGAGTTCCCGTGCGGGGCGCCCGGCCACGTGACGCGGCCCTGCACGCGCACGCGTGCAGGGCCGCGTTTACCCGGGTTACGTCAGCCGGACGTACCGCCGGTGATCGTCGCAATCGTCGTCATCGTGACCACCCTTCGCACGGAACCGGAAGTCGGCCCAGTGCTGTGTGCCGTCGGTGAGGGTCACGACCAGCCGCCGGCACTGCCCGGCCCACGCCTTGTCGGTCTTCCAGACGTAGGTGTAATGGCCGTCGTCGTAGTGCAGAGACGATTTGCCGGCAGGTGCCGTCGGCTTGAGGGCGCCGGGTGCGCCGCCACTACAGGGGAACTGGCCGGAGGCCGGTGAACCCTGCGCCAGAATGTTCATGCCCCGGTAGCCGCCGAGCCCGAACTTGATCGGGATGGACTGGCCGGGTTCCACCACGTTGACCGCCGGCGGGTTGTACACCGGGCGGAGGAAGCCGTGGAACGGCCATGCGGGCGCCTGGACCGTGACGGTACGCGGCGCCGACACCGAACCGCCGTCGTTGTCGCGGATGGTCACGGTCGCGGTGAACGTGCCCGGGCGGTAGGCGTGCGCCAGGAAGCACGGTGACACCGCTCCGTCAAGCGCCCCGGGGCTCGTCCCGTCGCCCCACTGCACCGTGCAGGTGTGCAGGTCCTGCACACCGGCGTCGGTGAACTCGACCCGCGCGCCGGAGGCGTCGACGGTCACCGCGCCGAGCACCGGCGGTGCGTTGGCGACGGTCACCGTGGTGCTATACAGGGTCTGAGCAGGCAAAGAACGAGGTTCTCGTGAATCAGTCACTCGTCCGGGGAGATCCGAGTGGATTTATGACCACACTGAGAGGCCGTCCTGCCCAGCCGCCCGCGCGAGATCCCAGCCGTGTACGGCCAGGTCCAGGCAGATCGCCCGGTCGATGGCCTCGGCGAAGGTCCATCGGCCGAACCGGCCGTCGAAGGTCGCCCATGCTTTGGCCGGGTCATCCAGGTCGGCCTGTACCTGATCACGGATCCGTACGAAGGCACCGAGCGGATCGTCCCGCACGGTCGGTCCCGGCCAGGATGTCTCAGCGGCCGGCCAGCCGAGCACGTCCCGCAGGATCAGCACGGCGCGCTGCCTCGGCGGGAGGTGCCGGATCGCGATCAGGAACGCCAGCTCGATGGTCTCCTTCTCGACGACCGGGGCGTCGGCAGCCGGTTCGAGCAGCATGTTGGGGTACGGCTACAGCCACGGAATCGCGTCGGGCGACGGCGTGTCGCCGGGCTGCTCGGCCGGGTCGGGTTGGCGTGGTGCGCGCGGGTGGCGGTCGAGGAAGTCGAGGCAGACGTTCGTCGCGATCCGGTACAGCCAGGCGCGGAACGTGGATCGGCCCTGGAACGTGTCGCGCTTGCGCCAAGCGCGCAGGAACGTCTCCTGGACCATGTCTTCAGCGTCCTCGAAGGAGCCGAGCATCCGGTAGCAGTGGACCTGAAGCTCCCGGCGGTGCTGTGCGAACAAGGCGCCGATGGCGGCCTCGTTGTAGGCCCTGGCGTGGCTCACGAGTTGCGCCTCACACTTTCCCGTAGGTCACCAACGTATTCCCGGGTGGATACCGTCGCCCCGGTGGGTGAGACGTGGCGAAGGCCCGCGACCGCCAGAACGGCGAGACCGGCGTAGGCCACGGCGGCGATGAGCGCGGCCGCGTTGAGCCCGCTGGTGAACGCATCCCGCGCCAGATCCAGCAACCCGGCGTGGCGAAGGCCGCCGCCACCGACGCGACGAGGAACACCGCCGCGCCCGACAGCAACACCTTGCGCCGGCCGATCCGGTCGCCCAGCGCGCCCATGGTGACCAGCAGCGAGGTGATCAAGAAACCGTAGACATCGGCGATCCACAACTGCTGGACCCCGTTCGCCCCCAGATCCGCACTCATCTGCGGCAGGGCCAGGAACATCACGTTGAGATCGACGGCGGTCAGCATGGTCGGCAGGCACAACACAGCCAGCCCAGCCCATTCCCGCCTTCCGGCCTTGGCAGGGGCCGCGGTCACGCTTCGATTCCTTTCGCAGCTGTGGCCGCGGCTTCACGGCCACTCACTGTTGAGACGGCGACGAGCCGAAAAACTCATCGCGGCCCCAACGGTGGTCGCATACCACAAGATCGTCGATCTCCAGCACGCCTCACCCTGGCAGGCATCACGCAGCGCTACCACCGAATACGGGACAGAGCCGAAAATCGGGACAAAGCCGTCTACTGGACATGCCCCGCTGAGGCCAGCAAGGAGAGGTGGCCAGGTTGTAGCCATGGCCAGCGCGAGGCGGCTGGGGATCGATTCAGGAAATAGCTGACATTTTTGCTGAGGTGGCCAGCGACTATCGAGTAGCACCAACAAAGGGATATGCAGAAGGAAAAAGGTGGCTATCGCCGTTTCTGGCTCTAGCGAAAGGTAAGCAAGTCTCCAGAAGAATGGCTCGCCGACGTTCTCGAACGACACTCGCCCGATTCGGGAAATGTCCGAATTTCGGGACAGCGGCACGTTCCAGGGGGAGAGAATGCCCAAGCGTCCTAATATTGTCTGGTTTCTTGCGATCGGCGCCGCACTAACTGGTGTGGCCATGCCCATGGGCACTCCCGCCATCGCCGTATCCGCCATCACGAGCCATCCCGACCAGAAATCGGACCCGCCGAGTGATCGGACCGCTGCGGCGATGCAGGCTTACCTGCGGGATCTGGCCGCAAAGGAGCAGTTCACCGGCACAGCGCTGGTAGTACGGCGCGGGAAGGTACTGGTGCGTGCGGCTGCCGGCGCGGCCGACGCAGAAGAGGACATCCCCAACCGGCCGGACACGGTCTTCCGAATCGCGTCGGTCACCAAGCAGTTCACCTCGATGCTCGTGCTGAAGCTGCGCGACCGTGGGCTGCTTGGCCTGGACGACCGGGTCTGTCCGTATCTCATCCCGGGATACATCAGGACCTGCCCGCAAGCGTGGAGGCCCATCACGATCCGCGAGATCCTGACGCACACCTCCGGTATCCCCGACATCCAGGGGCTGCCCGGCTTCTATATCAAGCTCTCGCAACCGACCACGACCCGGGAGCTCATCCAGCGGTTCGTGAACAAGCCGCTGGACTTCAAGCCCGGCACCAGCTGGAAGTACAGCAACAGCGGCTACATCCTGGCCGGGGCGATCATCCAGGCGGTGACGCGCAAGCCGTACGGCACCGTACTGCACGAAGAGATCACCGGCCCGCTGAGCCTTCGGCACACCGGCTACAGCAGGAGAAATCCGCCCGCCGGGTACGCGAAGGGCTACTTCACGGTCGGATCACCGGCCCCGCCCATCAACGGCTCCCAGGCGTTCTCCGCGACCGGCATCTACGCCAACGCCGACGACATCGTCCGCTGGGACCGATCTTTCGGCACGCACAAGGTCGCGCCACCCGCCACCGTCAAACAGGCGTTCACGCCACAGGCACCGTGCCCCTCCAACGGCTGCCTCAACCTACCGTCGAGCGCGTACGCCTTCGGCTGGCTCGTCGACCAGCTCCACGGACACCGGCTCCGGTACCACCCAGGTCTTCTCCAGGGCTACGCGGCGAGCAACATGTACCTGCCCGATGATGACATCGCGGTAGTCGTGCTCAGCAACGTGGAAGACACCGATACCAACGGCATCGCTCGCCACCTCGCCACAATGGCCCTCAAGTCTGCGAGTGCTCGCGATCACTAGCGCGTGGAATTCAAGACCGACTTGAGACCTGCGCCGTCTGTACGACCGGATCCGGGACGGCGGCTCTCTCGCTGCCGCCCTGGTCGACCGCC
The DNA here is from genome assembly GCF_039871605.1 of Acrocarpospora sp. B8E8. Classification (NCBI taxonomy): domain Bacteria; kingdom Bacillati; phylum Actinomycetota; class Actinomycetes; order Streptosporangiales; family Streptosporangiaceae; genus Acrocarpospora; species Acrocarpospora sp. B8E8. The sequence goes on along the minus strand of NZ_JBDPLV010000005.1, from coordinate 109,538 downwards.
TGGGCGACCAAAAGTCCGGCGAAGGCCGTCACCGCCATCACGGTGCGCACCATGTGCAGTCCGGCAGCTGACCTCCGAGCACGGCCACATGATCCAAGGCGTGCGCCGAGTCCTACGCCGACGCTACCGCCGGGAAGCGCTCGCCGAGGAATTTCACGAGGGGTTTCGTAACCGCCGACAAAGGGTGCCCCTCCAAGGCAGCTAACTCGCCGCCCGGCACGCCCTCTCGCCACATCAGCCGAAATCCCTCTCCGGCCCAATCCAGGGGCGGAGTCGGATCAACGGTGTTCCACGTGATCGAGATTTCCGCGAACCTCTGGTGAACGATCTCGACGTGCTCACCCTCGAAGTCCAACAGGACCACGCTCGCTCAGTGCTCGATGTACAGGGTCGCGTTGGCTCGCAGCAGTGTCAGGGAGGTGTCCAGGGCAGCCTCAAGGTAGTTGATCCGGCCGGTGGACATCAGGATGGTCACGCCGCCCTGGACCGCAGCGACCAGCGCGGCCGCGGTGCGCTCGGCGTCGAGTCGCCGGTCGATCTGGCCGGTGTCCTGCATGTGTGCGATGCCGGTCCGCAACGCGGCCTGCCACTGCTCGATCAGCTGCGCGGTGAGGGTCTGGGCGGCCGGTGTGCTGCGGCCCAGTTCGGTGATCAGCACGCCGAGCGGGCAGTGCACGCCCCTGCTTGCGGTAGCGCCAGACGACCGCGTCCCGCCAGCCCTGCCACGCCGACCAGGTGGTCAACTCACCCAGGTGCGGCTGCTGATCCTCCAGGACCCGTTCGGCTTCGCGCGCGGCGACGGCGTACAGGAGTTCCTCCTTGTCGCCGGGAAAGTAGTGGAAGATCTGGCTCTTACCTTGGTGGTCAGCCGGGGCGTGGTACCGGTCGTCCGCATGGCCCTCCTCTTCTGGACTTGCGGGTCCATTTTATCTGGACGAGTGTGGCCCTCGACCGACAGAAAGGTGCGAGAACGATGCAGGCGATTGTCGTCGAGCGGTTGGGTGAGCCGGAGGAACTGCGCATCGCGGAGCGGCCGACCCCGCGGCCCGGCCCTGGGGAGATCCGCGTCGAGGTCGGCGCGGCGGGGGTGAACTTCATGGACACCGGAGCCCGCCGGCTCGGCCCGGCGGTGGGCCAGGTGCCGTTCATCCCCGGTGTCGAGGGCGCCGGCCGGGTCAGCGCACTCGGCGAGGGCGTGACCGAGTTCGCCATCGGTGACCGGGTCGCGTGGGTGTACGCCTACGGCTCGTACGCCGAGGCGCTGGTGCTGCCCGCCGCGAGCGCGGTGCCCGTGCCGGATGGTATCTCCGACGAGGTAGCCGCGAGCGTGATGATGCAGGGCATCACCGCGCACCACTTCACCACCGAGGCCGCCCCGGTGAATCCCGGGCAGTTGACGCTGGTGCACGCAGCGGCCGGTGGCGCGGGGACTCGACCCGCTCTGGCTTGCACCCCCGTTTTCCCAGCTCAAAGCAGCAAGGTCAGTAGATGATTCCCAAGCTGACAGCGCGGGTTCGATGCCCGCCACCCGCTTCAAGCGTAAAGGCCCAGGTCAGGGAGCATATATCCCAACCCGGACCTTGATCATTTCAGGCGCCTTGTCGCTTCGGTGCAGTTAGGGGATACCGGGTGCGATCATGGCCGCGTGGTTGATGTCACCTTGGTCGGTTCCGATGGCTCCGTGGTCTTGGTGAAGCTCCAGACCGATACATGGGAACTCAACATTCGGGCACCTGTAGCGGACTTGGCACGTCTCCGCGACATCAGGCAGGCGGATTGGGATTCTCGTCGTTCCCTCGCCGTGGGCACCTGCGCCGGCTCTCCCGTCTTCTGGACAGTGAGCGACGACCAGGCGGCCATCCTCATCGGCCGTGACGACGAGACGTGGGACATGGGGATCAGCCTGCCGATTGGAACCGTAGATGAGATCGTCCGTCTCGCCAGTGAACGCATGTGACAACGCCGATCTTTCGGGAGCCATGGTCAACTGGCGGGAACGAAGAGGCCCGGGCACGGTGAATGCGCTGAAACCGACCTCCCGGCGTGGCCATAATCCAGCAACGACGTCACCCGCAGGCGGCGGAGGTCAGCCGCAACCTTCGAATTGGGGGACAGTGAAGGTGAGTGCCAGGCCGGACTTCGCGAACCACTTCTGCAGCAGCTTCTTGGCGGTTCCGTCCAGGTACATCTCCGTGATGGCCTTGTTGACCGCCTCGCAGCCGTCCAGGTCCCCGGCCTGGATGCCCACGCCATACCGCTCGTCACTGAACGGAGCGTTGACGATCTTCAGGTCCGGGGTGGCGAAGCCGGCCAGGATGAGGTCGTCGGTGGAAACCGCGTCTACCTTGCCCGCATTCAGATCGGATATGCATTCGCTGTAGGAGGCGGCCTCAACCAGCTCCACGGCGATCTTGCGTTCCTCCTTCACCCGACGCCAGGAATTCGAACCGGTCACCTGGCACAGCTTGCGCCCCTTCAGGGCCCGCACACCGGCGATCCCGCTCTCCCCGGACCGGACGAGGGTGTCCTGGTGAGCGACGTAGTACGGCCCGCCGAAGGCCACTTTCGTCTTGCGTTCCGGAGTGATCGAATAGGTTGCGACGACCAGATCTACCGAGCCGTCCATGAGCACCTTCTCCCGCTCGGACGAGGGGGTCGCGACGAATCTGGCGTTCTTCCCCAGCTTGCGGGCGATGTAGGCGGCCACATCGACATCGAATCCGGTGAACTCGCCGGCCGCATCCTTCATCCCCAGCCCTGGCTGGTCCGGCTTCACCCCGATAACCAGGGAATCCTTGTCGAGGATCGACGAGCCGGCGGCGCAGGCCGGCACCGAAAGCAGCGCGACGGCCCCAAGCAGCACCAAGGCGGACGCGCGGCGCAAACGGCCCCTCCCGGTCAGCGCGACCATGAACATCTTCCCTTCACCGGTATTCGGCGAGCCGGGGCCGGACCCCGACCAGGATCAGCAGGCCGGCGGCGACGGCCGCCCCAGGTAACAGCAGGTCCCAGCCGTCGAGGGCGCGGTTGCCCGCCGCCACGGCGGCGCCGAATGCCTGGCGGCGCAGTGCGGTCAACTCGACGAGGGTATCGTCGTAGGCTCCGAACGACGCACCCATGGCCTGCCGCACGGCGTCGCTGTTCTTGCCCGCCGTGGCGAGCTGCCGCATCCGCCGGTCATCATGCTGGAACTGCTGGTAGTGCGTCAGCACCGTGGCCAGTGCCTCGCGCTGGCCGGGCAGGGTGACGCGGTCGGCCTCCGAGCCATAGAAGCCGAGGAAATCCGCCTCGCCGGGGAAGGCGGCTACGGCGCCGTCTACCGCGGCGTAGTACTTGTCCAGGTTCCCAGCGGGGACATAGAACACCGACTGTGACTTGTCCAGGTATACCTGCTCATAGGTGTCCGCCCGCTGCGGGTCAAGCAGATACCTGCTCTCATCCCCGTGCAGGCTGTTTCCGATCGCGCGTGCCCGGGACAGCACGAGAACCGAGTCGAAGCCGTCCTCCTTGGCCGCCCGCAGCTCGTCGGCCGCCCGCTGCAGGACGAGCACTCCCGCGACGGTCAGCACGCCGGCGACGATGGTGGCCGCCAGCAGCGCTGGGTTGATCGCCCGGCGAAACCTGCGGGCCACGAAGACCTGCAACGCGACCAGAACGGCCAGCGCGAGCGCCCCGCCGAGCGCCACCCAGAACCGGCCCGCCAGCAGGGCGGACGACTCGGCCGCGTACGCGTGCCTGACGACGGTTCCGCTGTCGAGCGTGAGGTTGTAGGCCTTGGGCAGCAGGTCCAACCGCATCAGGTCGGTGGCCTGGCGGTAGGCGTCGAGAGCCGGCTGCGAGGGTGGTCCTGGGGCATGCGGGGACTGCTCGTCCAGGAGGAGGGCGCGCGACACGAGCCGCTCGTAGCGGCCGAGCCCGTCGAGTACGGCGCGCACGGTCGCCTGCCCCGTCGGGTCGCCGCGAGCCAGGTCGGCGGCCTGCAGCACGGCGCTGTCGGCCTGCGCGCGGCGCTGGTCGTAGCGGTCCAGCGCGGCCTTACGGCTTGGCCCGCCTTCTACCCCGGCCAGCAACACGGTGGCCACCTGGGCGTCCATATCGCTCAACGCGTAGTAGAGGTCGGCGGTGGCCACCACCTGCGGGCCGGCTGTGTGCCCGATCGTGCGCAGCCCGTCCCCGGCGTGGCTCAGGGCCACGCCCATCAGCGCGGACAGCAGGCCGACGGCGAGGACGGCGACACCTGCCCCGGCACGGATCCGCCCGGGAACCGTCCGCAGCCGCGGGGTGCGCGGCGGCGAAGGGGCGGGCGTGGGCGCGGCTACCGGCCCGGGTGGCGGGATGGGTGCGGGCGCGGGGCCGCTGGTAGAGGTGATAACGGCCATCTCAGCCCTTCCGCACCGTGATGCTAGTCCATGCGCCGACGTGGATGCGGTTCCCGTCGTCGAGGGGGATCAGCACGTTGTGCTCCACCGGCTTGCCGTTGAGCAGGGTCCCGTTGGCCGATCCCGGGTCGACCAGCTGCCACGTCCCGTCGTTCTGAGCGAGCAGCACCGCGTGCAGGTGGGAGACGCCGGGATCCTCGGGCGGACCGGCCAGGTCGATCTCGGGGAACAGCGCCCGCGATTGGCTGCGCCGCCCGATTCTGACCTCGGGCCCGACCAGGGGCACCCGCCGCTCCGGGCAGTACGGCGGGAACGCGACGCGGGTGGCGTCGGGGCCGCCCTGCGCGATCGTCGCCTCGTAGTGGCCACGGTCCGCCGTGATCACCGCGACCCAGGCGGAGGCCAGCGTGGACGGGGCAGCTGGGGTGGACGAAATGGAGGACCGCGTCCCCCGGCTCCCGCCGCCTAGGACGAAGTCGTACCCGCAGCTCTCGCAGAATCGGCCGCCGCGTGGTGCCCCGCAGTCGGGGCAGTCGTCCAGTTGGTCGGCGGTGGAGGGGACGGCCGGAGCCGAAGCAGCCGGGCCGGCCGGAGCCGGGGTGCCCGTCAGCAACGCGCCGCAGATATCGCAGTACTCCTCGTCCGCGGAATCGTGCCCTGCCGGACAGATCGCCATCTCAGGCCTCCGGGTCCTTGCGCATCCGGACGGTGCGGACCGACCGGGTGTCGAGCGCGATCTCGTCCGCCTTGTCAACGTCCCGCCGGAGGCGAGCGGTTCCCGTCGCGGGGTCGACCTCGACCACCTTGTCGAGCAGCTTGGCGGTCTCCTCGTTGCCGGCCTTCTCGGCGATGGCGCGTGCCTTACCGAGCCGGGCGGTCGCGGTGTCCAGGTCGCCGTCGTTGCGGGCCTGCAGGCCCTCCTGGATGAGCGAGGCGAGTTCCTGCTGGCCGGTGTAGTGCGCCACCCGGGGGTTGATGCGGGTCGACTGGACGGGGTCGTCACTCCACTGCGCCAGGATGTTCCCCTTGGCCAGCACCTCCCCGGACTCGGGCAGGACCAGCCTGACCAGTCCGGCGCGCATCTCCTGGCCGACGTTCCCGGCGGGCACCCGCACGCTGATGTGGTACTCGCGGGATTCACCGCCCCACGCTCCGGTGGGGTAGTCGCCGGTCAGCTCGTCCACCTCGGTGCGGCGGCCGGTCAGGTCCTCCAGCGCCGGCGAGACCTGCTTGACGAAGCTCAGCTTCGCCGCCCGCGGCGTCCACAGGCGCAGCGCCACGTCCGCGACCGTCTTGCCCATCGCCGCCTGGGTCATCGCCCGGAAGTCGGCCTCCAGGTCCTCGGGCCGCCGGATGTCCATCACGCTGCCGAGCAGAGTGGAGGCGATCTGGCGAAGCTCGGCGACCACCCAGTCGACGCCCACTCCGCGGCAGTCGCAGACGAACTTCCCCGCGCAGTACGACAGGTTCGCGCCGAACTCCGGAGCGCGCTCGTACTCGTTCTTGCCGTCCGTCAGCAGGATGGCATGCTTGATCGCGCCGGGGTACGCCCGCTGGTACTCGCTGAACAGGTCCGCGGCGAGCCGCAGCCACCGGCCCATCGCGGTCCCCCCACCGGACACCAATCGGGCGACGGCCTCCTTGGCGGCGTGCCTGCTCTGCGGCGTCGCCGGCACCAGCACCGCGCGGTCGGGAAAGACGATCTCGGCTTCGTGGGTGCCCGCGATGACCGCGAAGTGCACGCCGTCGCGGAGGGTGTCGATGGCGGCCTGTGCGGCCTTTCTCGCCTCGGCGATCTTGTCGTACCCCATCGAGCCGGAGGCGTCGACGATGATGATCTCGGCGGCCTGGACCGGGGCGGCGCGCTCGATCGGGCCGCTCGCCTCGACCGTGACGATCGCGTGCACGTCCCCGCTTCCCACGGGAAGGTACTTGTTCTGGTCCACGCGCAAGGTGAAGTCGGTCACTGCTGCTCCTTCGGGAAGACCATGGTGGTCTCGGCCTGCTCGCCCTGTCCGAAAGGGAGTCCGAAAGGGATCACCAGGACGGTTATGTTGTCGTGTCCGCCCGCCTCCAGCGCGAGCCGCGTGAGTCGCTGCGCCACCGCACGGGGAGTGGCGTTCAGGGCGACGGCGGCGAGCGCCGTCGGCTCGGGGTAGTAGTTCCACAGGCCGTCGCTGCACAGCAGGACCACGCCCGGCCCGTCTGGGGTGAAGGTGCGGATGCGCGGCATGATGTGGCCCGCGTCCGCGCCCAGCCAGGCGGTCAGCATGTGCGTCCCCGGGGTGGCGTCGTCACCGGTCAGCAGCTCGGACGCGGATCCGAGCCAGTAGGCCCGGCTGTCGCCCACCCAGCCGATCGTGACCTGCCGCCCGCCGGCCACCGCCGACACGTAGGTGCAGGCGGGCGCGTCCTCGCCCGGCAGGGCCAAGGCGACGACGGCTTCGGCGGCGAGCCGTACCGCCTCGCGGGTCGCGGTCTCGGGGTCGGCGCCCTCCTCCAGCTGCTTGGCGAGGGCGGCCGCGGCGGTGTCGGCGGCGGTCTGGGACGCCTCCTCAGGGCGCGGCGAGGTGGATACTCCATCGCAGACCACTCCTGCGACCACCGTGCCCGCCACGGTCAGCGCCATGGCGTCCTCGTTGCGGCTGTGCCGCAGGCCGCGGTCGCTCACCCCGGCCGCGACCTCCAGCTCGATCTCGACGTGGTCGCGGCCGGAGGGCTGGAGCATGCCGCAGTTCTCGCAGTAACCGTCGGCCCCGACCGCCTGGGCGCCGCACGCGGTGCAGCCGGCGGCTCCCAGGGCGTGGCCGCACTGCTCGCAGTACGCTTCGCCTACCAGGACGAGCGTCCCGCAGGTGGGGCAGGCGCCGCTCACCACAGCGTCCTCGGGCGGATGGAGTTGGCCAGGTCGACGAAGTCGTGCCGTTCCGCAGTGGATGGCGCCGATCTGGCCAGTGCCCGGTAGACGCGCTCCAGTTCCGCGCGCACCCCCTTCTCGTGCAGCGGCGTGCCCAGCAGCGTCGCCTGCCCGGATGAGGCGGCCCGCCTGGCGGCGACCCGGCCGAGGGCGCTCAGCAACACCTCCGCGAGCAGACCGTCGCGGTCTCTGGCGTCGAGCTTCAGGTTCCGCAGCCGCTCGCCCGCGGCGACCAGTTCGCCTTCGGCGGGGTCATGTCCTCGTACGGCTGCCGCCACCGCGGCCGCCTGCGCCGCGGTGTGGTGGATGGAGGTCGCGGGCACCTCGTCCAGACCGGCGGTCGCCCCGGTGCGGTCACCCCCCGCCAGCCGGAGCCTGGCCAGGCCGAAGCCGGCACTCACGTATGACCGGTCGGTCTGCCAGATGGCCGCGTAGTGACGCTCTGCCTCCTGACCCGCTCCGTCGGCTTCGAGGGCGAACGCGAGGGCGAGCCTGGGCGCGGCCTCACCGGGGAGCCACGAGTAGAGCCCGTCGAAGATGCGCACCGCCTCAGCCGGGTCCCCCGAGGCCAGTTGCCCGACCCCCCGATACCACCAGATCCGCCAGTCTCCCGGCAGCTGTCCCGCGGCGTCCGCGAGCAGCTGGTCCGGGACTGGACGGCCGAGTTCGCTGAGCACCCTGATCAGCGCGAGTGTGGTCTCGGGGGTGGACGGAGCGGATTCCAGCAGTGCGACAAGCTCGGCGGGGTTTCCCGACGTGAGGCCCGCGAGCAGGCCGGCGGCGGGGTCGAGCGGGTCCACCAGGGGGACGGGCAGCGCGGACGCGGCGGCGAGGCGGTCGAGCGGCCCGAAGACCTGCCCCGTGGCGGCCGGGGCGAGCTCGGTTCCGACGGCCTGCCGCTCCGGGCCGAAAACTCCGGACTGCGCCGGGTGGGGGACGCCCTCCTCCGCGGCGCGCACCTCCCTGAGCACGCCGACGAGCTGGTCGGACATCTCCGCCGTGTGCTGGAACCGCCGGGCAGGCTCTGCGTCGGTCGCCCGTTCCAGGAACCGGCGGTAGGACTCGTACCTCGGGTCGATGGCCGGCAGCGGAGCTGCGGACCCGCCGCTGACGGGGCTGAACGGGAAGCTCAGTACGGCGAGCGTGCGCCCCACCGTGTAGAGGTCGGAACAGACCGACGTCCCGTCGGAGGCGATCTCCGGCGCCTGGTACCCGACCGTTCCGTAGATCGCGCTGTCCTCGTCGTCGATCCGCCGCACGGCGCCGAGATCGATGAGCTTGAGCTGCTCCTCCACCTGGATGACGTTGCCGGGCTTCAGATCGCAGTACAGCAGGCCCCGCTCGTGCAGATAGCCGAAGGCCTTGAGGGTCTCCAGCCCGAAGGCGATGGCCTGGGCGACCGGGAGAGCCTGCCGGTTGTCGCTCTCCCGCAGCCGCGCGCGCAGCATCTCCTGAAGCGGCACGCCGCCGACGTACTCCATCACGATGTAGCCCACCATCGTCCCGGTGCCGGGGTCTGGGTGGGTGACGAAATTGAAGATCTTAACGATATTCGGATGGTCCATCGCGGTGAGGAAACGCCGCTCGGCCTCCGCCGCGGCCAGCGCCTCCACGTCCCCGGTGTCGAGCAGCCCCTTCAGGACCACCCACCGGCCCTCCAGGTTCCGGTCGGCCGCCAGGTAGATCCAGCCGAGACCACCATGTGCCAGGCAGCCCTTGACCTCGTACTGCCCGCCGACGAGGTCGCCGTTGGCGAGCTTGGGCGTGAACGAGAACCGCCAGCCGCAGTGCGGGCAGAACCCCTCCGTCCGTCCCGTCTGATCACCTCTGCGGCGGCCCACCGGCTTGCCGCAGTCGGCGTTGCCGCAGAAGCGCCGGTCCTCCGGCACCTGGGGGTCGGACAGCACCACCCCGGCCGGGTCCTGGTACGGCACGGCAGGCACCTCGACCAGGCCCATCCCGAGCTGTCCCCGGCTCGACCGGCTGCTACCGGTGCGCGCCGTACCCGACACCATTTCCAGCCGGGCGGATGGCCTGGTCTGCGGAGCCGAGGGCGGCGCCGTCTCGGCTTGTGCGGCCATACCGCAGAGGTCGCAGTAACCGTCCTCAACCGTGCCGCCGCATCCCGGCTGGGCGCATTTGATCACCCTGCCCCTCCGATCCGGCTGATCGCCCGCTGGTAGGCGGCGATCGCGACGGTAGCCTGCCGCAGGTCGCACGGTGCCGTCCAGAGCAGGGTGCGGGCCTCGCCGTGCAGCTCACGGAGCGCGGCGTCCTCGGCATATCCGAGTCGAACCACCTTGGCGTGGTAGGCCTCCAGGCGGCCACGCAGCTCGTTACGGCGGCCGATGAGGCCCGCTATCGATTCGGTCGCGGTCCGCGCCAGCGCCAGCGCCTCGTCCACGGCGCTTTCCAGCTCGGTCAGGCGGTTGACCAGCTCCAGCCAGCGGTCGCGGGCCGAATCCAGCGCGCCCAGCCGATCCTGCAACGCGGCGGCCTGGTCCGGCAGCGTCGGCAGCGCGGGTGAGGCGATCTTGACGAGCACCGTGTCCCTGATCGAGCGGGCCTCGTTCTCGGCCTCGGCGACCTGCGCGATGCGGTCGCCCAGGCGGCGGGCCCGGTCGTTGTACTCCACTCGAATCCGCGCGGCCTGCTCCAGCAGCCCGCGACGGGCGGTGAGGTCGGCGAGCAGTCCGTCGAGTTCGTCGCCGAGGGCGGCCGAACCGAGCGGGTCGGCGGTGACCGCCGCGCGGATCCGGTCGATCCCGGCACTGATGCGATCCAGATCCGGATCGGTGCCGTCCAGGTCGCGCAGCAGGTCCTGAGCCGAGCGGCGGGCGCGATCAGCCTCGTCGAGCCGCGGGAGCAGCGCACTCCATGCGTCGTCCGCGGCCGCGACTGTCGCGGCGATGTCACGGTAGGCGGCGTCCATCCGCGCCACCACCGTGTCCAGCGTGATCCACTCGCCCGCGGCCCGCAGCAGCGACCGCTTCTCGACCGGTACGTTCTCCGGTTTCAGCTCCACCGATGGGCCGGAGAGCAGCCCGGTCAGCGCGGCCAGGTCGGGCTTGCCTGCCCTGAGCTGCTGCGCGCGATCGAGCACCTTCCGGTAGGCGTCGAACAACCACCACAGGGTGACCGCTCTGGCCTGGGCTTCGTCCCAGCGGCGCCGGGTCTCCCCGGTCAGCCGCGCCCCGTCGAGCAGTTGGTAACCCGGGTGCGAGTCGAGGTCGAGCAGGTCGCTTGAGATCCTGTCACGTTCCTCGGCACGGCGACGCAGCGCGAAGTCGACTCCTTCGATGCTCATCGGCGGGCCATCGGCCCTTGGCATGGCCAACGTTGCTAGGCCTCCCCAGCGCGAGTGAACAAGATTGTTATCACCCCATTCTTTACACAATTTCGGGATTCGCGCGCTATACCCGCCCCCGGCGACGTCCGCATGCCGGCTCCAGCGCACGGCCAGGCCTGACGCCTCGGCAGGTCGGAGCAGTGCCGATCGTGAGCACCGCGCCCGCAGCGGAACCCTGCACCTGTAGCGATCTCCAACGCGGGCTGGCGCCTCCCCACGGAGTGCGGACGGTTACACGGAATGGCTCACTGGTCGCGGATGCTTCATCGACCATATGGACTGTTGGTAACTTTTCCGTTACCGTAGCCTTCCTGTTACGGAGTCTGCGGGAAGGACCGAAATCATGGAGTCGTACCAGGCCAGTTCGGTGATCAAAGCTGAACCGGAGAGGATCTGGCCGATCCTGACCGATGTGTCGGCGTACCCAGAATGGGACTCTGGCGTAGAGCGGGTTGAGGGGACGGTTGGGCTCGGCGCGAAACTCAAGGTCTTCGCCGAGGTCAGTCCGGGCCGGGCGTTCCCGGTCAAGGTGAGTGAGTTGGTGCCCGACCGGCGGATGGTGTGGAGCGGAGGGATGCCGCTTGGGCTGTTCAAGGGAGTACGCACCTATTCGCTGTCCCCCGGGGAGAACGGGACCACGACGTTCACGGTTCGTGAGGAGTACACCGGTCCGCTGCTGCCGTTGATCTGGCGGTCGATGCCCGACCTGCAGCCGTCCTTCGATAAGTTCGCCACCGGCCTCAAGGAACGAGTGGAAGGGCTGGGCTGAGGTTGTGGCATCGCTAAGTCCGGTCGGCGACCCGTTCGATGCGTTAGGCGATCCGAATCGCCGTGCCATTGTGGAAATGCTCGGCTCCGGCGGCGGTGACGGCCGTTCGGTCCGCGAGATCGCCGATGCCCTGCCGATCAGCCGGCCCGCGGTCTCCCGCCATCTTCGCCTGCTCAAGGACGCCGGCCTCGTGGTTGAGCAGGCCCAGGGCACGCGCCGCATCTACCGGCTGCACGATGAGGGTGTAGAGGCCGTCCACCGTTATCTGGCCCAGGTGTGGGGTACGGCCGCTGCCCGGTTCCGGCTGGCCGCGGAGAACATCGAACAGCTCGGGGAACAGCCGTGATCGAACCGCTGCGCATGTCCTTTCAGGTCAACTGCCCGCCCGTGCACGCCTTCGAGGTGTGGACGTCGAAGATCTCGCTGTGGTGGCCACGCGACCACACCGTGAGCGGCCGGCCAGAGGTCGACGTCATCCTCGAACCCCGGGTGGGCGGCCGAATCTTCGAGCGCCTCGGCGCCGGGGCCGAGCACGACTGGGGCGAGATCACCGTATGGGAGCCGCCACAGCGAATCGGCTACCTGTGGCACCTTAACCGTGATCGTTCCGACGCCACCGAGGTGGAAATCACCTTCATCGATAACGACGACGCCACTACCCGAGTGGAGATCGAACACCGCGGCTGGGAACGGCTCGGCACCCGCGGACCTCAGTGGCGTGACGCCAACCGGGCGGGCTGGGGCGGCCTGCTCCCCCACTTCGCCGCCGCTTGCGCCGACGACGGTTCGAGAGTAACGAAATCGGGGCAGGCGGACTGATCCACAAGTGTTCCCAGGCCGCATAGGGTGGCACAGTTCTCTGAATAGGTCGCGTCAATTCACATTCGCGGGGAATCAGACCTTCTCTCTGGTCCGTTGGGCCACGATGAATGACGAGATCACGAGCAGGGTGAGCAGCCCCCAGTAGGCGAAGCCCTTTCTGCCGTGCATGGAGAGGTTCGCACCCAGGTACGTCAGGCCGGGGATCAAATAGATGGCGGCCGCGAGCGCCCACCTGGCATCCCGAATTGCGACCGTGGCCCAGAGCACGGCCCCGAGCACCAGCACCTCGACGCCCGCCCGGGAAAGCAGCCACGGCAGATACTCCACGTAGCCCAGGCCGACGGCGAACTGCAGCCCCCAGCAGAACGCTGGAATAAGAAGCCACAACCATGATCGAGCAGGAAGGCCCTTCCCGGGCCTCACCGCGAGTACGGCCAGGCCGGCGGCAATCACCCAGAAGGGCATCATGCTCGACACCTCGACATAGGCGGGACCGAAGTCGGCCACCCTCAGCGCATCGCCTCGGAAGACCAGGAAGCGGCTGGACTCGAGCGCCGCGATCAGTGCCAGGGGAAGCGCCAGCCGTACCCATCCGCGGATGATCGCCACCATCAGCACGATCGCGCCGAGGGTCCAGATCGGCCGGATGAAATGCGGCAGCATCTCGATCTTCATGGCGAACGTGGTCGTCGCGACTGCGAGCACGCCCAGGTGCAGCCCGTCCGCCCACCAGGGCGCCCCGGTGGCCCTGGCGTTCCGCGCGCGGGCGGCGAACCCGCCGACGATGAGAGCGACCGCCTCCCTGAGTGGGGGACGGCGCGTCTGCGGATCGGACGCCGCCATCAGCGTGGTGACGAGTTCCTCACCGTGCCAGTCGCGGTAGACCTTCGGGTAGGCCCTGAGCAGACTGCGGTAGCGCCGTTCGAGCGCGGCCCCGGTGCTCATGCGCCCATCACCGCGATCTGGCCCGTGACGACCCTGGCGGCCTGCTGAAGCCGTACGGCCTCCTCGCGGACGGCAGTAACGCCGACGTCGGTGATCCTGTAGTAGCGCCTCGGCCGGCCGTCGACGACCTCTTCACGGTCGACCACCACCAGGCCCGCCTCCGCGAGTCGGTCGAGCGCGCCGTACAGGGTGCCGACGGCGAGTTTCACCCGCCCAGCCGATTGCTCACCTGCACGTTTGATGATCCCGTAGCCGTGGAGAGGGGCCTCTAGGAGTGCGGCGAGGATGAAGTACGTCGCCTCTGTCATCTTGGCCATGCGGGGACCATATATCGGGAGCCGATATATTGGCCAGCGCTTTTGCGCATCTGCCTCCGTGTTGTCCGCCCTGATCTCTCAGCGCCCAACCTCCCCGAACGCGACCACCTCACGCGACAGGCCGCACGGCTCAACGCGCAGCTGCGCAGTTGAGCCGCCGAGCAGCACGCCCAGGTCGAATCCTTCCGCGCCGCCCCCCGCGGACACCGTCGCCCGGCCAGAAGAACAATTCCTTTCGTCCCTGCATCTAATAGGACGTTGTTAATTTTTCATGCTGTTACAGGGTGACGATTGTGCTGTCCGTCAAGAAATCCACGAAGACCGGCGGGGTGAGACTCGGGGTGCTGACCGTGACCGCGCTGGTGGCCACGCTCACTGTTCCCGTCAGCGCGGCTCAGGCGGCCACCCAGGCGGCCACCGTCAAGGGGGCGGTGTTCTACACCTTCTCCGACACGGTCGAGGTCTACCGCTACCGGCCAGGTCAGGGCTTGAAGAAGACCAAGGTCGACGAAATGGGCCAGTTCTCCGCCTCTCCGGACGGAAATAAGGTGGCCTACATCGACCCCGACGGAAAGGTCCACGTCGTCCCCATCTCCGGCGGCAAGGACAAGGTCATCGCCTCCGGCGCCGCCGCCGGAGGCCCGTGCGGCACACCCGTCTGGTCCTCGGACTCCAGGCGTGTCGCGTACCTGTCGCCCGGCGACGCCATCACGATCGTGAACGCCGACGGAACCGGCAAGAAGAATGCCGGGCGAAGCCTCGGCGTCTGTCACCTGGCCTGGTCCGGCAACGGCCGCTACCTGGCCGGGTACGCAGGCAACACCGAGGGGGTCTACCTGCTGGACCTGAAGACCCGCAAATCTCGCAAGTTGCCCGGGATCAAGCTGGCCAACCACGTGCAGAGCCTCTCCCCGGACGGCCGGAAGGTGATCGTCCGGACCATCAAGCCCTCCGACCCCGGCGGCGATGGCGGCTGGCCGAGCTGGTACCGCCCCACGATCGTGAACACGGCCACCGGCGCGAAGGTGGCCATCCCCGTCAGCGGTACCCTGATCGGCGCGATCTACCTGCGCGACGGACGCCTCGCGGTCCGGGTCAAGGGGACAAGCCACAACACGATCGTCGTGCTGAGCAAGAAACTCAAGCGCGTCCAGAGTTTCTCCGAGCCCAGGACGGCCAGGGCCTACGGCCTTCTCCAGGTTTTGTGAAGGTCAGCTGACCCGCGCCGAGCGGATCGAGCGACCGACGCCCTGCTCGGCCTCCCGTTGCGGCAACAGGGCTCGCGTCGCCCGCTACAACCGGCGGCACCGGGCCAACTGACGATCATCGCCGTGCTCGTGGTCCGGCCGCCCGGGAGCCGCGATGGCTCCCGGCCGGCCTTGGTGCTCAGCTGCCGTAGGGCTGCGTGCCGAGCTCCTTGATCCGGATATTGCGGAACGCGACCTGGTCGGCGCCGCTGTGGTTCTGGATGCCGACGTACCCGTCCAGCTTGCGGCTCGGCAACCGATGGCCGACAGGACGAAAGCAGCTTCGCCCATGCCGTACCCGTTCCAACTGCGCCCAGTGGGGACGCATGATCGCGTGATAGAAGCGGCTCGATGATCCGATACTCGGAGCGGTTCCGGCCGCCGAGGTCGATCTGGGGGGCTACGACCTGTTCAACCATTTCTTCGACATCCGCCGAGCCCCGCTCTGCTCTTCCTCAAAAGGCATGGGCAAGGAGCCATACGAGGACAAATGGGTGGTGGCGTGGGACCCGGCGCGACGCGTCATCGAGCGCTTGTTTCCGCTGGAGTGGAATGCCGCCCGTGGGGGGCGCATCATGGATGGCCCCGGGGTGTTCGTCAGCGACACCGAAGGGGATGCGGTGATCCACGCTGGCCGCCTCCACCATGGATGGGCCCGCTGCCCGGCAACGTCCACGTGGTACGCCGGTCCTACCCCGACGGTCACACCCGATGGACGCACTCCGCCGACCACCAGGTCACTGCGGTGGACGCCCTCGGTGGCATCGCTATATCACCCTCAACTCGCGCGAACTCCTCGCGCTTCGCGCCACTGACGGGCACGTCCTCGGCCACTAGCGGCTCATGGTCAACGGTCATCCCGTCGTCCCGCTGTCACTCGGCACGCACCCGCCCGGCACCGTCGTCATCGGCACCATGGACGGGCGCATCCTCGTTTGCCGCGCCACCTTGACCAGCTGACAGATCAAGACGGTTCGCGCGAATGCCATGGGAGGGGGCGACGGCGTTCCGCCACGGTGCGAAACCGCCGCCAACCCTCCGCCCCAGCCCTTGCTTCGCCTATCGATACTCGATAGATTCTCATCGCAACTCGATAGAAGGATGGGGCATGGGAAAGCTGACAGTGCGTGCGCTTCGCGCCGTTCTCGTGGTGCTGCTCGCCGGCACCGTGTTCGTACAGGCATTGATGGTGTGGGTGTTGGTCAGCGGGGGCGACCCGGAGGACGGGTCGCTCCCGCTGACCCCGCTGCGCGTGATCGCGATCCTGGGCATGGTGGCGGGCCAGGTCGCCCTGGTCAGCGTATGGCGGCTGGTGACGATGGTGCGACGCGGAACCGTGTTCTCCCACGCCGCCTTCCGGTACGTGGACGCCGTGATCGGCGCGATCGTGGCGGCTGCCCTCCTGTGGTTCGCGGTCACGGCCCTCAATGCGCCGGACCAGCGGGACGACCCGGGCGTCACCGTCATCATGGGCGGGGTCGGCCTGGCCATCCTGGGGGTCGCGCTCATCGTGCTCGTGCTGCGGATGCTGCTCGCCCAGGCCGTCGCGCGCGACGTCGAAGCGGCGCAGATGCAGGCCGAGTTGGACGAGGTGATCTGATGCCGATCGCCGTCGACATCGACGTGATGCTGGCCAGGCGGAAGATGTCCGTGGGCGAACTCGCGGACCGCGTAGGGATCACGCCCGCCAACCTGGCGGTACTCAAGAATGGCCGCGCCAAGGCGGTGCGCTTCGCGACGCTCGCCGCGCTCTGCGAGGTACTCAAGTGCCAGCCGGGCGACCTGCTACGCTGGGAGGCCGAGGACGCCGCGGGCGGATGACGTGCCCCCAGAGCGGGCGTGAAAACGCCTGGCACCACCGGCTTGACACGGTACGTCGACCGCATGGACGTGGATCGCCCGCAGTACCGTCCCGACCTCGTTGGGTAGACCCGGTCGGGCGCCGGCGGCGCGTGCGAGGTGCCGCTCACCGGCGGCACGCCGAGGCCGATCGAGGACACGAAGGGTCTGCACGATGGTGCGCTGGCCGTGGCTCGGGCCGGCCCGGGTTCCGCCTCGAGGACCCCCCGAAGGTCGTGCACGCCGAGATCGTCAACGCGCTGACCGGCGAACGGCGCACCGCGCCGGCCTGGCGGGCGCCTACCTCCTGCTCGATCACCTGGTGCGTCAGCCGCGATCGGGTCGGGCGCCGGGACGGCACCTCGATGCGCACCATGCCGAATTGGCAGCACAACGCGCCCGCTCTGGACCGCTTCCTGCTGTTCTCATCACCCAAATCGAGCCGTTTTCACCTGCTGGCGGACCTGGCCACGGGGGTGACCACCGATCTGCACCCCGATGACTCCCCCTCGCTCGACCACCTCGCGACCACGCTGACCTACCGCAAGGTGATCGTCGACCTCACGGCGATCGACTGACCACACGCATGCTTGACGATCAGAGGGTCTCTTGGGTGGAGATCTCTACGGCACCCTGGACAGGACATCGGCATGCGGCCACTCCCGGCGAAGGACATCCGACAGGACTGAATGCCGGCTACGCGTGATGTACGGCAGTTCCTCGCGGTTCCGAACGACCGCCGCTGCTGGGGCCGCCATGACTTGATCCCTCCACGGAGGAATCGCATTGGCCAGCACCCCGGACAGCTTCAACGTCGCGTACTCCGGTTCCCACCAAATCGCGTACGCCTTCTGCAACACATCCGGATGCACGCCCAACCACACAGCGAAGGTCACGCTGTAGCCTCCCGTCAACGACACCGGCAGGAGGCAGCGGATGAACGCGCCATAGCCCTGTACCTGCATCATGTTGTCGGTGCTCCATGTGAGGGCCTCCCGCTCAGCCTCATCGAGTCCCAGCACGGGATCCGGGAGGCGGAATCGGACATGCCGATCATGCCGATCCCGCGGCTCACCACATTCCGCGCAGACATCACCGACGATCGAGTGACCTTCCAAACTCATGGCTGCGACCCTATTCATGTCAGCGCACGCGCGGATACCGAACAGCGGCGTGACCTGGTGTCCCAGTCGGGTTGCGAACGACCGACCTCCTGGTTGTGGTGAGCGTGACCGCTCCCAGTCAGGGCGATCGACCGCGTGCCAGATCCGTGTAGCGGTCGACCGCCTGCTCGGAGGTCGGTCCATTGATGAGACTGAGAAGCTGATAGTCAGGACCGAACCCGCCATTCGCCAGCTCGCCGTAGATCAACGCCAGCAAAGGCGAAACCCAGGCGTTGTTCGGCAAGGTCGATCTTGTCCCGGGGCAGTGGCGCCGGTCGGCCATCGGCTACCGGATCCGTCCGGTTTCCTGCCCGATCCGCTCTCGCGTGCAGACGATGCCGATTCCTAGGCTGATGGCATGCCAGCCACTCGGGTCCACGTGCTCGTCCTCCCCGCCTGGATCGCCGGGACACGGTGGGTGCAGGACGGCGACGTGGTGACCACCGCGGGTGTCAGCTCCGGGATCATCGGCGCACTGCAGTTGGTGCAACGGTTCGCCGGCGCGGACGAAGCAGCGCGGATCGGCGCCCGGGTCGACTACCCCGGATGGGACCCGTCAACCACCACCGCCCCGGAAATCCCCGCGCAGCGCGTTTCCCTGGCCGACTATCCGTACGCGCTGAACGCGACACTGCCGTGGTTCCAGCCGACCTATGGTCTCGGCCTCACCGACGGGGTGGACGAGATCGACGTCGCCGCCGCAGCCGACCTCTACGGCGGTACCGCGTTCACCGCGCACATCATCCCGGTCGCCGAGCATCCGGTCGTCACCACCGCGCACGGCATGCGGCTGCTCGCAACCCCCATCGATCAGGTCGCGGGCCTTGACCGCCTCGTCGTGCCGGGCGTCGAACGGACCACCCTCGCCGTCGACGGGGCGGCGGTATTCCTGCCGCAGGCAGCCGCGTACCCCGGTGACTCCGGATTCGACCCGGTATTGCGAGACATCGCCCGTACCGACGGCCGCGCCGTCGCCGCGACCGCCGCGAAGTACATCGAGTACCCCGTCCCAGCGCTCCCCGGCGAGGCGCGGATCCAGTGGCGGATCCTCGGCCTGCTCAGCGCGGTGGTGCTGCTCGCCGTCCTCGGCGCGGCCGCGCCCACCCTCGTCCGCCGCCTCGTACGGCGCCGCCGCCCGGCGACGGCCGACGCCCCGATGTGACGAGCATCCGGACGCTACCCTCCAAGAGACGTCGCGGCAGCAAACCACGTGGGTGATTTCCTCAGCGTTGGCCACGAGCGGTAGTGAGTCCCAGCGTGCGGGGGCTGGTCAGACATCGACGGCCAGGCGGACCGTCACCATGTCGCCTACCTCAAGCCCTTCGGCCTTCCGCACCCACGCCTTCACCGGCACGATGTACCGCCCATCTTTCGGGAACAGCGACGTCTTCCACCCGGTTCCCCCGATCTGCGCCGTCACCGGAATCATGCCCCAGCCGTACGTCACGAGCCTGGAAGCCGCTTCCAGCTCACCGCACTCCTCTTCCGGAACGGTGATGAAGTGCCACGGCGCCGGGCCTTTCCAGAACCACATCTCACCGCCGAATTCCAGGTTCATTCGATCAGGATAGGAGCCGACCAGTTCCAGCAGACACGCTCACGCGTCCAGTCGACCGGCACTCGCGGCCGTGTTCGACATCCGCCGGCCGGCGGCGGCCCGGGGCGTACCCGCACCGCATGCCCGCCGTACCCAAACAACGCCACCGACTCCAGCGGCACGCCGCCACTACCATGACCGAACCTGAGCATGATCGGAGTGCGGCGTGAAGTGGGCCCGAATGTGGAAGCGTCGACAGCTGGACGGGTGCACCTGTAACCCGCCGTGGCCCGCGCTGGAAGTCGAAATCAACGGATACGTAGATCCCGTGCTACCAAGTGAACATGGCTCAGTCGTGGGAGGCACTGGCATTGCCCCGGCTCGCTGTGCCGTCTGCAAGAACACATATCCAGACCCTTGGGTCGGCATCCCCGGGACACTTCCCCCCTTCCCTTGGGCGCGCGAAGAAGAACATTAGAACCTTTCACGCCTCCGGCGGGAGCCTCGGCTCCGGGATGATCGACGTTCCGACGCGAGAGCCGTAGATGGCTGTGGGGATCTGATCGTCCCGTCTGCCACGTCAGTTCGAACCGACGCCGCGGTCTTCGCGCCGCATGTCCCCGGCGCCTGGGGTCCCCGCACCGAGGCCGTAGCGCAGGAGCACGGCGCCTTTGGGCGAGGTGATGGACGGCTCGAGGAGCATCAGGTTGGCAGGCACCGCACCGCCGTCGAACACCTTCTTGCCGACGCCGAGCACGATGGGGAAGATCCACAGGTCGAGCCGGTCGAAGAGGCGCTCGTGCAGGAGGGTCTGCACCAGGTTCAGGCTTCCGATCACGTGTATGTGCTCATGCTTGTCACGTAGCTCGTGCACGGCGCTCACCAGGTCGGGCCCCAGTTGCGTCGAGCCTGCCCAGCCCAGATCCGGGTTGCCTCGCGAGGCGACGTACTTCGGGATGCTGTTGAACAGCGTGGCGATCCCGCCGTCGACGCCGTCGACCTGGTTCGGCCAGAACGCGGCGAAGATGTCGTAGGTCTTGTGGCCCAGGAGCAGGGCGTCCATGCCCTGCATGCCAGCTGTGACGTGCTGGCCGACTGTCTCGTCGAACAAGGGTGCCTGCCATCCCCCGAATGGAAAGCCGTCGGGATCCTCCTCTGGATCACCCGGCGCCTGGCCAACCAGGTCGAGCGTCGCGAACAGGTCGATGTGGATCGTGCCCATGGTGTTCTCCTCCTTGTGTTCCGGCACGAACTTAGACCGCCATTTCACTTCAGCACGCTCCCCGTCAATCCCCTCAAACCGTGGAGACGCTCTTATGCCATCGGCCCTGAACAGGGTCGATGACGATTGCCTCTGCTCGATCAGCTGACGCTCGAGTGCGATGGGGTGGCAGCCCGTCATTGGCGCTGTGCCGCCTGCGTGTGTTGTAGAAGTCGGCGATCCAGGTCGCGATCTTCAAGCGAGCCTCGACCCGGGCACCTAAACGGTGCCGGTGCACGAACTCGACCTTCAGAGCGAGGCGGACTCGTTCCGAGAGCTCACCCCGTCGCGTGCCGCGATAGCCAAGGCGATGAAATCACCAAACCGTGCGAACTCCTCCTGGTTCATCCTCAGCCTCACCCCGCCTATGACCTGGTCGTCGCCCCGCCTGGCGCCAAGCCGAACCTTGAACCCATCGCCGTGCGGCTGGACATCCACCCCAAGAAACGCCACATGGTAGCGGCTACTCTCGGACAGACCCCGGTGAAAGATTTCAAGGGTCCTACCGTCCTGCACCAGGATGTAATCGCCGAGCTGAAACTCCGCCGCCATAACTCCCGCTTCGAAACCGTGTAGATAACAGTGCCCCCGACTGTCCCATACGATCGATGGCTACACACCGAGCCTGTGGCGTACGCATCGGCAATCTAGAAGCCCAAACGCCATGCCGTTCTCGTCAAGGGGCGTTGCAGATCGCCACCCGGCCCTCCGGGGGAGACGAAGCCGACAGCCACCATCCCCAAACCTGCCCATTCGAAAAGCTCTACGGCTTGCAACCGCTGCCCCTCCAACGCGGCCAACTCGCCGCCCGGCACACCCTCTCACCACACCAGCCGAAATCCCTCTCCGGCCCAATCCACGGGCCGAGTCGGATCAACGATGTCCCACGTGATCGAGACTTCCTCGAACCTCTGGTGAACGATCTCGACGTGCTCACCCTCGAAGTCCAACAGGACCAACCCATCGGCGAACCAGACATCCTCATCAAGACCCAGACCAACGGAGCACGGGTCAGCCTCCGGCCTTCCAGCATGGCCAGTCTCCGACCATGAGCGGCAGTGACAACCGAACACCCCCTCAGCCACATCGGCCTAGAGCCAGCGACCCCGAAGTCGAACATCTGGCGATGATGTCAGATGACAGCGCCAGGAGATCAAGCCCCGATGCGCACACCACAGCACCGATAGGGACAGATCGGCGTCGTACCAGATGCGTGCCAGAACAGGCGGAGAAGCGCGGTCACTCACGAGGACTCACGGCCACTCGACCCGCCCTAGACCTGCACCCCGTTTCCCCAGCTCAGAGCAGCAAGGTCAGTAGATGATTCCCAAGCTGACAGCGTGGGTTCGATTCCGTCGCCCGCTCCGCGTACGAAAAGACCCAGGTCGTCTGCCGGTTGATCGTGGTGCTGATAGGGATGGTCAGTGCGACCGCTCGCATCACTTGCTGTAACAAGCCTGGGCCAAGGGACAGTTCCTGAGCACGGAAACGAGTCTGCGCATAAGCGACAACCCTATGGGCCGGGTGGGGGCGTAAATATCGAATGAGTTCCGATTCGCCGCCACACCACGTGAGGTTCACCAGGGATCTGTTCCTCTCCGTAGCTGAAAGTGGCCCGACCGTCACCGTCCCAAGTCATCTCAAAGACGCCAGGATGAGCGGTGACGCCCTTCACCCGCAGCCCTGGACGGAAGGGGCGTTCTGGAGCGGCCAGATCAGGAACGAACGCCTCCATCACGACTTTGCGGAACAGAGCCTGTCGCGGCTCGGAAAGCTTCTTCCAGTCTCGCTCGAATCGCGGCGTGGTCTCGAAGGTCGGCATCAGTCGTCCGCCGCCCCCAGCTTGTCCAGGTGAGCGAACATGTCCTCCGCGGACTCGTGCTTGGTCCCTCGCTCAAGCCTGATGTCCTCGTCCGCCTCCCGCTCTCCGGCCAGCCACTCCGGAGCGAAGAACCATGCCTGATCAGTAGGAATGGAGATGTAACCCCGCACAGTGATGGTGCCATCGTCCAGGACCGCGAACTCCACCTCATCACCCTCACCGATATGCAGTGCCTGGCGAACCTCCTCTGGCAGGGTGAGCTGCGACTTCGCGCGAACCTTTGCGCGAGCCCTCAACCGCGGCTCCTGCGGTACCTTGCCTGCGAGCGTCGCCACAATCCACCTCCATCACACATTCGGATTCTCCGATAATCCGACTCTACCCGCTCATGCAATCAGCTACGCATCTGCTCATGGCCTCCGTCTTGTTCCCCCAGGACGACCAAATGCACAAGCCATGCCTGCTACGCACCAACAGCGCAGAGCCGGTCGCCCCCATCCCGACTGCCAGTCGTCACGCACATCTTGCTGTAGCCCCTATTTGTGCCGAACCTTGTCCCGTTCGAGACGGCGATCTTCAGGTAGGGTGCCGCTCCCAACCTGTGCCGGAGCTCAGCGACGGCCGCGACCCGGTCAGCGGACGCAGCGCCCGCGGCAGCGCGAACCCGAAGACATCATCACCCGGCCGGTAGCCGGTGGCTCCCGGGCCGACCTGGGTGACCGTACCGGCGAAATCCTGGCCCAGGACGTGCGGGAATTCCAGCGTGACGAGGTCGCCGAACGCGCCGCCGGGCGCGTTGATGTCGACCGCGTTGATGAACGCGGCGGCGATGCGCACCTGGATCTGTCCGGGACCGGGCACCGGGACGGGCATCTCGATGAAGATCATGGGAGTGAAATCCGCCGAGCTTCGCCTTCTTGAGCACCGCCCCCGGCTGCGCGCCGTTGCTCGCCGGTGATCCCGAGGCGCGGATCGTGGTGTGGAGAAGTCGTGCGAATGATGTGTAGGTGCGTCGGGAGATCTGGTCGTGTCTCACCTGGGGTGGTCATCTTCAGGATTGACTGGCAGACCCTCTACATCGACAGTCAGTTCCGGTTCCACCGGGATGAGTTCGCCGCTCTTGTGGCGGAGAACGAGCTCAACCGACCGCTCACGGTGCCATGGTGGATGAAGTACTTCTCGCTAGACGGCCAGGTACGACAACAAGGAGGAGGTCTCTACCTTCCGGTGTTCGTAGAACCCTGGCGGGCGGAGAGCGGCAGAGGGATCGCCTATCTACGGCACCCGCCGACCTCCGAGATGATCATCAAGATCGCTACCGATGACTTCGGCAGACCCGTCCGGGACCTCGGCAACGGCTGGTGGTGGGTGGAGTAGATCAGATGCAGCGTCATCGTAGATCTTGCAGCGTGCCCATGCGTACCTGAGAACGGCCGGCTTACGAGCAGCAGGTCCGGTCGCCCGGTGATGCCCCGGCAGGACAGTGTTGAGCGGGCTTCCCACCACCGCACTTCAGAGGGGAGTCGGGCTGCGTGCCCTACCCTCATCGGCTCGACCGCTCACCGTTCAAAGGGTGTAACTAACCTTTTCGTGACCGGTTGTAGGCGGCCATCGTGTGGAATAGGGCTTTGGGACGCCATTTTGTTTCGTCGAGCATTTTGACCACGCCGTAGGAGGCGATGTCGGCTTCGTTGGTGAGGTTGAAGGCGGCGAAGGTGAACCACAGAGCGGTGTCTATGGATTCTTGTTCGAAGATGGCCATCAGTTCGGTGTAGTAGGTCGTCTGCTCGGACTCGTCGGGTACGGCGTTCGCGGGCGGTTGCCAGGCCATGCCACCCAGCTCGGAGGCACCCTGGTAGGCGCAGGTGCCGAATTCCAGAACGGCTACCGGTTTTCCGTGTTCGTGGTGGGCTCGTATCTCGGATGGGAAGGTCTCGGCGTTGTAGCCGGCCCGGTAGGCGTCTACGCCGACGATGTCGAAGGGGGTCCAGTCGATGAATTCCCAGGGACCCGAGGCGTAGGTGATCGGGCCGTTGAAGTGCGCGCGGGAGGTGGTGGCCGCCTGGGCCAGGAAATTGTTGAGGGTTTCCAGGACCGGGCCGAGGGACTGCCACCAGCTGAGGTCGGCGGTCGCCATGGTCTGCATGCGGTCCTGGAAGGTGGCGCCGGGGATGAAGCCGCTGCCGAAAGCGCTGATCTCGCAGCCGGTGACGAGAGAGATCCGGGCGCCGGACCCGCGGATGGACTCGGCGCGTTGGGCGCAGTCCGCGAAGAGGGACAACATCTCGTCGGGCGGGAGATCCACAGGGAAGGGGGCGAACCAGATTTCGAGGCCGGCGGCGGCCGCGAGTTCGGCGGTGAGGGTCAGCCGGTCGGGTTCTCTGCCGGAGATGCGGATGGCGTCGCAGTGGAGTTCGCCGGCGATGACGTCGATGTCGTGTTGTACGGATCGCGGGTCGAAATGCCTGCGGCTGAAGCTGTCACCGGGGAGGAAACCGGTGTCGTAGTTGATCCCCCGGGCGCGCATGTTCATTGTCCTTCCGGTTGGTCGAAACCGTGTTCTAGGAGGTTGAAGGCGAGTTCGACGTCGGAGCCGAGCTTGCGCCCCGCCTCGGCGAGCGTGGCCCCTGCCACCAGGCGGCGGTAGAACGTTTCCTGAATGGTCAGGATCGAGGCGGTTATCTGGGCTGCCATCAGGGTGGCCGTCAGTTCGTCGTGGTCCTGGGCGAGTACGTGGGCCAGGGCTTGGCGTTGGCGGTAGAGCAACTCGTTGGCCGCGCTGGAGAGGGCGGGGTTGTCGAAGATCACTCGCATCCGAGTGATGAGCGCTTCCCGGGCCTGGTCCTGCTGCTTCCTCGCACCTTCGTCCTGATCAAGGCAATCGTCTTGCCCGGCGTCACCTGCTCGAATGCGACCATGTTCCTGGGCCGGGCCGCCGGACGCCGTGGTTGCCAGGTAGTGCGTGCGAAGAGCGGTGAGGGGCGACTGGCCAGCCGGCCTGCTGGAGACGATCTGGGCCAGATCGTCTTCGGCCACGCCTTGGAGGACAAGCGATTCCTTGCTCGGGAAGTACTTGAACAAGGTCACTTTGGCAACCTCGGCGGTGGCGGCGATCTCGTTGATCGTGACGGCGTCGTAGCCGCGTTCCACGAACAGGCGCATGGCCACCTCAGCGATCCGCTGCCGGGTTTGCTCCTTCTTGCGCTCCCTCAATCCGGTCACAAGCCAAGCCTAAAGACAAACCGGGTTCAAAAGCAAACCGGGTTCACTTTTCTGGCGAGGATGGAACAAGACGCGATCGTTTGCCACGCCACCCGGAGACCACGCCGAGTGTGGCGCCCTGGGAGTCGTTGGCGACGAACCGCGAGAGCTGGTCCCACTCCCCGTCGCGGTCGAACATGTCCGATGGCCGCGGAAACGACATCTTGACCTTCAATTTTTAGGAGCACAGTCCTTAAAGGTGTACTCCTAAAAATTGGCACGGCACGGGCACCAAGCGGTCGCGGCGATACCAGCCGGTATCGCCCTCCACGCCACCTGTCTCATATGTGCCCTGCTGGCTGAGGCGACCTATTAGTACAGGGCGCGGATGCTCCCGCCGTCGACCCCCCACACCGCGCCGGTCACGAAAGCCGACAGCGGGCTGGCGAGGAAGACCATGACGTTGGCGACCTCCTCGGGCGTGCCGAGGCGCTGGAGGGGCAGCTGGCGCAGCTTCATCTCGTGCTCGACCGCCGCCATCGGCTCCATGCCGTGCAGTTCGGCGAGGGTGTCCGCGAAGCCGCCCGGCTTGGTCCAGAACGGGGTCCAGATGGGGCCGGGGGCGACCGCGTTGACGCGGATGTGCGGGCCCTCGGCGCGGGACAGGCCCTTGGTGACGGCGAGGACGGCGGCCTTGGAAGCGGCGTAGTCGATCGGCTGGGTCTCCGGCTGACGTGCCAGGTCGGAGGCGTTGTTGACGATCGCCGGAGAGTTCCGCGAGGCGCGCAGGTGGGGCAGGGCGGCCCGGGAGACCCGTACGTAGCTCATGAAGTTGAGGTTCATGGTGTGCAGCCACTCGTCGTCGGTGAGCTGCTCGAAGGTGCGGACGGAGCCGGAGCCGACGTTGTTGACGAGGATGTCCAGGCCGCCCAGGGCGTCGAGGGCGCCGGCGACCGCGCTCTCGCAGCCGTCCAGGGTGGACAGGTCGGCGCGGACCGAGCGCAGGGTGCCGGGGCGGTCCTTGGTCTCGGTCTCCAGCTGGTCGAGCAGGCCCGCGTCGTGGTCGGCGGCGACCACGACGGCCCCTTCCGCGAGCATCGCGCGGACGGTCGCCGCGCCGATGCCGGAGGCGCCGCCGGTGACCAGGACCTTCCGTCCCTCGAGGTTCGTCTGCATTGTCACTCCACTTTCGTTGGTTCGAGTCAGATGTCGGCGGCGATGTACTTGGTCTCCAGGAACTCGTGGATCCCGTCGAATCCGCCTTCCCGGCCGAGCCCGCTCTGCTTGAAGCCGCCGAACGGCGCCGCGGGGTCGGAGAGCACGCCCCGGTTGAGGGCGACCATGCCGGAGTCGAGCCGCTCCGCGATCTGGAGCCCGCGGCGGAAGTCCCCGGTGTAGACGTAGCTGATCAGCCCGTACGGCGTCGCGTTGGCCCTGGCCACCGCCTCGTCGTCGGAGTCGAACACCACGATGGGGGCGACCGGCCCGAAGATCTCCACGTCCAGGATGTCGGCGTCCGGTGCGATTCCGGCGAGGACCGTCGGCGGGTAGAACGCCCCGGGCCCGTCGAGGATCGCGCCGCCGGTCACCGGCCGGGCGCCGGCGCCGACCGCCTGGTCGACCAGGTCGGCGACCTTGCCGCGCTCGGTGGTGGAGACGAGCGAGCCGATCTGGTTGGCCGGGTCGAGGCCGGAGCCCACCTTCAGGGCGGCCATCGCGCGGGCGAACTCCGCGGTGAACTCGTCGGCGACGGAGCCGTGCACGTAGAAGCGGTTGGCGGCGGTGCACGCCGCGCCGCCGTTGCGGAGCTTGGCGACCATCGCCCCGGCCACGGCGGCCCGGACGTCGGCGTCGGCGAGCACCAGGAAGGGCGCGTTGCCGCCGAGCTCCATCGAGGTGCGCACCACCTGGTCGGCGGCCTCGTGCAGCAGGACCCGCCCGACCTCGGTGGACCCGGTGAAGGAGAGGTTGGTGACGCGGGGGTCGTGCAGCATCTCCCGTACCCGCTGGGCGGTGGGCGCCGCGACGACCACGTTGACCACGCCGCCGGGGACCCCGGCGCGGGCCAGGACGTCGGCGATGGCGAGCGCCGTCAGCGGGGTCTCGGTGGCCGGTTTGAGCACCACCGAGCAGCCCGCCGCGAGCGCGGGGCCGATCTTGCGGGTGGCCATCGCCGCCGGGAAGTTCCACGGCGTGATGAGCAGCGACACCCCGATCGGCTGATGGGTGACGATGATGCGCTTGTCGCCGCCGGGCGCGAGCCGGTAGTCGCCCTTGATCCGGACGGCCTCCTCGGCGAACCAGCGGAAGAACTCGGCGGCGTACACCACCTCGGACTTGGCGTCGGCGAATACCTTGCCGTTCTCCCTGACGATGAGCCGGGCGATCTCGTCCGCCTCGTCCGTCATCAGCTCGTACGCGCGACGCAGGATCTCGGCGCGTTCCCTGGGAGCGCGGGCGGCCCACGGCCGGAGGGCGGCGGCGGCCGCGTCGACCGCCTGGGCGCACTCCCGCTCGCCGGCCACGGCGACCTCGGTGATCGTCTCGCCCAGCGCGGGGTCCTGCACCGGCAGCGTGGCAGTCCCGGTCACCCATTCGCCGCCGATGAACAGTTCGGATCTGATTTTCACGAATTCTCCACGTTCGGGTAGGTGGGCTTGGCCCGCGCGTACCGGACCGGCCAGGGCAGGTCGGCCCCGACCGCCGCGGCGGCGGCCAGCGGCCAGCGCGGGTTGCGGAGCATGGCCCGGCCGATGAAGACGGCGTCGGCCGCGCCCGAGGCGAGCACGGTCTCGGCCTGCTCCGGGTCGGTGATCCTGCCCACGGCGGCGGTGCGGACGCCCGCGTCCCGGCGCACCGCCTCGGCCAGGTCGCTCTGGTACATGCCGTCGGCCGGGATGGCGGCGTCGGGGACGAGCCCGCCCGAGGAGCAGTCGACGAGGTCGACGCCGAGGGCGGCCAGCCGCCTGGCCAGCTCGATCGACGACTCCGGGTCCCAGCCGCCGGGCACCCAGTCGGTGACCGAGAGGCGGACCAGCAGGGGGCGGTCCTGCGGCCACGCCTCGCGGACGGCGGCGGCGACCGCCAGGGGGTAGCGGACCCGGTTGTCGTACGAGCCGCCATACCGGTCCGTACGCAGGTTGGTCAGCGGGGAAAGGAACTCGTGCAGCAGGTAGCCGTGGGCGGCGTGGATCTCGATCAAGTCGAATCCGGCGTGCACGGCGCGTTCCGCGGCGGCGGCGAAGGCGTCGCGCACGGCGTCGAGGTCACCCTCGGTCATCTCCCTGGGGGCGGGGAGGTCGCCGTACGGGACGGGTGACGGCCCGATGGTCGGCCAGCCGCCGTCGGCGTACGGCACCCACCGCTCGCCGGTCCACGGCGCCGAGGTGGACGCCTTCCGCCCGGCGTGGGCGAGTTGGAGGCCGATGGGTGTCCCCTGGTCGTGGACGAAGCGGACGATCCGCGCCCACGCCTCGGTCTGCTCGTCGGTCCAGATGCCCGCGCAGTACGGGCTGATCCGGCCCTCGGGGGTGACCCCGGTGGACTCGGCGACGATCAGCCCGGTGCCGCCGGTCGCCAGGCCGCCCAGGTGGACCAGGTGCCAGTCCGACACCAGGCCGTCCACGGCCGCGTACTGACACATCGGGGACACCCAGGCGCGGTTGCGGAAGGTCGTGCCGCGGATGGTGAGCGGCGTGAACATCAGGCTCACCGGCGGCCTCCGTCCGGGCTGAGCATGACCTTGGCGTGTGCGGTGGCGTCCCTGGCCGCCTCCAGGGCGGCGGCGCAGTCCTCGAAGGCGAACACGTCGGATACCAGGGGTTCCAGGTTGAGGCCAGTGCGGTCGAGCAGCCGGAGCGTGGGCTCCCAGATGTGCGGCGGCGCGCCGGTGGACGACAGCAGCCGCAGGTTCCTGTTCTGGATCTGGTGCAGGGACACCTGGTCGGAGCGCCGGTGCGCCAGTCCCATGAACAGCACCCGGGCGTCCTGCGCGGTGACCTCGAGGGCCGCGACCTGGGCCGCGGGCGCGCCGGACGCCTCGACCACCAGGTCGGCGCCGCGCCCGCCCAGCGTGTCCAGGACGGTGGCGGCGGTGTCGTCGCCCGCCTCGACGCAGTGGTCCGCGCCGAGCCGGGCGGCGATGCCCAGCCGGTGCGGGCTGCGGTCGACGGCGACGACCCGGGCGCCGAGGCTGCGGGCCAGGCCCACCATCGACAGGCCGATGGCGCCGCATCCGAAGATCGCCACGGTGTGTCCGGCGTCCACCCCGCCGGCCGTGCGCAGGGCCTGCAGGCAGCAGGCCAGGGGTTCGACCAGGGCGGCGCGCAGCGAGGACACGGTGGGGGGCACGGCGAAGCACATCGCCTCGGGGACCAGGAAGGTGTCGGCCATCGCGCCGTCGGTGGACACCCCGAACCAGATGTTGCCGCCGAGCGCGCCGTGCCCGATCACCCGGTCGCCCGGCCGGAAGCGGGCGGCGGCGGGACCGGCCGCGACGACCACGCCGGACCACTCGTGGCCGAGCACGTGCGGGAAGGTCACCTCGAAACTCGGGTCCATCTCGCCGAAGATCTGCTCGAGATCGGACCCGCAGATGCCGACGTATTCGGGGCGGACGCGCAGGGCGGCGCCCTCGATCGGCGGGACGGGCAGCAGGTCGCAGCTGACCGTCAGGCCGCCGTCCCGCCGGTGCACCACCACGGCCCTGCGCCTGGCGGAGGTATCGGAGATCGTCATGGGCTCAGTGCACGATCAGGCCGCCGTCGACGACGAGCTGCGCCCCGGTGATGAAGGACGCCTCGTCGGAGGCGAGGAACAGGGCGGCGCTGGCCACCTCGTCGGCTCGGCCGGCCCGGCCGAGGGGCGTCTGCCGTACCAGCTCGGCCGAGATCTCCGGGTCCTGGGCGTCGGTCATCGGCGTGGTGATCAGGCCGGGGTGCACCGAGTTGACCCGGATGCCGTCGGCGGCGTAGGACATGGCCGCGTTCTTGGTCATCACCGTCACGGCGCCCTTGGCCGCCTGGTACGCCGAGACTCCCGCCGAGCCGATCAGCCCCCACGCGGAGGACATGTTGACCACGGCCCCGGCGCGGGCCTGCCGCATCACGGGGATCACCGAGCGCATGCCGTAGAAGACGCCGGTCTGGTTGACGGCCACGATGCGGTGCCAGTCGTCCAGGTCGATCTCGGTCAGCGAGTCGTAGGAGCCGACGAAACCGGCGCAGTTGAAGAGCACGTCGATCCGCCCGTGCCGGTCGGCGATCTCGGCGACCAGCGTGCCCCAGGAGTCCAGGTCGGCGACGTCGAGCCTGCGGTAGAAGGTGCGGCCGTCGTCGCGGGGGTCCGCCGCGATGTCGGCGGCGTACACGACGGCGCCCTCGGCGGCGAACCGCTCGGCGGTGGCCGCGCCGATGCCGCTGGCGGCGCCGGTGACAATGGCGATCTTGTCGGTGAGTCGCATGGTTCAGGTCCTTCCGCTCGCCTGGTGGATCGCGTCCGCCGCGTCGAACTGGCGGGCCGCCGTGGCGTACGCCGCCGGGACGGCGTTCTCCAGCGGGAGCACCCGGTAGGTCTCGGAGAGGATCTCCACGCCCCACGGCCCCGCCCAGCCGAGGTCCCGCAGCAGGTTGATGAATTCGACGACCCGGAAGTCGCCCTGGCCGCAGAGCCGCCGCCGCAGCACGGTGTCGGTGTATCCGTCGCCGACCTGCTGCGCGGCGCCGTCGTCGAGCTCAACGCCCTTGACCAAGTCGAGCGGCAGGCGGGCGAGCTCGTCGAAGGTGGCGGCCCCGCGCTCGACGTGCCACAGGTCGAGCATCAGGCCTCCGGCCGGGTGCCCGGCCGTCGTCACCAGCTCGACCGCGCGGGCCAGGGTGTTGATGTTGGAGAACGGCATGAATTCCACCGCCACGGTGGTCCCGGCCTGGGCGAACGCCTCACAGACCCGGTGGAACCCGGCGGCGTAGCGAGCCAGGTCGAAGGGGCCTCCGCCGATGTCGGGGCCGATCTTGACGTGGTGCGGCGCCAGCGCCTCGGACGCCTCCAGCAGCAGCGCCAGGACCCGGTCGGACTCGGCGCGCTCGCCGTCATCCAGCCACCAGTCGGTCAGGAACTCCAGCTCCAGGTGGCGGATGCCGTTGTCATCGAGGATCTTGCGCACCGTCGGCAGGTCCGACGTGCGGAGGAACTCCTCCAGGTCGAGGTGCATCAGCCCGAAGCCGGTGAATCCCGCACGGGCCGCCTGCTCGATCCTGGCCGGCAGCGGGATCGGGCTGGCGTCCCTGCCGGGCAGCGGGACGGCGTCACCGGCCGTGGTCCAGCAGGTGGCCAGCAGATCGTGGTAGGTCATGGGGGTTGGCTCCTAGTACGGGTTCGCGACGAAGAGGTCCTGCGCCGGGAACAGGGTGATGACCTTCGCCCCCGCGGAGGTCACCACGACCTCCTCCTCGATGCGGGCGGCCGACCTGCCGTCGGTCGCCGGGCAGTAGGTCTCCAGCGCGAAGACCATGCCCTCCTCGATCCGGACCGGATGCTCGATCGAGTTGAGCCGCGAGATGATCGGCCGCTCGTGCAGGCCGAGGCCGAGGCCGTGCCCGAACTGCAGGCCGAACGCGTCCATCTCGGAGGCGAAGCCGAACTCCTGCGCGGTCGGCCAGGCCCGGGCGATCTCGTCGGTCCAGGTACCGGGCTTGACCAGCTCGATCGCGGCGTCGATCCACTCGCGGGCCTTGGTGTACGCGTCCCGCTGCGCCGGGGTCGAGGAGCCGACGTTCAGCGTGCGGTAGTAGCAGGTGCGGTAGCCGTTGTAGGACTGGATGATGTCGAAGAAGCAGGTGTCCCCCGGCCGGATGATCCGGTCGGTGAAGTTGTGCGGGTGCGGGTTGCACCGCTCGCCGGAGACCGCGTTGATCGCCTCGACGTCGTCGGAGCCCATCTGGTAGAGGTACGCGTTGGCCAGCGCCACCAGGTCGTTCTCCCGGACGCCCGGCTTGAGCGCGTCGGCGATCCGCTGGTAGACGCCGTCCACCATGGCCGCCGCCTGGTTGAGCAGCAGTACCTCGTCGATGCTCTTGATCTGCCGGGCCTCCAGCATGACCTGCTGGCAGTCGGCCACGGTCAGGCCCGCCTCCTGTATCGCCAGCAGCAGCGGCGGCTCGGCGATGTCCACGCCGACCGGGGCGTCCTGCTGGCCGGCCTCGACGAGCAGGTCGCGGATCTCCTGGACGGCGCGGGTGAACAGGCCGACCTCCGGGGCCACCGCGCCGCGCAGGCCGACCATGCCGGCCCGGCAGTTCTCCGGCAGCAGCCACGGCGCGTACAGCTTGTGGTGCTTGGCCGCCGAGCCGAAGTCCCACAGGACGGGCTCGCGGCCCCGGACCAGCAGGGCGTACCTGGTCATCTTGTCCCGCGACCACTCGCCGATCACGGAACCGGTCAGGTAGCGGATGTTGTTCACGTCGAAGACGAGCATGGCGCCCAGGTCGGAGGCCTCCAGGGCGGCGCGGGCGCGGGCCAGGCGGTAGTCGCGCAGCCGGGTGAAGTCGACCCGGGTCTCGAAGTCGACGCCCATGTGGCCGGGCGCGCCGATGGCGTTCGGGTCGAGGGTGGCGGGTGTGGTGGTCATTCGATATCCCCTTGCTCTGAACGCAGGTCGAGGTCGGCGGCGCGGGCCTGGACGGCGAGCAGCGACAGGAAGTCCTCCTCGCCGTGGCCCTGCGCGATGGCGGAGACCAGCAGGGTGCGGACCATCGCGACGAGCGGCAGCGGCACCTGTCCGGCTGTCGCCTCGGCCAGGCCGAGGTCGACGTCCTTGAGCAGCAGCCGGGACGTGAACGTCGGCGTCAGGTCCATCCGGCGGACGGCGTCGGTCTTGTAGCGGGTGAAGGCGGAGCCGACCACGCTCTCGTTGAGAAAGTCCAGCAGCGCGCCACGCTCGACGCCGAGCCGCTCGCACAGCACGACGACCTCGGCCAGCCCCTGGGTGGTCACGGCGAGCAGCAGGTTGTGGCAGATCTTCAGCAGCCGGGCCTCGTCGGCCGCGCCTGCGTAGGTGGCCGCGCGCCCGATCGCCGCCAGCACACCCCGCGCCCGCTCGTACGCCTCCCGGGACCCCGAGCACACGAACGACGCGGTGCCCGCCTCGATCGCCGACGGATTGCCGCTGACCGGCGCGGACAGGAACGGCACCCCCACCTCGGCCGCCGCCTCCCGCACCCGGCGCGAGGACGCGACCGACACCGTGGAGGTGTCCACCAGCACGAACGGGCGGACCGGCGCGTCCAGCAGCCGCCCCACCACCTCCTCCAGGTCGGCGGAGGCCGCCAGACTGGTGACGGTCACCGGGCAGGCGGCCGCCTCCCCCAGCTCGGTGGCGATCCGCGCGCCCGCCGCCCGCAGCGGCTCGGCCTTCTCCGGCGTACGGTTCCACACCGCCACCGGGTGACCGGCCAGCAGCAACCGCCGGACCATCGCGGCGCCCATCCGCCCGGCGCCGATCCAGCCGACCTCGATCTTCTTCACGTGCCTCACGCGGAGCCCTCCCCCTGGAGATCCGACAGGTCGATGACGAGTTTGGGTTTGGCCCGCCCGGGCTCGCGCATCCGCTCGAACGCCTGGCGCGCGTCGGCGACCGGGAGCACCTGCTCGATCAGCGCGGTGGGGGTGACCGCGCCGCTGGCGATCAGGTGCAGCGCCCGGGGCATCAGGTCGACCCCGCCGAGCACTCCGGAGAGCCGGAGCCCCTTGGTGACGAAGGCCGCCAGATCGACCCCGTCGACCGGCCTGCCGGGGATGCCGACCTGGAGGATCCGCCCGGCAATGCCGGCGATCCGGGTCAGCACCGGACCGATCGCGGCCGACCCGGTGGCCTCGATCACGATCTGGTAGGCGCCCTCGGGCGCGTCGTCCGGCGTCCAGACCGCGCGGGCGCCGAGCTCGCGCGCCGCCGCCAGGCCCGCCGGGTCGATGCCCACGACGTCGACCGGGCAGTGCATCGCCACGCCGACCTGCACCGCGAGCAGGCCGAGCGTGCCGGTGCCGAGCACGGCGACGGCCTCCCCCGGCTGGGCGGCGGCCTGCTCGAAGGCGTTGAGCACGGTCACCAGCGGCTCGGCCAGCAGCGCGTGCGCGGTCTCCACCGTCGCGGGAATGACATGCACGTTGGACGCCGGGATCCGCAGGTAATGCGCCGCCGCGCCGGGCACGCTCCCCCGGACGCCCAGCTCGTACCGGTTGGGGCACAGGTTGTAGTGGCCGCCGCGGCAGGTCAGGCACTGGCCGCAGGACAGGAACGGCTCGCCCACCACCCGCTCGCCGACCAGGTCGGCGGGGACCGAAGGCCCGACCGCGACGACCTCACCGGCCCACTCGTGGCCGAACCTGATCGGGAAGTGGGTGAGACCGCCCACCACGTACGCGCTGCTGCCGTCGAGCAGGTGCACGTCGGTGCCGCAGACGCCCAGGTACCGGACCAGGACCAGGACCTCGCCCGCCGCCGGGGACGGCACGGGCACGCGCTCCACCGCCAGGACCCCGGGGGCGGTGAACACCAGGGCCGGCATCGTGCCGGTTGGCCATTGACCTGCGCTCACGC
Source organism: Acrocarpospora sp. B8E8 (assembly GCF_039871605.1). Taxonomy (NCBI): domain Bacteria; kingdom Bacillati; phylum Actinomycetota; class Actinomycetes; order Streptosporangiales; family Streptosporangiaceae; genus Acrocarpospora; species Acrocarpospora sp. B8E8. Next base: position 74,378 of record NZ_JBDPLV010000005.1, on the reverse strand, counting down.
CGTTTTCCTTCCGCCCGAGAACCGGTGCTGGGAAAGCCACCCGACAAGTAGCGCGGCCAGGATGATCGCCCCGTACGCGGCGTTGATCCAGAACGAGGGCACATTGGAGAGCGTGAGGATGTTCTGGATCACACCGAGCAGGATCACGCCAAGCCCGGCGCCGATCAGGTTGCCCCGGCCGCCGTTCAAGCTGATCCCGCCGATGACGGCGGCGGCGAACACCGTGAAGATCAGGCCGTCGCCCTGGTTGGCGGTCACCGACGCGATCCGGCCGGTCAGCATCAGCCCGGCGAGGGCGGCCAGCAGGCTGCCGAACACCAGCACGCCGATGGTCAGCCGGGTGGTGCGGATCCCGGCGGCCCGCGCCGCCTCCAGGTTGCCGCCCATCGCGTAGATGCTCCGGCCGGTCGGCGTGAACTTCATGAACACGTACGCGGCGGCGAAGGCGAGCACGAAGATCCACGCCTGCACCGGGAGGCCGAGGATGACGCCGTCGCCCAGGTAGGTCATGGCCCGCGGCAGCACCGCGTAGGTCTGCCCGCCGGACAGGCCGATGGTCAGGCCCTGCAGCAGGATCAGCATGGCGAGCGTCACGATGAACGCGTTGAGCTTCATCTTGGCGATCATCAGCCCGTTGGCCAGGCCGATCAGCAGCACCGCCGGGATCGTGATCAGCAGGCCCACCCCGAACGGCAGGCCGACCCCGTTGTCGGCGGCGCTGGAGACCAGAACGGCCAGCAGCATCGGCGCGAAGCCCACGGTCGACTGCAACGACAGGTCGAAGTAGCCGCCGATCAGGATGAGGCTCTCGGCGATCACCAGCACGCCGAGCACGGCCGAGGTGGTGATGATGTTGTCGATGATGTTGGTGGTGGTGAGGAAGGCGGGGTTCACCACGGCGCCCACGATCACCGCGAGCACGATGATGGGCAGCAGGGTGAGCACGACGGGGTCGACGGACCTGCGCCCGCGCCGCGCGGCATGCGACGGCGGCCCGCCCACCGCGGCTCTCTCGGGCGCCAGCTTCTTCGGTGATAGTGCACTCACTGTGAATCTTCCTCTCCAGGCAGACGCCGGTCCGGTACGGCGCCGCCGCCCTGCACGGCCGCGGCGATCATGCCTTCGGTGAAGGGGTGCCGCAGTTCCGCCGACACCTCCCCGTGGACCATGACGACGACGCGGTCGCAGACCTCCAGGTCCGCGTCGTCGGACGTCACGATCAGAACCGCCCGCCCGTCCCGCCGGAGCGCCTCGATCGTGCCGTAGATCGAGTTCTTCGCCGACACGTCCACCCCGGCGGTGGGGTTGACCAGGACCAGCACCTTCGGGTCCGTGGCCACCGAGCGGGCCAGCACGACCTTCTGCTGGTTGCCGCCGCTGAGCTCCTCGGTGAGCTGCGCGGCGCCGTACGCCTTGATGTTCCACTCGTCGGCGAGCCGCGAGTAGAACGCGTCCCGCCGCCCCCCGCTGATCAGCCGGAACCGGTTGGCGAACCGCGACATGATGGTCAGCGTCGCGTTCTCCGCCACGCTGAGCGCGGGCACGTACCCGCTGATGTGCCGGTCCTCAGGGGTGAACCCGATGCCGGCCTGGAGGCAGCCGCGGATGTCGCCGAGCGACAGCGGCCGGCCGTCCAGGGTGACGGTGCCCGCCTCGATCGGGCGCTGGCCGGTGAGCACCTCGGCGAGCTGCATGTGCCCGGCGCCGTCCAGGCCGGTCAGGCCGACGCACTCGCCCGGCCGCAGGCCGAGGTCGACGCCGTTGAGCTTGGGGGCGGTGACCCCGGCGGCGACCAGAACGGGCGGGCGGGACAGGTCGGGCGCGGTCTCGCGCCGGCCTGCCACCGCCGGGCCCGCGGCCGCCTCACCGACCATGGCGTCGACCAGGTCGGGCACGGTCATCCGGGTGAGCTGGTCGGTCAGCACCAGCCGGCCGTCGCGCAGCACGCTGACGGAGTCGCAGACCTCGAAGATCTCGTGCAGGTGGTGCGAGACATAGATGATCGTCACACCCCGGGCGCGGGCCTTCTCGATGTGGCCGAACAGGCGCTGCGAGGCGCCCCGGTCCAGGCCGGCGGTCGGCTCGTCGAGCAGCAGCACCCGCGGCCCCTGGGAGAGCACCCGGCAGATCTCGACGACCTTCCGTTCGAGCGGCTCCAGTTGCTCGACCGGCGTGTCGGCCAGGTCGGCGTACTCCCATTCGGCGAGCAGCTCGGTGGCCTGGCGAGTCACCTCCGGCCAGCGGATGAGCCCGGCCCGCGACCGCGGGAACCTGGCCAGCGCGATGTTCTCGGCCGCGGTGGCGGCGGGGATCAGCGTGCTGCGCTGGTACACGCACCCGACAGTCGAGGCGTCCGCGTCGTCGGCGAGCACGCGGACCGATCCGCTGTCCGGCTGGGTGAGGCCGGTGAGGATCGACATGAGCGTCGACTTGCCCGCCCCGTTCTTGCCGATCAGCGCGCGCGACTCGCCCCGGTTGACGGTGAGGGACACCTGAGACAGCGCCTGCGTGGGGCCGAACGCCTTGGACACCTGGTCGACCACGATGGCCTGTGGCATTGCTCCGCACCCTCCTTCCTTGGGTTCTGGATCATCCCCGGTGGCGCGCCGCCTGGGCGGACACGCCACCGGACATCACCGGGAGGGGGGTCAGCCGTTGCCCCACAGGCTCGCGTCGTCCACGTTCTCCTTGGTCACCGTGGGCGAGGGCAGCAGATCCTGAAGGGACTCACCGGCCTGGACGATCGTGCTGTTGTGGTCGGTGGGGCCTGGCTGGTAGGCCTTCCCCGCCATCGCGTCCTTGATGTACTGGATGCCGTACTTGGCGTAGAGGTCCAGCGGCTGCGAGATGACCGCGTCCAGGGTGCCCTCCCGCACCGCGTCCAGGGCGGCCTTCGAGCCGTCGATGCCGACGCTGACGATGTGGCCGGCCTCGCCGACCTTGGTCAGCTTGCCCTGGGTGCGCAGCGTCTGCTGCACGCCGGCCAGGCAGACCGACTCGCTGCCCATGAACACGCCGTCGATCTTCTCGGTGCTCAGCACCGTCTGCGCCTGGGTGGCGCACTCGTCCGGCTTCCAGTTCATCGGCTTGGAGATGACCTTGACGCCGGGGAACTGCTCGGCCATGCAGGTGGTGAAGCCCTTGCTGCGATCCTGGCCGTTGGAGGTGGCCAGGTCGCCCTGGAGGTCCAGTACGGTGCCCGCACCGTTGATCTGCTTGCCCATGTACTCGCAGGCGGCCTTGCCCATGTACACGTTGTCGGCGCGGACCACCATGTAGATCTTGCCCGCCTCGGCGCCGAGGTCGACTGACACCACGGGAACGTTCTTGCTGTTGGCCCGGGTGATGGCCGGCACGACGGCCTTGCTGTCGACCGGGACCACGATCAGGCCCTTGACGCCGCGCCCGAGCAGGGTCGTGATGTCGGCGTTCTGCTTGGCCGCGTCGCCGTCGGCGTTGACCGCGGGCAGCAGGTTGACGCCGCCTGCCTTGGCCTGGTCGGTGAGCTGCTTGACCAGCTGCACCTGGAAGGCGTCGGTGAGGAACGACTCGGAGTAGCCGACCTCGCCGCCCGCGTCGGTGCCCGGCGCCGCGCTCGTGTCGCCGGTTCCGGATTCCGTGCTCGAACAGGAGGTCAGGGTGAGGGCGGTGGCCGCGAAAAGGGTCAGTACACGACTGGCCTTCTTGCTGTGGTATGACATGGAGTCCTGCTTTGCGTGGGTGGTGATGTCGTTCTTCGTGTACTGACCGTTTGTGGAAGGACGGCCACGTGAGGGCGCTCCCGGGACTTCTGATCCCGGGGGATCACCGCTCGCCGTAGGCGCGCCGGACGCGGTAGGCGCCGCGTCCGGCGCGGTCAACGGCCTGTGGAGTTGCGTTCGATTACCGGCAGGAGCGCGATCCGGGTACGGCGGATGTGGCCGGCCAGCAGGCGCTCCGCGTCCGTCGTGTCGGCACGCCGGATCGCGTCGATGAGGAGTCGGTGCTCCGCGTTGATCACCCAGCTCCGCTGGTGGCCCGCGCGCTCGACGTAGGCGCGCCGGTACGGCTGGGTGATGTTCCACAACCTCTCGATCATGTCCCGGAGTTCCTTGTACGGGTTCCCCGAGTAGGACAGGAGGTGCAGCTCCCGGTCGAGGTGGAGGAATCGGTCCAGGCTGGTGTTCGCCTCGATCTCGTCCTGGATCTCCTCCAGGCGCCGGACCGTGTCGGCGGACAGGTGCGGGATGCTCTCGGTCAGGGCCAGGGGTTCGAGCCGTTCACGGATCTTGTAGGTGACATCGCACTCCTCCGCGTTCATTTCGGAGACCCACGCGCCGCTGTTGGCCTTGAGGGTCACCAGGCCCTGGGAGTGCAGGATGCGGAGCGCCTCCCGGACCGGCAGGCGGCTCGCGCCGAACTCCCGGGCGACCTCCTCCTGCAGGACGCGCGCGCCCGGCTTGAGCGCTCCGGAGAGGATCTGCTCGCGCAGGTGCTCGGCGATCCGGTGGCTCATCACGCTGGTCGCCGCGCCGCTCGCGTCGGGCGCCGGGTCCGCGAACGGACGGGTTTCGGTCATCCCCGCACCGCCTCGCTCTCCCGCAGGTACCAGGCCCGGCCGTTCGGGTAGGAGACCAGCTCGAACTGGGCGCCCCAGGGGGCGAGGAAGTACACCCAGCGCTGTCCCGCGTGCGGGCCGTCGCTGGCGTTGGGGCCGCCGAGCACGGTCACGCCGCGGGAGCGCAGGTACGCCACCGCCGCGTCGATGTCCTCGACGTACAGGGCGAGGTGATGCCCGCCGACGTCGCTGTTGCGGGGCGGGGTGCTCACCTGGTCGGGGGCCTCGTACTCGAAGACCTCGAAGACCGGCTGGGTGCCGCAGCGGAAGAACCGCAGCTTGTCCACCCGGGCCCGGGGGTGCACGTTGAGATGGGTGGCCATCCAGTCCCCGCCGTCCGACCGAGGGCCGAGCGGGTAGAGGTACTCGCACCCGAGCATGTCGACGAGGAACTCCGTGGCCTGGTCGATGTCGGGAACGGTCAGACCGACGTGGTCCAGGCCGACGAGCCCCGGCAATCCCGTGGCGCCCCCCTCACCCATGTCCCCACCTCCGCAATCTGTTTCGTTGATGTTTCCGCTGCCGCACTTCGATCTCGGATGGATCCAATGTGGCGTCGTGAGTCGGTAGCTTTGTCGCCTAAACCAGGGAAAGTCAATGATGGAGCCGCATTCTTCCGTTACGAAGACATAACGGGAGTATGAGATCGGATCCAATCTGTGCGAAGGTCGGAAACAACCGCGGATCGCGGAGGGGGTGCCAGGACCGGTCCCGGTCACACGGCGGAGCGTCGGCGCCCCCTGGCTTGTCACCTGGAGAAAACACACATGACCACACACCAGGACCTCGCCGCGCCCACGCCCTGGTTGGAGCTGACCACCACCGAGGCGGACTGGGACGCGGCCGACCCCGGCCTGCTGCGCGCGATGTTCGGGCAGCTCGTGCTGATCCGCTCCTTCGAGCAGTACGTCCTCGAACTGGCGGGGGCCGGTCTGGTCCACGGCCCCGCCCATTCCAGCGTCGGCCAGGAGGCGGGGGCGGTCGGGTCGATCATCTCCCTGACCTCGGCGGACACCATCACCGGCTCGCACCGCGGCCACCACCAGTTCCTGGCCAAGGCGCTGGGGCACGTCCTCCCCGGCGGCTGGGATCCACGCGAGGACCTGGCCCCGGCGGTCACCGAGCTGCTCACCCGGACGCTGGCCGAGATCTGCGGCCTGGCCCGCGGGTTCTGCCGGGGCCGGGGTGGATCCATGCACCTGCAGTGGCGAGAGGCCGGGGCCATGGGGACCAACGCCATCGTCGGCGGCGGCGTCCCCCAGGCGGCCGGCTTCGCCTGGGCGCACCGGCACGCCGGCACCGACGCGGTCTCGGTCGCCTACTTCGGCGACGGGGCCGCCAACATCGGCTCCGTCCTGGAGAGCTTCAACCTGGCCGCAGCCTGGTCCCTCCCGGTCTGCTTCTTCATCGAGAACAACCAGTACGCGGTCTCCACCCACGTCCGCGAGGTGACCGCGGAACCCCGGCTGTCCGTACGCGGACTGGGCTTCGCCATCCCCAGCTGGCGGGTGGACGGCATGGATCCGCTCGCGACACACCTGGCCATGGGCGAGGCGCTGGCGCACATGCGCGCGGGCCACGGGCCGACCATCATCGAGGCCGACCTGTACCGGTACTACCACCAGAACGGCCCCTTCCCGGGCAGCGCGTTCGGCTACCGCTCCAAGGAGGAGGAGCGGCAGTGGCGGCAGCGCGACCCCATCGATCTGATGACGGGGCACCTCGCCCGCCGGGGCGTACTCACCGGCGAGGAGGTCAAGAAGGCGGCCGACCTGGCCGACGCCACCATGCGGATGATCGGCGACCAGCTGCTCGAAGCCCTCCCCGGCGGCAAGCCGGGCCAGCGCCGCATCCGGCCGCGGGAGTGGCCGCAGCCCGACTTCCGGGACGTCGGCATCCGCGGTGATCTGTCGGAGTTCGGGCCCGACGTCCGGTATGAGGAGGCGGCCACGTTCTCCGGCGCGCTGGCCGAGCGCAAGTTCATCGACGTGGTCGCCGAGGTGATGGCCCGCCGGATGGCGACCGACGACTCCATCGTGGTCATGGGCGAGGACGTGCACCGCCTGAAGGGCGGCACCAACGGCGCCACCAAGGGCCTGGCCGAGGCGTTCCCCGACCGGGTGCTCGCCACCCCCATCAGCGAGAACGCCTTCGCCGGCCTGGCCGGCGGCCTGGCACTCGACCGGCGCTTCCGCCCGGTCGTGGAGTTCATGTACGCCGATTTCCTCTGGGTGGCGGCCGACCAGCTGTTCAACCAGATCGGCAAGGCCAGGCACATGTTCGGCGGCGACAACACGGTGCCGCTGGTGCTGCGCAGCAAGGTGGGCACCGGCACCGGGTACGGCTCGCAGCACTCCATGGATCCGGCCGGGATCTTCGCCACCTCGCCCGGATGGCGGATCGTCGCGCCCAGCACCCCCTTCGACTACGTGGGCCTGATGAACACCGCGCTCCACTGCGACGACCCCGTGGTGGTCATCGAGCACGTCGACCTGTACGCGAGCGCCGGCACCGGCCCGGTGGACGATCTCGACTACCACATCCCGGTCGGGAGCGCGGCCGTGCGCAGGCCGGGCCGCGACGTGACCGTGCTCTCCTACCTGTCGATGGTCGCCCACTGCCTGGACGCCGCCGAACTGGTCGACGGGATCGACCCGGAGATCATCGACCTGCGCTGGCTGGACCGGGCCAGCCTCGACTGGGACACCGTCGGGGCCAGCGTGATGAAGACGAACAACGTGCTCATCGTCGAGCAGGGGGCGATCGGCACCGCCTACGGCGCCTGGCTCGCCGACGAGATCCAGCGGCGGTACTTCGACTGGCTCGACCAGCCGGTCCGGCGGGTGACCGGCGGCGAGGCGTCGCCGAGTATCAGCAAGGTCCTCGAACGCGCGGCCATCGCCCGCACCGAGGAAGTCGCCGCCGCGCTCCGCGACATGACCACCGACGGCACGCTCGCGCCCCGGCGCTGAGCCCACGGACCAGGACCAGGACCCATGGCCACTCTTCTTCGCATGCCAGAACCGGCGGCCGGTGCCACCAGCGCCGTCGTGTCCGAATGGCCGATCGCCGAGAACGCCCCGTACACCGTCAACGCCGCCATCGTCGTCATCGAGACCGAGAAGGCGTCCATCGAGATCGAGGCGGAAAGCGACGGCGTCCTCCTCAAGCGGCTCGTGCCCGCCGGCACCGAGGTCGCCGTCGGCACGCCGATCGCCCTGCTCGGCTCTCCAGGAGAACAGCCGCCGGACATCGACGCCCTGCTCACCGACCTCGGCGTCACCGGCGCGGCCCCGAACGGCCGCGCCGTGGAAGGGCGGCACGAAACTCATGGTGCGGACAACACACCGCAGCGGGTCTTCGCCAGCCCGCTGGCACGCCGGCTCGCCCGCCAGGGCGGTCTGACAATCGACCAGATCAACGGCACCGGGCCACGGGGCCGGATCGTCAGACGCGACGTGGAAGAAGCTCTCGCCCGGGTGAACTCAGCGGCCCCGCGCACACCGGCGGCGACCCCACCACCGCTCCCTGCGGCGGAACCGGCCGGCTACGTGGAGGTACCGCACAGCCGTGTCCGCCGGGCCATCGCCACGCGGCTGGTGGAGAGCAAGCAGACCACACCGCACTTCTACGTCCGCGGAACCGCCCGCGCGGAACAGCTGCTGGCCGCCCGGACCCAGCTCAACCGTCCGGGATCACCGAAGATCTCGGTGAACGACCTGGTGATCAAGGCGGTCGCCCGCGCGCACGTGCTCATTCCCGAGATGAACGCCATGTGGACCCCGGACGCCGTCCGCCGATTCACCCACGTGGACGTCGCGGTCGCCGTGGCCACCGACACCGGCCTGGTGACCCCGGTGCTTCGCGAGGTGGACACGATGCCGATCACGGCCGTCGCCGAGACGACGCGACGCTACGCCGACAGCGCGCGCAACGGCCGGTTGCGGCAGCACGAGCTGGAGGGTGGCACCGTCACGGTCACCAACATGGGCATGTTCGGCACCGAGGAGTTCGCCGCCATCATCAACCCGCCGCAATCCTCGATCCTGTCGGTGGGCGCCGCCCGAACGGAACCCGTGGTCGACAACGGCGCCGTCGTCCCCGGCACGACCATCCGCTTCGTCCTCTCCGTCGACCACCGTCCGATCGACGGCACGGTCGCGGCTCGCTGGATGGCCGAGTTCCTCGCGCTGATCGAGAATCCCGTACGGGTCTTCGCCTGACTTGGCCCCCCTTTAGTGAGCGGGGCCGGTCGCCTCGGTGGCGGGCTTCCAGGTGCGGTCGAGGAAGTCGGCGATCAGCGGGGCGATATCGGGGAGGCACTCCTCCAGGGCGAAGTGGCCGGTGTCGAAGATGTGTAGTTCGGCGTCGGGCAGGTCGCGCAGGTAGGCATGGGCACCGGGTTCGGGGAAGAACATGTCGTCGCGACCCCACGTGATGAGCGTGGGCGGGGTGTGCTGTCGCAGCCAGGCTTGCCATTCCGGGTAGCGTTCGACGTTGGTGTGGTAGTCGAAGAGCAGGTCGATCTGGGGCTGGGTGCGGCCGGGCTGGTCGAGGAAGTGCTGGTCGAGGGTCCAGCCGTCGGGGGCGATGAGCCGGGGATCGCCGGCGCCGCCCTCGTACTGGCCACGGGTCGCCGGCAGGGTGAGCAGCCCGCGGATCGTCTGCTCGGCGTCTTGCCCGCCGGGCCGCAGGGCGATGAAGCCGCGGGCGGCGTCGGACAGGCCCTCGGTGTAGGCGTTGCCGTTCTGGATGACGAGGCCGGCGATCCGCTCGGGGTGGCGGGTGGCCAGGCGGAAGCCGACCGGGGCGCCGTAGTCGAAGACGTACATGACGAAGCGAGCCAGGCCGAGCTTCTCGACGAAACCGTCGACGATGTCGGCGAGGCGGTCGAAGCTGTAAGGGCTGCCGACCGGCTCTGGGGTGTCGCTGTGGCCGAAGCCCGGGTAGTCCGGGGCGATGAGGCGGTAGCGGCTGCCGAGCGCGTCGATGAGCCGCCGGAACTGGTGCGAGGCGGAGGGGAAGCCGTGCAGCAGCAGCATCACCGGGGCCTCATCCGGGTTCTCCGGGACGGACTCGCGGTAGAAGATCTGCAGTCCGTCGACCTCGATGTGGCGGTGCAATGTCCGCGCGACGACCGGGACCGTCATTTCACATGCCTCCTTCGGGTGTGGACGCATTAGTCTTAACTCGGGCAAAGCTAACGTGTCAATGGGGCCGATTAGCATTAGTCGGGTGAGTGAACTACTGCCGCTTACCGGTGAGCCGTTGGCCCTCGACCTGGTCAACACCCGGCCGAACACCCCGGACGGCCCTCTCGACCTGCTCGCGACACCCGCCGCGCTGGGAACGTGGCTGGCGCTGCAGGCCGATCGCCTTCCCGGCTACCCGTCGGAGGTGGCGGCGCTCACCACAGCCGACCTGGCCGCAGTCCATGCCGTACGGGAGCACACCGCCATCGCGATCGACCACCTGCGGCGCGGCCAGAAGCCGCCCGCGTCCGCCTTGGACGGCCTCAACCAGGCCCAACGTGCCGCGCCCGCGATTCTGGAGCTCGGCTGGGACGGCACGTCGGTCACGGCCGTCCCCCACCGCGCCGGCGCCGTGGGCGTCCGCCTGGCCGCACGCCTCGCCGAGGCCGCCGGCGAACTGCTCTCCGACCCGGCGTTCGCCACCGTCCGGGCATGCGAGGCTTCGGACTGCGTCATGCTGTTCCTGCCCGCCCATCCCCGGCGGCGCTGGTGCTCGGCCTCCCGCTGCGGCAACAGGGCCCGCGTCGCCCGCTACTACCAGCGACACCGGACCAGCTGAGATGCCACGCGAAATTCACTGGAGCCCGGCGCGGGACTGCCCGCTCGCGGGACTGCCCGCTCGCGGGCCTGCCGGCGACCGCGGAGGCGCTGGGCGCCGGTCTGGTCCTGCAGGGCGAACTCGTGGTGACTTCATGACCCCACTGCCTGGCCCGCTGGCCCACCTGGCCCCGCTGCTGGACCACTACGGCTACCTGGCCGTCGGCGCGCTGATCTTCGTGGAGAACTTCGGCGTCCTCGTCCCAGGGGAGGCCATCCTCATCGCCGCAGCCGTCTACGCCGGGGCCGGGAGACTGAACATCGCCGTCGTCGTGCTGATCGCGGTGCTGGCCGCGATCATCGGCAACAATGTCGGCTACCTGATCGGGCGTACCGGCGGCCGCGCCTTCGTCCACCGATGGGGCCGCTACGTCCTGCTGACTCCCGAACGCTTCCACAAAGCCGAGAAGTTCTTCACCCGGCACGGCGGCAAGGTCGTCACCATCGCTCGCTTCGTCGAAGGACTGCGCCAGACCAACGGCATCATCGCCGGCACCACCGGCATGCCCTGGCACCGCTTCCTGGCCTTCAACAGCCTCGGCGCGATCCTGCGGGTCGGCGCGTGGACGGCCCTGGGGCACGCGGCGGGCACCCATATCGGCCCGATCTACGACCAAGTCACCCGCTACCGCATCTACCCACTGGTCGGTCTGGGTCTTCTGGGAGTCGCCTTCCTCGGCCGAGCCCTACTGCGGCGCCGCAGCAAATAATCGTGTGGGATACGGAAACTCAACTTGGGGCTGCCACGCGCGATCGCCGGACACCGTTGGTGTGGTGGTCAGCCCGCGTGGTCGACCTCGTAGGCGGCGGGACCAGCGTAGCCCGGCATCCGCGAGTCCCACGCCTCGGCGTCAACGCCAGTAAAAGCAGATGCCGGCGGTGGAGCAGACCGATTACCCTCCGGGCGTGGAGCTTCGAGAAGAGCGGCCGGGCGACGTGGACGCCGTGCGTGACGTTCATCTGCGCGCGTTCGGTGATCACGGCGGAGTCGTGGCCGATCTGGTCGAGACCCTGCGCGACGGGATCGGCTCCGGCGGGGGGTTCGCCCTTGTGGCGGAGGACGCCGGAGAGGTCGTCGGGCACGTCGCGTTCACTCGGAGCTTGCTCGACGCCCCGCGGCGGCTGGTTGATGTGCGGGTGCTCAGCCCGCTGGGCGTGCTGCCCGAGCGCCAGGGGCAGGGCGTCGGTTCGGCCCTGGTCCGCGCCGGGCTCGCGACTCTCGGCCGAGGGGAGATCCCCCTGCTCTTCCTGGAAGGCGACCCGGGCTACTACTCCCGTTTTGGGTTCACTCCGGGGGCCGAGTTGGGCTTCCGCAAGCCGTCCCTGCGCATCCCCGACGCCGCTTTCCAGGTGATCAGGCTTCCGGCGTACGAGCCGTGGATGACCGGGACGCTGGTCTACTCCGAGCCGTTCTGGCGGCATGACGCCGTCGGGCTCCGCGACCTCGACGCCTGACGAGGTACGGCATTACTCTGGCCGGCCGAGCCTGCGCATCACCGTGGGGTAGTTCACCTGCCAGTACGCCACCGCGAGCAGCCCCACCACGATCCACCAGGCCGCCAGCCCGCCCCCGAAGACCGCCAGCAGCACGGGAACCAGGACGGCGGGGCCGGCCTCGCCGAGCACGATGATCACGAACAGCCCCAGCCGCTCGCCCAGGTGCGGGATGTTGAGCCGGGCCCCGGCCGGGAGCACGATCCGCCGGGGCACCCGGCCGCGCAGGGAGGCGCGCATCCGCTGGCGGTGGGCCTCGTCGCGCAGTTCGGCCAGCTGCTGCTCGGGGTCACGGCTCTGCAGGTACGAGATGACGATGTCGGCCGCCACGCCGAAGCCCCAGAGCCAGTACCGGCCGGGCGCCGGCACCCAGATCGAGATCAGCCAGGGGGTGAGGCCCGCGCCGTACTGGGCGGCGGGCCAGGCGCCGAGGAAGGTGCCGGTCCGGCTCCAGGTGCGGGTGGCGAGCACCCGGCAGGCCACGTACGCGATGGCGAACGCGCGCGCCCGGTCCCCCGCGGCTTCCGGGATGGCGGCGGCCATCACCGCGATGCCGAACATGGCGATCAGCATGGACTGGCGGCGGGTGCGCTCCCCCGCCACGTTGGCGTAGAGGGTGAAGCTGGTCCAGACGCTCCACACCGCGTAGTAGAGCACGATGAACAGGCCCGCGTCGGAGAGCCCGATCGGATGGCCGGGGCTGGGGTGGAGCACGTGCGCCAGCTGGGCGACCGCGACCACGATGATCAGATCGAAGAACAGCTCAAGCCAGCTGGCATGCCGCTCCGGAACCTCCTGCTCAGCCATGGCCTGCAAGGTACTGGCATGGGCGGTTCACGCCAATTCGTTCTTGCGGGGGGGATGCCAATGTCACCCTTCCGGTGGGTGGCCTGCCTCCACCCGATCGGCGATCATGATTCGGCCGCCTCGGGGGTCCCGGCACTCGGAGTCTCGTGCACGCCGGGTTCATTGCACCGCGCCCGCTAGGAGGCGGCCATGCACCATCCGCGACCCAAACCCAAACCCAAGAAGAAGCTCGGCTCCACATCCGGGTCGGAGGAGGAGAGCGGTCCCATAACTCCGGCTCGTACGCCAGGTCAGGACCTTCCCACGCCGACCGTGTCGCCCCAGACGCCCATCATCGTTACGAAGCCTCCGGTGAAGTGGACGGCCCCCACCTTCTCTCGCCCTGCCCTGCAGATCCAGGAGCCCGATTCGCAGCGTACGAGTCCGCAACCGCTTCAGCTCGTCCGTCGAGAGCCCAAGGTGAGGCCGGCGCGCATGATGCTCCGGCAAACCCCCGACGGCCCTGTCGAGTTCCCGATGCGGTACGCGCCGATACTCCTGAATCCCGAGGAAAGCACCACCACGTCGTCTGACGAAGAGCCGCTGCTCACCCTGAAGCCGTCGCGGCAACCGGTGCTGAACACGACGCCCTCGCCGGCACTCACGCCGTCGAAGAAACTGCCGGTCCAACTGCCGAACACCCCGATGGTGTCGAAGAAGCCGGCGCCGCAGATTCCGAGCACCTCGGACAATCTCAGCAGGCTAGGAATCGGGCCGACCGAATCGTCCCCTGCCATCCGAGAGCGCAAGCTGCGGCGGGAGAAGGTCCAGCGCTTCGAGGAGTCCGACGTCAGCGGGCCGGAGCGGCCGAGCAGGCTGACGACCCGTGAGGAGGGTGGCCCGTCGCAGCGGACGAGGTCCCCCAGCGGGAGATCACAGAGGCTGGCCTTAACGAAGAGACGCGGAAACCGGCCGGAGGACATGGACCGGCAGGACGAGACCCGCTACCGCCTGAACGCGGCCCGCGACATGGCGTTCGTCCAGGCTCTCTACAACGACCTGTTCGTCGAGGGCATACTCGCCACCGACATGAGGACAGTGCAACAGGACATCTACCGAAGGCTGGGCTTCAGCGCACTCGGCTACCTGGACAAGGCGATCACAGAAGCGGAGATCTTCCAACTCTTCGCGGGCGCTGGGCCTGGGACGTACAACGTCGTCAACCAGCTCATGGCGCTGGCTGGCACCGATATTCGGGAGGCGTTGAAGATCGGGGACTATGTCTCCTTCTCGAATGCCCGGTATCCGGGCTTCCGCGCTACCCAGGAGCAACGGCAACGGCGTCTCCTCGTGAACGTCGCCAATCAGCGGGCAAGCATCAAAATCGTGCAGGGGCTCCTGCCGCTGTTCAACGACAAGAGCGTTGAAAGGTACTTCAAGGAGGTCAAGGTGTTCCTCTCCACCGTGGCCCTGCCTCTGGAGGATGTGAAGAACGACAAGCTCGTCGTCTACTACGACGTCGGCCCGGTCCAGGAGGACACGAGCGACTACGTCGGCGACCAGCTCGCGACCATGATCTACGCCATGATCGAGCCTGGGGACGTCGATGAGACGATCACACCGTTCTACTCCGAGCTGATGCCCGCCGTCTCCTGGGCCGAGGACGCGCTGGACTTCGCACCCGAGTTCGCCGGGCTCAGCTTCACCCAGTCCCGCGCCATGGCCATCGCCACGGCGTTGCGATTCGCGGACGACAGGTGGGATAAGACAGGCCAGACGGTCAAAAGCGCGGAAGAATTGATGACGCTCATCCAGATGGCCTTCATGGTGCACGGCATCCACCCGACCATGCCACACCGCCACAAGCCCTCGACCACCTCGTGACGTCCCGCGTCGCCGAGAGCCGGTCGTCAGCTGGTTCTGGCCTGGGCGTACGTGGCCAGCAGTAGGCGTTCGGCCTCGTCCAGGTAGGTCGCGAGCAGGTCTTCGGCCTCGGCGGTCCGGCCGGACTCCAGCAGGGTCAGCAGTTCGCGGTTGCGTGGCAGGAAGGGCGCGTGCAGCGCGCGCGGGTCCATGGTGTGGAAGACCAGGCGGAGTTCGGCCAGGAGCTGGGCCATCATCGCGTTCACCCGCTGGCTGCCGTTGAGGGAGGCGATGATCTGGTGGTAGCGCAGGTCGGCGGTGCCGACGTCGAGCCAGCGACTCTCGGCGGCGGCCCGCTCGGCGTCGGAGACCGCGTCCCGCAGGGCGGTCAGGGCGATGGGGTCCTGGTCCGGCCGGCGGACGGCGGCGACCTCGATCATGCGCCGGACCCGGTAGATGTCGGCGACGTCGGCCGGGGACAGGACGCGCACGTAGACGCCCCGGTTGAGCTTGTGTTCCAGCAGCCGCTCGTGGCCGAGCAGGCGGAACGCCTCCCGCAGGGTGTTGCGGGAGACCTCCAGCTCGGCGGTCAGCTCGTCCTCGACCAGACGGCTGCCGGGCAGCAGGCCACCCTGGGTGACCCGCTGCCGCAGGATCGCCGCGGCCCACTCGGCCGTACTGCTGCGGACCCGGAACGGGCGGGTCTCCTCATACGCGTCCGAGGAGCCTGGTTCACTCACAGTCAGCAGAAAATCACTAGTTCGTCCTCATTGTCGAATCCCTACTTGCCGGTGGCGTTCACGCCCTCGGGATTGCCGGGGGCGTAGACCGTGATGCCGTCCGGCAGCGCCCTGATCTTGTCGATCTCCACGCAGGCGGGGCAGGCCTCGTAGCCCTTCTGGCGGGCCCGGTTGGCGTCCGCCTCGGCCTCGGCGCTGGTCACCAGGGCCCGGCCGTCGATCTCGGACCGCTCGGCCCTGGCCTCGGCCTCGCGGATGCCCGCCTGCGCGCCCTGCGCGGTGGTGATGCTCTGCTGGACCTCGGCGGGCAGGGTGATCCGAACCAGATTGAACCGGAATCCGGTCAGGTACGGCCCGCCCAGCATGGCCTGGATCTCCCGCTCCAAGCTGGCGTTGACCCCGGACTGCACCCGGGCCAGGTTCGCCAGCCCGGTGCTCGGCTCGGGGGTGTCGGCGCCGTTGAGGAAGGCGCAGGTGGGCACCAGTTCCTCGCAGCGCAGGGCCCCGATCTGCACGCGGAGCGCGTTGTAGATGACCGGGCGGACCGCCTGGCCGAAGAAGGCGCTCCAGCCTTCGTCGCCGTCCCAGGCGTAGAGCATGTCGTCATCGGCGATGTAGGTGCGGGTACCGTACCGGTCGTCGAAGGCTTTGAGGGTCTCGTGATCGAGGTTGAGCGTGAAGTAGAACGTGCCCTCCACACCCACGTTGACACCGTCGCCACTGGGCACGATGACCTCGTCCACACCGAGCGTGGTGGCCCGTTTGGCGTCTGAGGTGATCGTGTAGATGCGCTGCTGGGCCGGGTAGGTGTGCGCGGTGGACCAGAACCCGGTCCAGGTGGGGCCGGTGGCCGGGTTGAGGACCTGGCGGATGCCGCTCTCATCCAGGGGGCCGCCGTCGCGGATGACGGCGACGACTCCCGCGTCCGTGCTGGTGAACCCGGTCGTGTACGTGATCATCGCGATGAGCCCGGTCAGGGCGGCAAGTATTACACCGATCGATAATCTGGACATATGTTCAATATAAGTATTGTTGAACAATCTGATAAGAGGAGATTTTGAAGATCGGCGCGGACCGGTGAAGTTGCTGGTGGCAGGGGGAGTCGGCCAAGCGCGGGTCTCGCGGATGTACGGACACGTGCCTGTCCCCAGACGATCAGCCAAAACGGCCGGTGATGTAGTCCTCGGTCCGCTTGTCGTTCGGCTTCGTGAAAATACGGGTGGTCCGATCCAACTCCACTAGACGGCCATACCGTTGACCCTCGCGGTCGACTTCCACGGTAAGGAACCCTGTGTAGTCGGAAACACGGGCCGCCTGCTGCATGTTGTGGGTGACGATCACGATGGTGTAGTCGCGCGCCAGCTCCTGCATCAAATCCTCGATCTTGGCCGTCGCGATCGGGTCCAGGGCGGAACATGGCTCGTCCATGAGGAGCACCTCAGGTTCGATCGCGACGGCCCTCGCGATGCACAACCTCTGCTGCTGCCCATCGGACAAGAGAAGTGCGCTGGCCTTGAGCCTGTCCTTGACCTCGTCCCAGAGGGCGGCCTTGATCAGCGCCTCCTCGACAATGTCGTCCATCCCGCCCGTCATGCCGTTGACCCGGGGCCCGAAGGCGACATTGTCGTAAACCGACTTCGGGAACGGGTTAGGCCGCTGGAAGACCATTCCGATGCGGCGACGGACTTCCTGCGGGTCGACCTCGGCAGCGTAGAGGTCCTGACCCTCGTAGGCGATCCGACCCTCGATCCGGAAACCTGGAACATCATCATTCATGCGGTTCAGGGAACGCAGTAGCGAGGATTTTCCGGAACCTGACAGCCCGATCAGCGCGGTGATCTGCTTGCGGCTGATGGACATTGTCACGCGACGCAGGACCTGGACATCACCGTAGAAGATACAGACGTCATGCAGCTCGAACATCGCCGCCGACGACCCCGGTGGATCGGACTCGCCTGGCGTTTCGGCTGCGGATGTGAGCGCCGACGGTGCATTGGCGGGGTATGTGACGGCCATACTGTCGGAGGTGGACGCCCGCCGCGCTCCAGCGGCGACCAGGACCCGCGCCCACCATGGTGATGCTTTCACCCGCAGCCACGGACGGCCCGGACGCGCCGCCGCGGCCACACGACCCAGACCCCAGGCTCCGGCCTCGATCAGTCCCATGCGCCGAACGGTAAACGCGTGGACCCTGCGTGAACAGCAGAAGCACCGAATCTCGTCGTTCTCGTTACCGCCATATCAGGCGGGGACGATTCCGAGCAGTTCACGACTCACCAACAGCCGTGAAACCAATCTCTATGCCTGCCCCAGATCCTGAAGGCCGGCCTCATGACAAGGCCAGGTAGCGCGTGAGGTGATCGATCACCTCGCGCGCGTCGTCCTCGATGCCGTGGATGAATGTGGACTTGCGCCGCCGCAGCACGGGCAGTCCCAGCGCGTACAGTCCCGGGCTGTCGACCACGCCGCCCTCGTGGCGCAGCTGGCCCTTCGTGTCGACTACAGGCACGTCGAGCCACCCGTAGTCGGGCCGGTATCCCGTCGCCCACACGATCGTGCGGATCTCGCCGCTTCGCAGGTCGAGCTGCCATCGCGCCGACTCTGGTACCTGTGTCGGCGCGAAGCGCTCGGGAGGATCGACCTCGGCGTCGCGGCCGTGAGCCCGGGCCCACTCGTCGAACGTGTCCAGCAGGCGCCGCATCTTGAGGTCCGCGAGCGAGAACACGTTACGCAGGCCGCCGGAGAACAGCGCATGGCCGTCACGCACCGCCGCCCAGCGGCCCACCAGCTCGACACCCATCGTGGCGAGCGCGTTGAGGTCGAGGGTGCTGCGCTCGGGGGTTCCGACCAGCTGCGGCGAGGGTAGCCGCCGGGCCCGCGTCAGATCATCGACCTCGTCGTGGCGCTGGTCCCATACGCCCGACGCGTCCATCCACCACAGCACATCGCGGCCGCGGTACAGGCGCGGCAGCCGTACATGCTCCCCTACCGAGAGGATCACCGGCCGCCCCGACCGCTTCAGCTCGGCTGCCAGCTGCACGCCGGTCGCCGACGCTCCCACGACGAGTACGCCGCCGTCGGGGAGCCGGCTGGGGCCGCGGTAGTCGAACGGCGTCAGTTGCACGACGGACGCCGGCAACTCAGCGGTGAACTGCGGTACCGCCGGCTGGTTGCAGGCGCCGCTCGCGATGACCACGGCCCGGCAGCTGATTTCGCCGCAGTTCGTCGTCACGCGGTATCCGTCGTCGGTGCGCCGTACCGATGTGACGTTCGTGCCGGTCCGGACGGGAGCGCGCGAGACGGTGGCGAAGCGCTCGATGAACTCGATCACTTCGCCCATCGTCATGTAGCCGTCGGGGTCCGGGCCTTCGTAGCGATGGCCCGGCAGGCGGCTTTGCCAATTGGGAGTGAGCAGCCGCAAGGAGTCCCAGCGTTCGCGGCGCCAGGAATTCGCGACCTCGCCGCGCTCGAGCACGACGTGGTCGATCGACCGGCCGTGCAGGAAGTGGCTCGCGGCGAGGCCCGCGTGCCCCGCGCCGATGACGACCGTGGTGGTGCGTTCGATGGCTCGATCTCCCTCAGGCGACTTCCACGGTGACGCTCGTCGGGTTCGTGAGGGCGTCGAACACGGCGGAGCGCTTCTGGGACTGGGCCACCAGCGCTTCGATGTCCTCCTTCGAGGCGTCCGCGTCGATCGTGAACGTCACCTTGATGTCGTTGAAGCCGTTGCGTACGTCGCTGTCGGCGCCGAGGATCCCGCGAATGTCGTGGTTGCCTTCGACCGTCGACTCGACCGAGCGCAGTTGGATGCCGCGGTTCTGCGCGACGGACGCCACGCCTGCCGTCAGGCAGCTCGCCAGGCCGACGAGGAGGTACTCGATCGGCGTGATGCCGTTGTCCTCCGCCGCGAAGACCTCGGGGTGGTCGGCGGTGAACACCGCTTCGCTCTTGTGGCTGTGCTCCTGCCCGAGGCCGAAGAAGTTCTGGATCCTCGTGGTGCTGTGGACGCCGTTCTCCCACTTGGCG
The DNA here is from genome assembly GCF_039871605.1 of Acrocarpospora sp. B8E8. Taxonomy (NCBI): domain Bacteria; kingdom Bacillati; phylum Actinomycetota; class Actinomycetes; order Streptosporangiales; family Streptosporangiaceae; genus Acrocarpospora; species Acrocarpospora sp. B8E8. The sequence continues at coordinate 55,023 of NZ_JBDPLV010000005.1, read as the reverse complement.
GAGGCCCGCCAGGTGAACTGAGCTGCCTCAGGTGCGCCCTTCAACACCTCACGTGCGTCGAGCAGGGCCTGAACGTTGACTCCGTTGTCGATCGTGGTCATGTCGCGTAATGTCCTTTTCGTCTTTCGGGGTGGTGGATCGGCCTTCGCAAGTAGGGCGTTCCATCCCGTTCCATCTGGGTCAGGGTTTCTCTGTATTTCCCATCGGAATACTTGACAATATCTTGGCCATGAGGACAATGGCTAGGTATGCTTCCGCCCATGGTGCCGGCTTCGACGTTCCCCGCCGGCTCGGTCGGCAGCGTCGAAACGCGGTACCTCGACCTGCCGGAACCGGTGCGGCTGGACTGCGGGCAGGCACTGCACCCGATCCGCGTGGCGTACGAGACCTACGGCACCCTCTCCCCCGCGCGTGACAACGTCATCCTGGTGTGCCATGCGCTCAGCGGCGACGCCCACGCGGCCGGCTTCGCGAAGACGCCGCCTCAGGCCAGCACCCGCGACGGGTTCGGGGCGGCGGACCGGGACGGCGCGGCCGGCAGCGGACTCGGCTGGTGGGACGGGATGATCGGCCCCGGCAAGGCGTTCGACACCGACCGGTACTTCGTCGTCTCCACGAACCTGCTCGGCGGCTGTAGCGGGACGACGGGGCCGTCGTCGATCGACCCGGCGACCGGCAGACCGTACGGATCCGACTTCCCCGTCATCACGGTCGCGGACATGGTGCGCACCGAGCGGGCGTTCCTGGATGTCCTGGGTATCGAGCGGCTCGCGGCGGTGGCCGGTGGCTCGCTCGGCGGGATGCAGGCGTTGCAGTGGGCGATCCTGTTCCCTGATCAGGTCGATGCCATCGTGGCGATCGCCAGCACGCACGCCCTGCACCCGCAGGGCGTGGCCTGGAACGCGATCGCGCGTAACGCCATCATGGGCGACCCCGCCTGGCAGGGCGGCCACTACTACGGCACCGGCCGCGCACCCCACGCCGGCATGGGGGTGGCGCGGATGGTCGGCCACGTCACGTACCTGTCCGCACCGGCGCTGAGCGACAGGTTCGGCCGGCGGCTGCAGTTCGCCGACGACATCCGCCACACGATCACCGAACCGGAGTTCGAGGTCGAAAGCTACCTGCGCCACCAGGCCGACTCGTTCGTCAAGCGCTTCGACGCCAACACCTATCTCTTCACGTCACGGGCGCTGACCTATTTCGATCTCGCGCGACAGCACGGCGGCGGATCGCTCGCGCGGGCACTCGAACACGTCTCGGCGCGGACGCTGCTGATCGCGTTCAGCTCCGACTGGCTGTACCCGCCGTCCGCGTCGAGGGAGATCGAGGACGCACTTCGCGCTCTCGGCAAGCCGGTCGAGTTCCAGCTGATCGAGGCGCCGTACGGCCATGACTGCTTCCTGCTCGAGGAAGCCCGTCAGACGCCCATTATCCGCCGCTTCCTGGCTGAAAGCAGGGCCGGCGAGTGACGTCGAGGAAGAGGCTTTGGTGACCGACAAGTTCCCCCGCGCCGAGGAAGCCCGCGCGTTCGGATTCGAGACACGGCAGCTGCATGCCGGACAACGGCCCGACCCGAACACGGGCGCACGTGCGGTGCCGATCTTCCAAACGACCAGCTACGTGTTCGAAGACCCGGAATCGGCGGCGGCGTACTTCAACCTGCAGGAGTACGGGAACACGTACTCGCGCATCATGAACCCGACCGTCGCGGTGTTCGAGGAGCGCGTGGCGAACCTCGAGGGCGGCTGCGGCGCGGTGGCGTTCGCCAGCGGGATCGCCGCGCAGGCGGCCGCGCTCTTCACGCTGCTGCAGCCGGGCGACCACGTCGTCTCGTCCTCGGCGCTGTACGGCGGGACGGTGAACCAGCTCAAGCACCTGTTGCGCAAGATGAGCGTCGAGCTGACGTGGGTCGATCCCGACGATCCGGACGCGTGGCGGCAGGCGGTCCGCCCGAACACGAAGGCCTTCTTCGGCGAGACGATCGGCAACCCTGCCGGGAACGTGCTGGACATCGAGACTGTGGCAGCCATCGCGCACGAGTACGAGCTGCCGCTGATCGTGGACAACACGTTCGCGACGCCGTACCTGTGCCGCCCGATCGAATGGGGCGCCGACATTGTGATCCACTCGGCGACCAAGTTCATCGGCGGCCACGGCACGAGCATCGGCGGGGTCGTCGTCGAGGCCGGCACGTTCAACTGGTCCAACGGGCGGTTCCCCGTGGTCGCGGATCCGTCGCCGGCCTACCACGGGCTGCAGTTCCACGAGACGTTCGGGACCTACGGCTATCTGATGAAGCTGCGTGCCGAGACCCTGCGCGATCTCGGCGCGGCGCTCGCGCCGCTCAACGCGTTCTTGTTCCTGCAAGGGCTCGAGACGCTGTCGCTGCGGATGGAACGCCACGTCGAGAACGCCCGGGCGGTCGCGGCGTTCCTCGAGTCGCACGAGCTGGCGTCGAATGTCACCTACCCCGGCCTGCCGACGAGCGGGTACCGGCCACTCGTGGAGAAGTACCTGCCGCGTGGCGCCGGCGCGGTGTTCTCATTCGATTGCGCCGGTGGCCGAGACGGCGGGCAGGATCTCATCCGCGGCGTGACACTCTGGTCCCATCTGGCGAACGTCGGCGACGCGAAGAGCCTGATCATCCACCCCGCCAGCACGACGCACCGCCAGCTGAACGACGACGAACTCCGGGCCGCCGGCATCGCACCAGGGACGGTACGGCTGTCGGTCGGCACCGAGTCCGTCGATGATCTGATCTGGGACCTGGAGCAGGGTTTCGCACACGTGGGGAAAGAGGTGGCGAGCGGATGACCGATCTCGGGCACTACCAGGACCCGTTGACGATCCAACGCGTGCTCCACAGCGCGAGGACCATCGCGATCGTGGGCCTGTCCAACAACGAGTTGCGAGCCAGTTACTTCGTCGGCTACTACCTCAAGCGGCACGGCTACCGCGTGATCCCCGTGAATCCCCGCGAGACACAGATCCTCGGAGAGACGTGCTACCCGAGCCTGCTGGACGTACCCGTGCCGCTAGACATCGTGAACGTCTTCCGCGCGCCGGACGCGCTGCCGGGGATCGCGCGCGAGACTGTGGCGATCCACGCCGGTGCCCTCTGGTGCCAGTTCGGCGTGATCAACGAGGAGGGCGCGCAAATCGCAGCGGACGGCGGCGCGACGGTCATCATGGACCGCTGCCTCAAGGTCGAACACGCCCGCTACGTGGGCCGGATGCACTGGCTCGGCTTCAACACCCAGCGCATCACGTCCGTCCGCGCCGGGCTCCAGTAGCTGACACCGCGTCGACCGGTTCTTCCGTCGTCTGTCCGACACGCTCGACCTCGATGGCCCGGCTGCCGCGCATCGAGAGGAGACGTCAGGAGATGGTGAGCGTGCCGTTCGCGTTTCGGGCGCACGTGACGATCGTGCGGGGTGCGGCGGTGAGGGTGCCGGTCAGGCACTGGCCGAGGACGGTGTGGCCCGCGGCGTTGGGGTGCCACGATTCCTGGCAGGTCTGGAAGTAGGTGACGCAGGTGTTCGCCAGGCGCTGGATGCCGATCTTTTCCCAGCCGGACAGGCTGGTGATGAACGTGCCGGACGGCCCGTCCTGCACCCGGACCGGCGTGGCGAGTACGCCTGTCGGGCTGCCGGGGTTCTCGCAGAGCCGGGCCCCGTCGAAGGCCTTCTGGACGTCCAGCACGCGCAGGTCGGTCGTCGGACGCTCGGCCGCCAGCGTGGTGTAGGCGTTCTTGACCAGGGAGCCGAGGTTCTGGGAGAACATGTGCCCGGGGGCGAGGCTCGCGCGGTGGATCGGGCAGCCGGCGGCGTACCGCTCGGCTCCGAGGGCGCGGAACTTGTCTCGGGTGTCGGTACGGCCGTCCTCGTCCCGGTACTGCGGGGCGACGTCGAGCGGCAGCGGGTTGGTGTAGGTCTGCAGGACTACAAGGTGGACGCCGTCGGCGTCGATTTGGGTGAGGGTGTCGAGGATCTGGCGTAGGGCGGCGGTGGTCTCGGTGGCGGCGGCGGCGACCTCGGCGTCGGTGGCCAGGTCCGAGACGGTGCAGGGCTCCTGCGGCACCTCGCCGTTCAGGTAGGCCCAGAACTCCCACCAGCCCGTCCAGGCGTCGGCGATGAAGCGGTTGGCGCACAACGTGGCCACGTCGCCGAAGGTGAACTGGGTGTTGTTGGAGCCGAGGCCGATGAGGACGACGTCGATGTCGTGGGTCTGGGCGACGGAGCGTAGCTGGTCGAGTTGCGAGGCGACGGAGCGGCCCGTGGCGCGGGCGCTGGAGGGGTTGGCGATGTCGGCGGGCTGGCCGCCGGAGCACGCGAGGTTGAAGCGGTCCTGGATGCCGGGGAGCGACGCCTTGAATAACGAGGCGTTCGCCGACCGGTGGCAGAAATAGGCGTTACTGTTGGCCGCCGACCAGCCGGGGAAGGCCTGCGCCGTCCCGGAGGCGTCGACGACGGGCTGGTAGTCCCCTGCGCCCTCCCCGCTGATGAAGCTGTCACCGAGCGCGACGGCGGCGGTAGGCAGGGCCGCCTGCGCCGCTCCGCCCTGGACGACTTGGATGCCAACCGCGCCCAGCAGAAGCGCGGCCATCGCGGCCGCACGGCGGAGAACCCTCACAACTCCTCATTTCCTACTAAACAAGTATGAAATAACGAATGCCTGGATCACAACATGCCGCGCCGATGGCGTCAAGATCTCCACGAGGCCCAGCCGCTTCACCTAAGAGATCGCGTATCGCGCTGATCGTCAAGCATGCGTTTGCTCGCTCCGACCGAGCGTTCGGCGACCGGGTCGGCCAAAACCAGGTCTGGGACTACGTCTTGGCTGCTGGAGCCTGTGGAGATGCGGCGCTTGAAGACGACCGGCTTCGCACTGTCAGGGTGGTCTATCGTCACGAAGTCCGCCGCAAAGCAAACTCAGGACTTACTCGCCTAGTTCATTCACGGAATTTCACGCCGGTCTTGACAAGCCACACCACATCCAGATGACAACCCGGTTATTACCAGGTGAAGCCTGATCACAGCACCTTCCCGACGTCGGGAGTCGCGATTAGCGTTCCGCCGGAACCCCCCAGCCGCAGGAGGAAGCCATGGCACGACGCTGGATCGCGGGACTGGTCACAACGGCGTTATTGTTATCCGCGACACCGATGCCCGCACATGCTGCGGCGAGTGATGCGGACCTCGCCTATCGGTGGGCACCGATCCACTATCAGGACAGCGCATCCTCCAAGTACATCGCCGATTATCTGGCGTCCGTCGATTACGACGGCGACTGGAACACGCGCAACAACTGGGACAACCTTGACGCGAACGCCGCACGCCTGGTGGGCACGGTCTACTACTCGGTGGTCGAGACCGGCACGCACTGGTTCATCGCCTACGGCTACTTCCATGCCCGGGACTGGAAGCTGCTCGGTTCGCACGAGAACGACATGGAAGGCCTGCTGCTCACCGTGTACAAGGATGGCAGCGCATACGGCACGCTCCAGGCCATGGTCACCCTGTCCCACGACAACTTCTACTCCTACACGCCGGCGGGCAGCCCGTTCACCAACGGACGCGAGAACATCGACGCCACGCTGATCACGCAGCCCTGGGACGGCGAGCAGCATCCGACGAGCTTCCAGGAGACCAAGGGACACGGCTGCAAGGCATGGAACGGCGGCGGCTTCCCCGGAGGCGACGGCATCGTCTACTTCCCCAGCCGCGGCGCCGGTGAGGTGCCCTCCGGCGGCAACGACCGGTCGGTCGCCTACCAGCTGGTCGACATCTTCGGCGCCAGCGGGCTATGGGAGCGTCGCAACGACCCGCAGCCGTACGCCTCCTGGGGGGCCTTCGCCGGCGACAACGGCACGGACAACGCCGCGCACGCGCCGTGGGCCTGGGACGACTTCAACGACGGCAGCGACCTGCAGCCCGGCGTCATCGCCACGGATCCCGCCTACCTGACCGCGATGTACTTCGGCAACCTGGGCGCCTTCAGCCTCGACTACACCCGCAATACTTATCGGCAGTGAGTCTGGTGTTTGCCGATTGCCCGGCTTCGCGAGCACCTCGCGAAGCCGGACGCGCCCAAGGTGCGCCGTCGTCGGCCATGCAACCTCTCACCGCGGGCCGGATCGGCTCACCCGGACGATCAGTCCTATCTGGATGACGAGTATCACCAGGGCGACCAGTCCCGATGTTGCGAGCACTTCTTCCTCCGAAAGCCCGCCACCACATTCCGTTATATTGCCACCCTCATATAAGAGGACGCAGTCGTGTCCTAGAATCATGCCAACGATGAACCAGTTGGCGAGCAGAAGGGGAACGGCGCCCAGGACAAGAGCCAGCGTGATGTAATTCCTGCCGCCTGCCGGGTCCGTCTTCGCCGGAGCATGTTCGATATCCGATTCGCGACTCACCCGATCACTTAAGCATCGGCAGGTGATTACGACAAGGTCGGTACTGTCGGCGGATCGAGTCCACGCGCCGAGCGCGACCGTCAACCGGTGCGCCATCTTGTGTAGCGCCGCGCCCGATCCGGCCCTGGCGCCGATCGGTTTCGATGGCGGCCAGGGCCGGCTTTGTGCGGGTGGGGCCGCTGCGTTGGAGGGCCGGGGCCGTACTCAAGCCCCGGCTATCTCAAACGGGCGCGTTGGTGTCAGGTGTAATTGCGGATGCGGACATAACCGGGGACGCCGCTGTAGTTGGCGGCGGATAGGACGTAGGTCTCGCCGTAGAGGCCGTAGATGGTGACCCAGCGGCCTTGGCCGTTGCCGCTGTAGACGATTGCGTTGTTATGGCCGGGGTCCTTGTCTCGGACGACGAGGATGTGGCCGGCGGCGCCGTACACCTGGACCCAGTGCTGGGAGTTGTGGGCCTCTACGCCGTCGGCGGGGGTGGTGCATGTGGTGGAGCCGGCGCCGAGGTAGCAGGTGTCCTCGTCGTACGCTTCGGCGTGTGCGTGCCCTGGCAGGAGAAGGGTGAGGGCTGCTACGGCGATTGCTGACTTGAATAGCGTTCTGGCCATTCGCATGGAAGCTCCTGGTGATGTGAGGAATTTGCTTTCTTAATGAGCCCGCCGGTTTCCGGGAAGGCTGATCAGGGTGAGACGATGGCGGGATAGGGGACGGTGGCCGGCATGATGCAGTAGCCCTCGACGCTGGGGTGGTGCATTCGGGAGCGGGTCTGCGGGCCGGCGTAGCCGTCCACCTGGACGGCCGGGTCATTCAGATGCCGCTGCACGGCTTTTATGGCGGCGTAGGTCTGCGGGCCATACTCGCCGTCCACGGTGAGGTGGTTCGTCACGTGCGGGGTTCCCTGGTCCCAGCGGTTCGGGCCGTAGCAGACGTTGATGTTGTGTTGGAGCTGGCTGATCGCCTCGCGCTGGCCGGTGGTGCCGTGCTCGTTGATCCGCATGTCGCAGTTGGTCGAGTTGTCGTTGTAGGTCGGATAGACAATGACCGTTTCGGCGTCGTAGCCGCCCTGCACCAGGCTGACCGAATTGCAGTAAACCCAGGCGGCGGCGGGCGAGCTGATCGCTAATGCCCCTGCCAGCGCCAACAACAGCGTGACCAGCACGCTGATGCCCCGTTTTCTCGATTTTCGCATTGTTACCTTCCGTTGGCCGCGAATACCTGACCCCGCGCGGCAATCGCCCCGGTCCCCCGTTGGATCGCCCCCGCGATAAAGGCCAGTCAAGGAGACCCATTGCGTGGCTGACCAGGGTTGTCGAAAATGTCCGCACAAGGTCGCACGGGTCGTTCACGCTGCCTTTCAAGGCGGAGAACACTGGGGGCAGCGGTGGCAGACGCGTTGGACCAGGACAGGCAACGTCCGGATCCCGATCGGGTCGTCACCCGGGAGGATTTGGCTCGTGAACTGACATTGCTGCGCAACTCGGCCAGGAAAACCATCCGGGAGCTCGGGAAGGCCGTCGGCGTGCCGTACGGGACGCTCGGAGGGTGGTTCCGGGGGGCCAATCTGCCGCTCGCTTCGCAGGCGTCCCAGTTCGAGAAGGTCCTTGTCACCTGTGGGGTGACGGATGAAGAGGGCCTCGACCGCTGGGTGCAGGCGCTGCTGCGGGTACGGCGGCTGCCGGGTCGCCGGCCAGCCGATCAGGTGGCGCCCTATCGCGGACTGGAATCCTTCCAGCCGGAGCACGCCGAGTGGTTCTTCGGGCGGGATGATCTCACCCGGCGCCTGCTGGACCGGGTGGACGCCGGACTGACCATGGTGGTGGGCCCTTCGGGATCCGGGAAGTCGTCGGTGCTGCGCGCGGGGTTGATCGCGGCGCTGCCGGAATGGGTGCTGGTGACTCCCGGGGCGTACCCGCTTCAGGCGTTATCCGGCCTGACGGGCGAACCAGGGCTGACGGTGATTGTCGATCAGTTCGAGGAGATCTTCACCGGCACGACGGAGGACGCCCATGAGTTCGTCGACGCGCTGTGCGGGCTCGCGGAGACGGTGCCGGTGGTGGTGGGGATGCGGGCGGATTTCTACGCGCATGCCCTGCGGTATCCGAAACTCGCGGAGGCTTTGCAGCACAACCAGATCGTCGTCGGACCCATGGGCGAGGCCGAGCTGCGGCAGGCCATCGAGGGGCCGGCCCGCCGCGCACGGCTCGACGTGGACGGCGGCCTGGTCGAACTGATCATCCGGGAGATCTCTCCGCACGAGGCGGGCGCGCTTCCGCTGCTCTCTCACACCCTCCTGTGTACGTGGGAGAACTCCCTCGGCCGGACGATGACCGTCGATCACTACCGGGCCAGCGGAGGCCTGCAAGGAGCGGTGGCGCACACCGCCGAGTCGGTCTACTCCGAACTCACCGAGGCCCAGCGGGACCTGGCCAGGCGGCTCTTCCTGCGGCTGACCCACATCGGGACGGACACCGCCGACACCCGCCGCAGGGTCGAGCGGAGTGAGCTGGCCGACGAGGTCGGGCCCGTGCTCGACCGGTTCGTCGAGCGGCGGCTGCTCACCGTGGACGCCACGACGGTGCAGATCAGTCACGAGGCGCTCCTGCTCGCCTGGCCCCGGCTGCGTTCCTGGATCGACGCGGACCGGGTCGGGTTGCGCGTCCACCGGCAGCTCACTCAGGCGGCGCAATCCTGGCAGGCGGGCGAGCGCGATCCGGGTGGCCTCTATCGAGGGGGGCGGCTGGAGGCGGCGCGCGAATGGGCCAGGGAACCGGCTCACCACGCCGAGCTCAACCCGCTGGAGCTGGAGTTCCTGGACACGAGCGCACAGCAGCACCGCCAGCGTAACCGCCGCCTCTACCGGCTGCTGGCGGCGTTCGCGGCGCTGGCGGTCCTGGCCGGAGGGCTGGCCGCCTACTCGCAACTGCAGCGGGCGGAGGCCGACCGGGCGCGCGATGTCGCGATCTCCCGGAACGTCGCGATGACGGCCAGCCGGCTGCGCGACACCGATCCCGCGCTGGCGGCCCAGCTCGCCCTGGCCGCCTATCGGATCTCGCCGACCATCGAGGCCCGTTCCGGGATCATGGAGCTCACCAGCTCGATCGAGGTCACCCGGGTGGTCCGCCCCACGCGCGTGCTGCAGGCCGTGGCCGTGGCCCCGTCCGGACGGCTGATGGCCGCCGCCGGTGCCGCCGAGGCCGACAGCACCGTCCTGCTGTGGGACCTGACGAATCCGCGGCGTCCGGTCAGGATCGGCGCGCCGATGATCGGGCATTCGAGTGCCGTCTACGCCGTGGCCTTCAGCCCCGACGGGCGCGTCCTCGCCACCGGCGGCGAGGACCGATCCGTACGCCTCTGGGATCTTTCCGACCCCGCCCACCCGGCACCGCTGGGCACGCCGCTGACCGGCCCCGCCGAGACCGTGTACGCGCTGGACTTCAGCCCCGACGGGCGGACGCTCGCCATCGGCAGCGGGGAGGGGGCGCTCCACCTGTGGGACCTGCGCACCACCACGATGCGGGGCCCGTTCACCGGCCCGGACGGAGCGGTGAACGCGCTCGCGTTCCGCCCGGACGGGCAGGTGCTCGCGGCGGGCAACGGCACGGAGACCGCCGGATCGCTGCAACTGTGGGACGTCGGCGATCCGGCTCGGACCCGCCCCGCCGGGGCCGCCCTGGCCCTCCCGAGCCGGGTCAACGCCGTCGCGTACCACTCCACACTGGTCGCCGTGGGCGGCAACGACGGCGCCGTCCGGCTGTGGGACACCACGGACCCGGCCGAGCCCCAGCCCGTCGGCAAGCCGCTGGTCGCCACGGTCAGCGTATGGATCAACGTGCTCGGCTTCAGCTCCGACGGCCGTCTGCTCGGCGTGGGCAGCGCGGACAACACGGCCCGGATCTGGGACGTGGCCACGGCCCAGGTGGTGACCTCGCTGCCGCATCCGGAGCCCGTCACGGCCGTCGCGTTCCGCGACCGCTTCGTGGCGACCAACGGCGCGGACGGCGTCGCCCGGCTGTGGCACGTCCCCGAGCCGGTGATCGCCCGTACGGATCATCCGATCGACAACGTCGTCTTCCGCCGAGGGGAGCACGTCCTGGCCGCCGCGGGCGGGGACATCCGGCTGTGGAACGTCCGCGACCGCCGCCCCACTCCGGTCAGCCCGGCCCTCACCGCCCCCGCGCCCTACGACCGCATCGGCGGCACGGTGGCCGTGAGCCCCGACGGGCGCACGCTGGCAGGCGGGACGCGGCTGGGCAACGCCGTGGTGCTGTGGGACATCGGCGACCCGCGCGATCCCGTCCCCCGCGGTTCCCTGACCGGCCCTGCGGCCCTCGTCGAGAGCGTCACATTCAGCCCCGACGGGAGGCTCTTGGCGGCCGGAAGCCGGGATGGTTCCGTACATATCTGGGATGCCCGTACGACACAGCCGATCGGCGAAGTGAGTCCCGAAGCGGGCAACGTCTTCGTCGTGGCGTTCAGCCCCGATGGCCGTACCCTCGCCGCCGCCACACAAGGCGGCACCGTGGCCTTCTGGGACGTCGCGGACCCGCTTCGCCCGGCGTCGCTCGGCAAGCTCGTCACGTCGCCTGGGGACGACGTGCGCTCCCTGGCCTTCAACCAGCGGGGAACCGTCCTCGCCACAGGAAACGCGTCCGGGACGGTCCGGCTGTGGGACATGACCGAACCCCGCGAACCGCGTCTCCTGGGCGAGCCCCTGACCGGACCCGGCGGGAGAATCTTCGCCCTCGCCTTCGATCCCACGAACACGACCCTCGCGGTGGGGACCGGGGCCGGGCAGCTCTGGCTGTGGAACGTCGCCGATCCCGAGAGCCCGGAGACCGACGTCATCATCAACAGCGCCGGGGAGAGCTACACGGAATTGGCCTTCAGCTTCGACGGGACCGTCCTCGCCAGCGCGGGTCGGGACGTACGGCTGTGGGACGTGGATCCGGCACGCGTCTCAGCACGGATCTGCGCCGAAACGGGCGATCTGATCACGGACGCCGAGTGGCGGCAACATGTCCGCGGCGTCCCATTCCGACCGCCCTGCGCATCAGGGCGTGCGTAATCAGCGGTACTGGCGGTGGACCGTTCAAGAGTGACGGTCTCGATGACGCCGACGGCAGGCCGAGCAGACGCATCCTTCAGGCCCGCTACCACTACTGAGCACGTCACCGGCGGGCGATCTGAGGCTTCAGTAGCCGGGTGGGATCAGTTCGGTTCGTAGTTCGTGGCTTTCGTCGGGTAGTCGTGCCTCGTAGTAGATCCGGTAGCCGTCGGTGGGGAGTGGGAGGATGTCGAGGTAGCGGACGTCCACGACCGGGGAGTCGTCGAGCTGGACCAGCAGTGGTGTGGTGCCGTTGCCAGTGGCTGGAGTGGCCAGGCCGGTGCGCTCGAACCAGTTCTCCTCTCGGGAGGCTCGGCCGTCGTAGCAGGCGCGGCCGTCGGGCAGGATGCTGGACAGGCGTGCGCCGCGCGCGTCCCAGGTGCCGGGGCGACCGGTCAGGACCGTGCCGTGCCACTCCCATGTCAGCCCGTCGTCGCTCGTGGCGTACGCCGTGCTCATACGGTCTTCCTCGCCTGGCTTGTCCAGCGGGTGGCAGCAGATCCACGCCTGCCAGCGTCGGCCGTCGTACCGGATCACCGGATCTTTGACCGCGGTTGTACGCTCGTCGCCCTCGAACACCCGGCGCACCTCCGCGTGGGCCAGTTCTTCCGGCTCGGACGCCTCGAGAACGCCGATCCACCAGTGCAGGCTGTCGGGGGTCGCGCAGCTGACGTAGAGCCGCCAACGGCCGGAGTCGGTGCGTACCAGAGCAGGACGCTCGACCATCGCGGCGCCGAGGCGGTCCCTGGTCACCACGCCGATCGTGGCGAGTCGCTCCCCGTCGGCGGAGCGCGCGATGACGTTGTAGTCCCCGTCGATACCGCTGCGGACGCGGTACGCCAGGACGATGGACCCGTCCACGTCGAGGGCAGCGCTCGGTGCGCCCGCCCACTGGTGGGGCCCCGGACCGGGTGCTGGGACGACGACTGCCGCGCGGCCGGTTCCAGGGAGGGGGAAATCGTACTTGTCCGCTGCCACGATCTGAGCTTGGCGGGTCGGGGCATCGACCAGTAGTGGCAGGGCTGCCAGGGTGCGGGAACTTTCTGCCACAATCGCGGTGTGATACGCGACGTGGTCGCCCTGGTCGGCGACAGCGCCGCACCATTCGAGCTGGGTGTGGTGTGTCAGGTGTTCGGGCTCGATCGGTCCGACGACCGGCTGCCGGTGTACGACTTCGCGGTGTGCGCGCCGAGGCCGGGAGCCGTGGAGACCACAGCGGGGTTCGCGATCCAGGTCGACCACGGGCTGGATCGGATGGCGTCCGCCGACCTGGTGACCATTCCGGCCTGGCCGGACCTGGACCGGTCAGTGCCGTCCACGGTCGTCGAGGCGCTGCGAAGCGCCGTCGCTCGCGGCGCCCAGGTGCTCTCCGTGTGCACCGGCGCGTTCCCCCTGGCCGTGGCGGGCCTGCTGGACGGTCGGCGAGCCGCGACCCACTGGCAGTTCGCCAACCGGCTGGCCGAGCGGTATCCCGAGATCAGGGTCGACCGCGACGTCCTGTACGTCGAGGACGGTCCGATCCTCACCAGCGCCGGAGCCGCGGCCGGAATCGACGCCTGCCTCCATGTGGTGCGCCGCGAGCACGGCGCCGCCACAGCCAACGCACTGGCCCGCCGCATGGTCGTTCCGGCTCATCGGTCCGGCGGGCAGGCACAGTTCATCGAACTGCCCGTCCCCGCGGCCGCCACCGGCTACGAGTTGTCCGGCCTGATCGACTGGATGCGGGCACACTTGGACCGTCCGTTGACCGTGGAGATGCTGGCCGCCCGGGCGCTCACATCGCCGCGAACATTCGCCAGGCGGTTCAAGGCGGCCACCGGCACCACGCCGCTCCGCTGGCTCCTCGACCAGCGGCTGCAGCGTGCCGAGGAACTCCTGGAAAGTACGGACCTGCCCATGGAGGCGGTGGCCACGCGAGCCGGCTTCGGCAGCGCCGACGCCCTGCGCCACCACTTCACCGCGCGCCGCGGCGTGACCCCCGGGACACATCGACGCACCTTCCGATCCGAACAGAACTAGCCTCGGACTTTCGTCTGGCCGCTACTGCGCAGTTGACAGCCAAAAGGGACACCTCCCGCAAGGAAGGTGCCCCCTTATTTGTCTCTGGTCGGATCTAGACGGGCGTGCCGCCGTTCTGCACGATCAGTGCGTTGGCGTCACGCAGGAACGTCGCCTTGACGACCGGATTCAAGACGATCTTCGGGTCGTTGACGGCTTCGATGAAGCGCGTCAGCTTCTTGACGATCTTCTTCTTGTCCCGCTCGCGCTCCTTGTCCTCCGACACCATGACCTTGGAGATCTTGTCCTCGAGCTTCGTGGCGCCGGTGGCGCTGAGCTCGCCGGCGGTCTTGAAGCGGTCGATCAGGACGGAGATCTCGTCGGTCGAGGTGACCGTCGTGAACTTCACCGGCTGCTCGAGCCGGCCGCCGGACTGGGTCTCGATGGTGACGTTGAGTGTGTGCTCGCCCAGGGGCAGCCGGTAGAGCGGCTGGACCGAACCGGACGTGAACGGCTGGCCGTCCAGGGTGCCGGTCACCGTCTTGACGCCGGTGCCCACGACCTCCCAGCTGATGGTGAGGTCCTGGCTGTCGCCGTACTCGGTGCCGTCCGTGACGCCGGAGACCAGGATGGTGGTCGCGGTGTCGGGGAGGGCGCCGTAGACCTTCATCTCGTAGATCGAGTAGCCCCACTGGCCGGACTTCTCCACGCCCTGCATCCGGATGTACCGGGTGTCGGCGTTCAGGTCGATGAGGTCCGTCCCGCCGTTGCTGGCGGTTTCGAGGAACTTGTCGGTCCAGGTCTGGCCGTCGGGAGAGGTCTGCACCTTGTATCCCTTGGCGTAGGAGTCCTCCCAGTCGATGGCGACCTGGTAGACGGTGTACGTTTCGCCCAGGTCCACCTGGAGCCAGTTGGCGGCCGACTCGCTCGCGCTCCAGCGGGTGGTGTTGTCGCCGTCGAAGGCGGCGGCGGCCGTCTGCTGGGCGTTGGACGCCGACGACGCGGTGGCCGTCTTGCCGAGGGCGATGTTCGGCGCGGGCTGGCCGTAGACCTCCATCTCGTAGAGCGAGTAGCCCCATTGGCCGGACTTCTCCACGCCCTGCATCCGCACGTGGCGGCCCAGCGCGTTCACCGGGATCTTCTCGGTGCCGCCACTGGAGTTGGCCTGGGTGAAGGCGTCCTTCCAGGTGGTGCCGTCGATCGACACCTGGAGCTTGTAGCGCTTGGCGTAGGAGGCCTCCCACCGCAGGTCGACCTCGGTGAGGGCGTAGATGCCGCCCAGGTCGACCTGGAGCCAGTTGTCGGCGCTCTCGCCGGCGCTCCAGCGGGAGGCCGGGTCGCCGTCGAACGCCTTGGCGGCTGCCTGGTCGGCGTTGGACTGCGAGGAGGCGGTCGCGGGCTTGTTCAGAGCCAGGTTGACGCGGCTCGTGTCGCGAAGGGTCAGGTCGAGCGTGACCGTCTGGTCCTTCTTCAGGGGAAGGACGCGGGCGATGGTGCCGAGCGGCGAGTTTCCGATCTGGATGCCGCTGCCGGTGATCCGCTCGATGCCGTCGCGCTGGATCAGCGTAAGGTTCTGGTCGATGTCGGACGTCAAGGTGACCTTCACCTTGTGGGTGTCCATGTCCCAGTCGAGGTCGTCGATGGTGAACCGGCTCTTGCCCAGCATGCCGGAGATGGAGCCCTTCTTCAGGCCCTTGGGCAGCGCGGGAAGCAGCTCCAGCGTGCCGGGGTCGGTCGTGGCCAGCATCTCCATCATGATCGTCGGCACGGAGTTGACGACGTCGGTGGCGAACACGCCCTTGTTGTTGTAGTGCGACGTCGACAGGCTGCTGTAGTAATAATCGTCCCTGGCGAAGCGCATCAGCTTCGCGTTGACGGAGTCGGCGTTGTTCAGGTTGGCGGCGATCAGCGCACCGTGCAGCAGGCCGTGGCCGGCGTTCTCGTAGCTGCCGCCGTCCTTCTTCTGCAGGAACACCGTGGCCGCGTCGTACAGCGGCTTGTTCTTCTCCGGCGTGACCTCGCCGTACGGCCAGACGGGCATCAGCCCGCTGGAGTGCCGGTGCTGGTAGGCGTTCTTGTTCGCCAGGTCGGGCCAGGCCCACTCGGCCAGCGCGCCGTCGTTGTTGATCAGGTACGGCGGCAGGTTGTCGAGCTTCTCCTGCCAGAGCGCGATCTTGTCCTGGTCCTTGCCGAGCGCCTTGCTCGTCTCGATCAGCGTCGACAGCGCGAACCGGGCGCCGGCGATGTCGTACACCGAGTTGACGGACAGCGGCACGCCGCCGGCCGGACGGTTCTCCGGCGAGATGGACCCGGCGAAGACGTACTTGCCGTTGGCGTCCTTCTCGACGAGGAAGTCCTCGTAGAAGTCTCCCATGTCGCGGATCAGCGGGTAGTACTGCTGCTCCAGGAACGTCTTGTCGCCCGTGATCTGGTAGTGCTCCCAGAACGGGTAGAGCAGCCACGACTCGCCGCCCGTGACGTACTGGTACGGGTAGTCGAAGTTGATGTTGGAGATGAGGCCTTCGCCGTTGGGCGTGTTGCCGCCCGTCAGCATGCCGCGCGTGCCGAGCAGCTTCTGGGCGTTGGTCCGGAAGTCCTGCTGCCACGCCTTGTTGATCCACCAGTAGCCGGCCATGACCTCGGGCAGGTTGCCGATGTTGCCGCCGGAGATCTGCAGGTTGAGGTTGGCGTCCAGGTGGTAGTAGCCGTCCCAGCCGACGTTGCTGTCACCGGTCCAGTTGCCGAGCAGGTCGGGCGGGGCCGTCGGGCTGCTCGAACCGATCAGGTGGTAGCGGCCCGAGTTGAACATGCGCTCGAACAGCGCCAGATTCGGCGTGGTCGCGGTCTTCTGCTGGGCGAGCAGTTCCTCGTTGGACTTCGAGCGATCCTCGGGGCTGGCCCCGAAGTCGACGGAGACCCGGTTGAACATCTCGCTGTGCTTGGTCACGTGCCGGTTCAGGAGCGTCGGGTAGTCGCCGGAGAGCGCCGCCAGCTTCGCCTGCAGGAGCTGCTTGTTCCAGTCCTGCTCGGCGGGCACTCCCCCCGCGTAGGTGCCGTCGTAGCGCTGGGTCAGGGACAGCAGCGTCACGTAGGTCGCGCCGGTGACCTGCACGTCGGTGCCGGACATCGTCTTGACGCCGTCCGTGACGATCCGCGTGACGCCCTCGTACCCGGCGTTGTAGCTGCCGTTCGGGTACTTCACCCGCAGGTTGAGGTAGTCGGTGGTGGAGTTGTTGACGGCCGTCAAGCCCTTGTTGAGAAGGTTCATGCCGGAGTCGATGGACAGGCCGAGCTTGACGTCGAGCTTCTGCCCGGCCGGGGCCGGCAGGTGCTGGACGGTGACGCCGTCGGTCTGCGACACGAAGGCGTCGCGCTTCCAGTCGCCCTTGTCGTCGGTCCAGTTCACCGAGACGACGCCGGCCGAGTAGTCGGTCGAGCGGACGTAGTTGGTGACCTCACCGGCGGCCGGCATCTGGAGGGTCATCTTGAAGCCCGGGTGCTTGCTGCCCTCGCCGCCACCCTGGTATCCCTGCACGTCGGCGGCGAGCTGGTTGGCCTCCTGGTACTTGCCGGCGATCAGCAGGTCCCGGATCCTCTTGATGTTCTCCTGGCTGACGGTGTTGAACGTCCGGTGGGGGCGGTTCTCCGACCGCGCCATGAAGAAGTCCCGGTCGTTGAAGACGACCGTCTCGTCACGCGGGTTGCCGAAGACGATGACGCCCTGCTTTCCGTCACCGGCGAGCAGGCCCTCCTCCCAGTCGTTGTAGGTGGTCGGGTAGGTGGTGGACAGCGCCTTCGTCGCCGGGTTGCCGGGCGTCGTGAAGGTCTTCGTCAGGCCCTGGCTCTCGTTGCCGTTGGCGTCGAGCGCCGTCACCTTCACGGTGTAGGTCCGGCCGGTGGCCAGTCCCGTCACGGCGTAGGTGCGCGCGTCCGCTGCCAGCGTGTCCTTCAGCGCCTGGCCGAGGTAGACCTGGTAACCGGTGACCGCCTGGTTGTCGGTCGCGGCGGGCCAGGTGACCTTCGCCCCCGTAGCCGTCACCTCGCTCACCTGGATCTGCGCCGTCGCCGGCCAGGTCGGAGCGGTGTCGGCCGGTTTGACCTTGCCATACACCTCGAACTCCCAGAGCGACAGGCCCCACTGGGTCGCCGCCTTGGTGCCCTGCATGCGGACGTAGCGTCCCTCCGCCGGCGGGTCGAGGACAATTTCGTCGATGTGATCGCCGGTCGGCGTGGAGTCGTTGTGGGAGTGGACGTCGGTCCAGGCGCTCCCGTCCGCCGACGTCTGGATCTTGTACGTCGAGGAGTAGGCGGCCTCCCAGTTGAGCACGACCTTGTCCAGGACGTAGGTCTTGCCCAGGTCGACCTGGATCCACTGGGTGTCGCCGCCGTTCGAGCCCCAGCGCGTGGCGGTGTTGCCGTCGAACGCGCGGAACGCCGAGCGGTCGTTCTGCGGCTGGCTGTTGGTCTCGCCGCTGCCGTCGTTGGACTGCGACGACGCCGTGTACGCCGACGGCGGCAGGTTCAGCGCGACATTGACCGGGACCTCCGGCTGCACCGGGGTGCCGTAGATCTCGAACTCGTACAGCGAGTAGCCGTACTGCGTCTGCGGGAGGACGCCCTGCATGCGGACGTAGCGGGCGACCTTGCGGATCTGCACCGTCTCGACGCCGCCACCGCCGGTCGTGGTGGAGAAGACGTCGTCCCACTGCTGGCCGTCGCCCGAGATCTGGATCTTGTACGCCTTGCCGTAGGCCGCTTCCCACGACAGGACGGCCTTGGACACGTCGTACTCGTCCCCGAGGTCGACGTGGATCCAGGCGTTCGGGTCGTTGCTGTGGTCGCTGGACCAGCGCGAGGAGCCGTTGCCGTCGATCGCGTTCTTGGCGAGCAGGTTGCCGTCCTCGTAGGAGGCCAGGGCCTTCGCGTCGGGGTTCAGCGACAGGTTGACCGGCACGTCGGTCGGCGGGGCCGGGGGCTCCGGCACGGTCTGGCCCGCCGGGGGCCACAGCGTGACGGAGTTGGCGCCGTTCTTCGCCTCGGCGAAGGGTCCGGCCATCCCGCTGAACGGCTTGCCGAAGAAGTCGGTGGTGACGTCGGCGGCGATGCTCTCGTTAGCGAGGGGGATGATCCCGACCCTGGCCTTCGTCACCGGCGTCAGGCCGCTGATGCCGGCGGCGTCGAGGGTGAAGTCGAGCTTCACCTCGCGGTTGGTCGCGGCGACCTGGACGCCGGACAGCACGCCGGTGGAGTTGCCCTCCTTGACGTGCGTCTTGCCGGTCGCGTCGTTCGGCAGAGTCGAGCCCTGGACCAGGTTGTTGTACCAGAAGAACTTCTGGACCGAGGTGGGCGCGGTCGTCTCGTTCATCGTGCCCGGCTGGAAGTAGTAGGCGTCCCGGCCGCCGCCGTCCACGGCGAAGCGGCCGTTGTCGATGAACATGTTGTTGGCGTACACGACGCCGGTGGCGTCCAGCATGCGGATGTCGCTGTTGCCGATGAAGACGTTGTTGTCCACGAGGATCGGGCCGTGGATGGCCTCCGCGTAGTAGCCCCACGGGCTATTCATGACGATGTTTCCGGTGACGCGGACGTTCTGGTTGCCCCAGTCCGTCCAGATGCCAGCAGAGTTGCCGCCCTTGGAGTTCTTGAGGTAGTTGCCCTTAATGAGCCCCTCGTTCATGTAGTGAACCTTGATCGGGGCCGTCTCCGCGCCGCTGAACTCGCCGCGGTAGTTCGTGTCCTCGATGAGGTTGTACAGAATGTCGGAGTTCCAGGAGAAGACGCCCGCGATGCCGGACTGGCCGGACTTCGCGATGTAATTGTTGCGGACGATGTGCGATCCGTACTTGTTGGTGTCGCGGAAGTTCGTCCGGGTCTCGCCGGGCCGGTTGCCGGCCCATTCGTCACAGCCGAGGCCGATGTCGATGGCGATCGTGCGCGCGTTGATGACGATGTTGTTCTCGATGATCCACTTCAGGCCGCCGTTGACGCTGATGGCGCCCGCCTGCCGCCGGGAGGGGCTGCTCGGGAAGTCGGAGTAGGTGCCGGCCGCGTGCTTGACGGTGAAACCGTGGACGGTGATGTAGCCCAGGCCCCACACGTCCGGCGCGAACACCTGGCGGCGCACGTTGATCTCCGCCAGCTTGGCGTTCGGGTCGGCGCCGTCGAAGTTGGCGTAGATGGTGGTGGTGCCGCCGGACACCTCGGTGAACCAGGTGCCGGCCGCGGACTGCACGTTGGCCAGCGAGGCCTTCTCGTAGTAGGCCTGCTCGTTCAGGTAGACGTCACCTGCGGTGTAGCCAGGGAAGACGCCGTCTCCGCCGCCTTGCGGCTGGCCGGTGGCGTACGGGTTGTAGGTGCCGAAGAAGCTGGCCGGCAGCGTGACCTTCCACACGTCACCGCTGTGCTGGACCCAGGTGTCGATCTCCTCCGAGCCCTTGATGACCACCTCGCCGTCGCCGGCGTTGGTGTAGGTGATGCGCTGCGTCTCGTCGGCGCCGCCGCGCGCCGGCTTGACCGTCTCGCGATACAGCCCGGCGTGGACGACCACCGTGTCGCCGGGCTGCGCTTCCTGCGCCGCGTGGTTGATCGTCAGGTACGGCTCGGCCGCCGTACCGGCATTGGTGTCTTTTCCGGTTTTGGCCACGTGGATCTGGCGCCCGTCTTGGGCCGCCGCCATCGACGGCGCTGCCGTCGTCGTGACCATGAGGGCGCTTAATATCGCGCCGAGCGCGATCCTGAGGCGGTGTTTCATGGGGTTCCTTCGTTGCGATTCCCTGTGGAGCCCGTGACCTCGCCGAAGGACCGGACCGACATGTCAAGCAGCGTGCTGGGGAGAGCGGCGGCGCGGATCGCGCCGCCGTCTCGACGGGTGATTCGAAAAACCTCTCTCTCGCCCGGCAGGAGCGTGACGAGAGCGCCGTCCACGGCGAGCCGGGACGGCTCCAGGTCGAGCGGCGCGGCCAGCCGGTCGGCGGCCACGCACACATCGCGCAGCAGTGTCACGGCGGTAACCGTGACGTGCAGCTCGCCGTCGACGACGGTGACGTCGACGGCGCGGTCGGGCTGCGGGGCGGTCAGCTCCCGCTCCGGTCGGTAGATCCAGGTGGTCCGCACTCCCCCGGCGTCGACGACGAGCATCTCCGCCCGCGGGTCGGCGGGGTGCCCGACCTCGGGATCGACGGGCAGCCGGACGAGGCCACCGGCCGGGCAGCCGGCCCGCACGCGGGTTCGCGCGTGCTCGTGGCCGTCCAGCCCGACCCGCCGGATGAGGACGTCGGGATGCCAGGGGGCGTCGGAGTCGTTCACGAGCACGAGCTCCAGGCCCGCGTCGCCGGTGGGGTCGTGGGTCGGCCCGGGGCTGACCGGCTGGACCGTGACCAGCCGGGGGGCGAACGAGTGGCGGAGGGCGTGCCAGAGGGGCTTCTCGATGCCCGTGCTGTCGACGGCCGACCAGCTGATCACCGGCCAGCAGTCGTTGAGCTGCCAGACGACGACCCCGCCGCAGCGCTCGCGGGAGCGCAGCCACTCGACGCCGGCCGAGACGGCGCGAGCCTGGACCACCTGGGTCGCGAAGTGCCAGTCGGCCTCGCTGCGGGGGATGGGCACGTGCGGTTGGAGGCCGCGGGTCAGCTTGTGCACGCCGTCGATCGCGCGCAGGTGGTGGCGCGTCTGCGGCGAGTCGGGTCCGGGTGTCTCGCCCTCGACGACGCGCCCGAGCGTGGTCCACGCGGGGGGACCGCACCAGCCCATCTCCGCGACGAACGCCGGGTCGTGGTAGCGGTAGTGAGCGTAGTCGCGCTCGTTCCAGGCGTCCCACAGGTGGCTCAGGCCGTGCGTGTCGATCACCGGATCGCGGTCGACGGTGCCAGACCAGGGCGAGTTGGGCACGTAGGGCCGGGTCGGATCGAGGCGGGCCAGGACACCGGGCAGCACGTCGAGGTAGTAGCGCGCGCCCCACCCGCGGACTCCGACCTGGTCGGCCCACCCCCAGTGGTGCCAGCCGAGGACGGTCTCGTTGCCGCCGCACCAGAGCACCAGGCTCGGGTGGGCCGACATCCGCGCGACAGCCTGCTCCGCCTCGACGGTCACCAGCTCGACCATCTCGTCGTCCTCGCTGTAAGCGGCACATGCGAAGAGGAAATCGTGCCATACCAGGACACCGCGCTCATCACAGGCGTCGAGGAACTCTTCTGTCACAAAGTGACCGCCGCCCCAGACCCGCAGGAGGTTGGCGTTCCCGGCGATGGCCTGGTCGATCCGGTGCGCCACCCGTTCGGGCGTGGCGCGGCTGGCGAAGGTGTCGTCGGGGATCCAGTTGTAGCCACGCACCCGTACGGGCCGGCCGTTCACGACGAGCGTCCAGCGGCTTCCGAGCCGGTCCGGGGTCTCGTCGACCGCGACGCTGCGCAGGCCCACCCGTACGGCGGTGGAGTCGAGCACCACGCCGAGGTGCTCGAGCTCCACCCGGAGGCGGTACAGCGGCTGCGCGCCGAGACCGACCGGCCACCACAGGTCGGGGTCGTCGACCCGCAGAACGATAACCGCCTCGTCGCCGGCCACCGTGCCGACGGCCGACCCGGACCGCCGACCGGCCGGGTCGGTCAGCTCGACGCGCACGTCCGAGCCCGCCGGCGCGTCCACGCGCACGTGTGCCGTCACATAGGCCACGCCGTGATCGAGCCGGACGAGCGGCCGCACGTGGTCGATCCGGCCGGCGTAGGTCTCCAGCCGGATGTCACGCCAGATGCCGGCGGTGACGTAGTGCGGTCCCCAGTCCCAGCCGAAGTTGGCCGCGGCCTTGCGCACGTGCGGGTAGGGCTCGTCGTACGGGCTCGGCAGCGGGCCGTGCGCGCGTTCGTGCTCGCGGGCGGCGTCCCAGGCCGAGGCGAAGCGCACCTCGACGAGGTTGTCGCCCGGCAGCAGGACGTCGTCCACCCGCCACCGGTACGCCAGGTGCTGGTCCCGCGCGGCTCCGACCAGCTGGCCGTTGACGTAGACATCGGCGATCGTGTCGAGTCCTTCGGCCACTAAGTCGGTGCGGGCCCCGGGCGCCAGCGACCACTGGACGTGGCGGCGGTAGACCCAGTGGGAGTGGCCGACCCACCGCTGCGCCAGCTCGCCCCACCCGACGTCGGGATCGGCGAGGAGACCGGCCGCGAGCAGCGCCGTGTGCACCTCGCCGGGCACCTGGGCGGGGATGGCCGCCGTACGGACGGCATCGGGGACGTCGTCCGGACCCGCCGACCAGATCAGCTCCCACTCGCCACCGAGGTCGAGCCGGGTGGCGGCGGCGGTGTTTACCTGCGTGATCTGCGTCATCCCTTGACTGCTCCTGCGGTGAGTGCTTCCTGCATACGACGGTTCATGATCGAATAAGCGACGTACACCGGCAGGACCGCGAGCACGGTGCCGGCGGCGAGAACGCCGAGGTTGGTCGCGTCGGCGACGATCGTCGGCAGCGCGACCTGGACCGTCCGCACGTCCGGCGCGGTCCCGGTGATGGTCAGCGAGAAGAGGTATTCGTTCCAGAAGGTGAGCAGCTGGAGGATCGTCACGCTGACCACGCCCGGCCTCGCGATGGGCACGAAGACGCGGGTCAGCAGCCGCCAGTGCCCGGCGCCGTCCAGCGCGGCCGACTCCACCAGGGCCGGCGGCACGGTCCGCATGAACTGCGTGAGGAGGAGCACGGACAGCGGCAGCGCGCTCGCGGGCAGGAACAGCATCTGGAACTCGCGCGTGCCGAAGAGCCCCAGCTCGATCGCCAGCACGACCGTGGGGATCAGCGCGGCGAACGGCGGGATGAGGAAGCCCGCGGAGAACGTGCCCGTGATCATGCGGGCGAGCCGGTTGTTCGTCCGGGCCAGCGCGTACGCCGCCGGCACCGCCAGGCACAACGTGAGCACGATGGCCACGCCCGAGATGAGTACGGAGTTGAGCAAGGCGCGCCCCAGATCGGCGGTCCGCCAGGCGGTGCCGAAGTTCTCCCACAGCCACTGCGCCGGCAGCGCGAACGGCCGTGTAAAGATCTCGATGTTGGACTTCAGCGCGCTGACCACGAGGTAGTAGAGCGGTGCCGCCAGCACCAGCGCGTACGACCAGGACAGGACCGTCGCCAGCAGGCCGCCCTTGCGCTCTCTCATCGGGAGTCCTCCTCAGGGCTGCGCAGCAGCGCGCGGATGAGGAGCATCCCGGCGATGCCGAGGAGGAGCAGCACGACGCCGACCACCTGGCTGTAACCGAGATCCCGCTGGGAGAAGGCCTTCGCGTAGACCAGGTAGGACAGCGTGGTCGACGAGGTGCCAGGGCCGCCCTTGGTGAGCAGGAGGATCAGGGCGGCCGAGGTGAACAGCGTCCAGAGGAACTGCAGCATCGCCAGCGTGCGGACGTAGTCCTTGACCATCGGGAAGGCGACCTGCCACATGGTGCGCAGCCGTCCGGCGCCGTCGATCTGGGCCGCCTCGATCACCTCGGCGGGCAGGCTCGCCAGGCGGGCGGCGAACAGCACCGCCGTCCAGCCGACGCCGCGCCACAGGTCGACGGCGATGAGGGTCGCCAGCGCGGTGCTCGGGTCGGCGAGCCAAGCGGTGGCCCAGGAGTCGAGGCCGATGCCGCGCAGCAGGCCGTTGACGCCGCCGTTCGGGGACAGCACCCCGTAGAAGATCATCCCGGTCATGGAGATCGAGATGAGGCCCGGCGAGAAGTAGAGCACCGACAGGACGCGGTAGCCGCGCGGCTTGGTGTTGAGGTGGTAGCCGAGCATGAAGGCCAGCGGGATCATCACCGGGATCGCGACGGCGACCTGGATCGCGCTGTTGCGCACCGCGGCGTGGAAGGTCGGGTCGGCGAAGACGCGTCCGATGTTCTCCAGGCCGATGTACGTGGGCTCGTACAGCAGCCCCTTCCACCGCAAGGTGGCGATGACGAACATGGCGGCGAGGGGGCCGACCGAGAAGACGGCGAACCACACAAGGGACGGGACGGTCAGCCAGAGGACCCGGGGCGACTTGGTCGATGGCATTCGTGCGCTTTCTTTCGGGCCGGGTGGGGCCGCCAGGCCTGGCGGCCCCACCCTGCGGGCAGGTCTCAGCCCTTGGTGGCGGTGTCGAGGCCCTCGCAGATCTCCTGCGGGCTCGCCTCGCCGTAGGCCCCGGTCAGGACCTGGGTGATCGGGTCGGACGCGGAGCCGATCCAGACGTCGGGCAGGACCGCGTAGTCGACGTTGGCGTCGAGGCCGAGCGAGGCCTTCAGCAGCGGGTCGGTCGCGTACGAGGCGAAGTCGCCGGTGACCGGGGGCAGGATGCTGGCGTCCTTGACGAAGTCACCGACGGTCGGCTGGTCGTAGAACTTCGTCACGAGCTGCCGGACCTTGTCGATCTTGTCGGGCGCGGCGCCCTGCTTCGTGATCATGAACCCGACG
Organism: Acrocarpospora sp. B8E8; assembly: GCF_039871605.1. Classification (NCBI taxonomy): domain Bacteria; kingdom Bacillati; phylum Actinomycetota; class Actinomycetes; order Streptosporangiales; family Streptosporangiaceae; genus Acrocarpospora; species Acrocarpospora sp. B8E8. The sequence continues at coordinate 30,081 of NZ_JBDPLV010000005.1, read as the reverse complement.
CCGGTGAAGCCCTGGTAGGCCGTCGGCTTCGGGTAGACCGAGCCGCTCGGAACCGGGAAGCCGCCGAGCGTCGTGTGCGTCTCGATCCCGGTGCCCGAGGCCTTGGACTCCGTGTACGCCCACGAGCCCGCGGACATGATCGCGGCCTTGCCGGAGTAGAAGGACGCGTACATGTCGTCGGCGCTGAGGCCCGCGACGTTGTCGACGAACACCTTGGCGTCGCGCAGGTCGGTGAAGAGCTTGATGCCGTTGAGCACCGACGGCGTCGTGCAGTAACCGCCCTCCCGCATGACCTTCTGCATCGTCGCGGCGTCGGTGAACGACTGCGCGATCTGGTAGAAGAGCTTCTGTCCGGTCCAGTCGTTGCCGCCGACGGTGACGGGCCCGACGCCCGCCTCGCGCAGCTTCTTGGCGGCGGCGATGAGCTCGTCGGTGGACTTCGGGACCTCGGTGACGCCGGCCTTGGTCAGCAGGTCGGTGTTGTACCAGAGGGGCCAGCTGAACCCGGAGAACGGCAGGCCCTGCAGCTGGCCGCCGGCGACGCCGCCGACCCGCCACTCGTCGAGGGCCTCCGGCTTCATCTTGTCGGCCAGGCCCCAGTCCTTGACGTACTGGTCGGCGGGGACGGTGACGCCCGCGCCCAGCCAGCCCACCGTCTTGTCGAAGAGGTTGACGATCACCAGGTCGGGGGACTTACCCGCCGCCACGGCGGTCTCCACCTGGTCGTCGATGGCTTCGAGGCCCTCGGTGAGGTTGATCTTGATGCCCGTCTCCGCGGTGAACGCGTCGAAGACGCGCTTCTGGGCCTGGGCCGCCGAGTTGCCCGCCGTGAAGCGGGTGACGACGTCGATGGAGCCGCCGCCGGTCGCCGACGCGGTCGCCGGACCAGGCGCGGGATCATCGGAGCCGCAGGCGGCGAGGGAGAGGACGAGTGCTCCGGCGGCGAACGCGGCCACCCCGCGTACGGCCCGTGGCGTGGTGCGGTGCATGGGGCTTCCTTTGCTTCATGTTCCGGGGGGTGTCGGGACTCGTGTGTCCCGGGGGTTACGTGCACATTTCTGGGGTTGCTCGAACCACAGCGTGCAGGACAGGAAGCCCCGAAGTCAATAAGAAAGATTAGTAATCTATTAAATGCTCGAGCCGCGGACCACCAGCGTCGCCGGCACGGCCGTGATCACGCGCGGCGCGGCCCCCGACAGGATCTCGGCCAGGGTCTCGCCGACCATCTCGCCCAGGGCCTGGACGTCATGGCTGACGGCGCTGAGCGGGGGCTCCGCGAGCTGGCACAGCGCCGAGTCGTCCCACGCCACGAGCGAGAGGTCGGCCGGGACCGCCAGGCCGAGGCGGCTCGCCTCGTGCAGCGCGCCGAGTGCCATGACGTCGTTGTCGAAGATCAGCGCCGTCGGCCGGTCGTCGATCCCCAGGAGGGTGGTGACGGCGCGCACCCCGGCCGCCTCGGAGTAGTCGCCGTCGAACGTCGTCGTGCGCACGCCGTGTTCCGCCGCGACGGCGTCGAACGTGCGGCGGCGGATGATCGTGTGCGCCATCTCGGCCGGCCCGGCGACATGGCCGAGATGCGTGTGCCCGGCCGCGACCAGCGCGGCGACGACGTCGCGCATGGCCACCTCGTCCTGCGTCCACACCGCCGGCAGCCCCCCGGCGGTGACCGGGTCGCCGATGACCACGGTCGGCATGCCCAGCTCGCCGACGAGCGCGACCCGCTCGTCGCCGGGCAGCAGGTCGATAAGGATCATCCCCTGCACCTGCCCCTCGGCCGCCCACGCGCGCATCCGGTCGCTCGCCTGCCGGACGGTGGCGACCACCTGGAGGAGCACGGACACCCCCAGGGGGACGAGGATGCGCTCCATGCCCGCGATGAACTCGTGGAAGAACGGCTCGGCACCGAGAACCTCGGCGTCGCGCACGAGGGCGAGGCCCACTGGCGTGCCCGCCCGGGGGCGTGTCGCCGTACCCGTCGATAACGCGACCATCGGTGCCCTTCCCTCGTGAACTAACCTCGTGACCGTAACGTAGTCGTGCCGTACCTGCGGCCTGGACTAGAGGTGGTTGAGCGTGGCCCGACGAGAGTCCGCGGTGGCGGGGCCAGGGAGCCGCGCGCTCGTCGTCGACCTCATCCGGTCCGCGGGGCCGATCAGCCGGGTGGAGCTCGTCGAGGCGACCGGGCTGACCCAGCCGACGATCTCCAACATCGTCCGCCGCCTGATCGACGACGGCGTCGTGCGCGAGACCGGTGCCACGGTCGCGACCGGTGGCAAGCCCCGGACCCTGCTTGTGATCAACTCCCGATCAGCATACGGCGTCGGGATCCGCGTCGGCGCCGACACCCTCACCTGCGTCGTGACGGACACCCGGGGCGGCACGATCGGGCGCGAGCTCGTCTCGGCGCCGCCCGCCGAGAAGCCGGAGGACGTCGTCGCCCAGCTGGCCTCGCTCTACCGCGACGTCACGCAGGGCCTCGGCCTCTCGCCGCAGAGCGTGGCGGGTCTTGCCGTCGTCGGCCCGGGTCCGGTCGACGTCGCCCGGGGCAGGTTCCTCGCGCTCCCGGGCCTGGAGCGATGGGCCGACCTCGAACTCGGCCAGGCCCTGACCGCCCAGCTGGGCGTGCCGGTGCTCGTCGACAGCGACGCGGCCGCGGCCGCCGTGGGCGAGTTCTGGGGACGGCAGGTCTCGCGGGAGCGTACCTTCGGGTGCCTCTACATGAACTCGGGAATCGGCTCAGGGGTCGTCCTGGACGGCGCGCTCCATCGGGGCGCCAGCTCCAACGCGGGTGAGATCGGGCACGTCTCGGTGGTCCGCGACGGCGCGTGGTGCCGCTGCGGCAGCCGCGGCTGCCTCGAGCTGTACGCCGCACCCGCCGCGCTGGTGGACCGGGCCCGCTCCATCCCGAACCTGGCGGACCGCCTGAAGATCCGCCCTGACGACCCGGACGCGCGGGCGTTCGACGTCCTCGCCCGCGCGGCGATCTACGGCGACGGGCAGGCCCGCGCGCTGGTCGACGAGTCGGCCCTGCTCCTCGCCGACGGCGCCATGACGCTCGCCAACCTCTGGGACCTCGACACGCTCGTGCTCGCGGGTCCTGGCTTCGCCGTCGCCGGTTCGCTCTACGTCAGCGAGATCCGCCGCCGCCTCGCGGAGCGGGCATTCTCGCGCAAGATCCACGTGGTGCAGGTCGACCTGTCGAGCAATCCCCGCGACTCCGCGGCCATCGGAGGAGCGGCCCTGGTGCTGCAGGGATCCGTCGCCCCCGGCCACGGGCCACAGGTCGCCGCGCCGCACGCGTAGGGCTTATGCGCGACTCTGCCGGGACCTGGAGGTGGCGACGCTGAGGGCGAAGAGGACCGCGCCCGGCGGGACGATGATCCACATCGGCCAGAAGTACAGGAGCTCGCCCTCGGTGATGCTGAGCATGACCCAGATGACCAGGTTGAGGGCGACCTTGGCGGCCCAGGCCACCCAGAGCACCTTGAGCCAGCGCGGCAGCGCGCCCGTCGCCACGACCGGCGCCTTCGTCTGCGTGGCGGTGGTGGCCGGGGCCGCGGTGGGGGCGGTGCCGGGGAGGTCTAAGAAGAGGTTGTCCAGGTCGGCGTAGGTGACCGATTCGTAGGCGCGGCCCATGCGGTCGTTGTACTCGTCGAGGCTGAGGCGGCCCTCGTCCACGGCGGACAGGAGCCGGGCGACGGCGGCCTCGCGATCACCGTCGGACACCCGGACTTCACGTCGATCTACCATTTCAGTGCCTCCTCAAGGAACGTTCACGGGCTGTTCGCGGGCGAGGAGGCGGTCGATGGCGGCCGTCTCCGCATTGTCGGCGTTTCGGTCGGTACGGCGGCGCTCCGCCATCATGTAAAGGTACGGCCGGGCCGCCTCGCGGTCGACCCGGTCGAGGAAGGCCGCCAGCATGAGCGGGCGGCCCCGGCGCAGTGCGGGGTCGTGCAACGGAAAGGACGCGACGGCCAGCCAGGTGGAGGCGACATCGGCGGCGGAAGCGCCGCGGCCGGCATTGGCCCAGTCGATGACCCTGGGGCCGTCGTGAGTGAGCAGCACGTTGTAAGGGTGCAGGTCCAGATGGAGCAGCTTGCCGCCGCCGCAGGCCGCCGGAAGCCAGCCCGGAGCGCGTACGGCCGACAGCTTGGTGAGCAGGTCGCCGAGGAGCATGCCGTGTTCGGACATCCGCCACGGGTGCGCGGCGGCGTCCTCGGGGAGGCTCGGGCCGTCGATGCGCTCCATCAGGATGTCGGGACCGTCGGCGTCGTACACCTCCGGCGCGGGAAAGCCGCCACGGCGGGCGTGCCGCATCACGGACGCCTCGCGTTCCAGGCTCCGGCCGTCCTTGGCCCGCCGGATGACCTTGCCGGCTCCAGCCTCGAAGACGTCGCAGTCGCGTCCCGACCCGATCAGACAACCTACGCGCATGCCGCCAGGCTAGGCCGACAAGCGCCGCGATTGACTGGGCTCCCGGTGGCAGCTTCTCCCCGCCGATTGGTGCCAGCATCAGGTACGCCGGAGGATCGGCCAGAGGGCGGACCAGGAGACGGGGGCGGCGCCGCAGATCTGAATGACGTTCTCCAGGACCTTGTTTTCGACGTCATAGCCGGTGTCGATCGGGCCGATGAGGCGACAGTCGGTGAATCGAGCGGGAATGCGGCGGTTTTCTGCGGCGTGGATCAGGAGGACGGGGCCGTTGGCGGTGTCCGGGGGCGGACCCCAGTCGGCGTAGCCCATATGTCCCGAATAGGCGCTAGGAAGGCCGTAGTCGGGGCCGTACTGCGCGATTGCCGCGGCTTCGCCGTAATTCTGGGCGAAGATCACGGCGTTGGCGCGGTCCGCTTCGGGGATCTGGTTCCAGGCGTCCCCCACCGACCGGACGAACTCCGGCCACCCGATCTGCTCCCCCACCTCGGCGTTCAACGCGTTCGGGAGCTGCGCGGCGGAGGGCGGCAGGACCGGCAGGCCGACGACGATGTTGACGGCCGCCGCGACCGCGATGCCCGCGACGAGCACGGGCGGGCGAGCCCAGCGGACGATCGGCGCCACACCGGCGGCCATCGACACCAGCAACAAAGGCAGCACATAGTACGACTTGCCGCCCGTAATCAGGACGATCACGACGAGCAGCGCGGTGGCCACGGGGAACAGCCGGGCCCAGCGGATCGACGGGTCCCGCCACAGGCGGATCAGACCCGCCACCCAGAGCGGGACGAAGATCGGGGAGAGCTGCACGATCAGCAGCGGGACGAGCATCGCGCGGTTCTCACCGCCGTCCTCCTCGCTGATTCCGGCCGCGACCGCGAACTGCGGCCAGCCGTGCGCGGCGCTCCAGATCAGATTGGGGGCGGCGATGACCAGGGCGATCAGCGCGCCGATCGGCAGCCAGCGGGTGCGCAGCACGTGCCTCGGCCCGACCAGCAGGAGCGCCAGGAACAGGCTCACCACCAGCAGCGCGATGAGCTGCTTGTTCTCCAGGCCGACGCCGATCGCGACGCCGATCGCCAGGAACCAGCGGCCGTCGCCGGTGCGGAGCAGGCGCAGCACCAGCAGGCTGACCAGCAGCCAGGCGAACATGTCCAGGGTCGCGGTGGCGAGCAGGTGGCCGAGGCCCAGGACGATCGCGGACGTGGCCGCGCAGCAGGCGGCGACGAACTGCACCCGGCGATCGCCGCCGAGCTCGCGGGCGATCAGCGCGACGGTCACGACGGCGGCCACGCAGAGCAGCGTCGCCACGACGCGGAGCGCGAACGGGTTGTCGCCAAGCAGGGCGGTGCTCGCGCGGGCGAGCAGCGGGGTCAGCGGCGGCTGGTCGACATAGCCCCAGTCGGGGTGGTCGCTGGCGACCATGAAGTAGAGCTCGTCGCGATGGAATCCGTACCGGCCGGATAAGGCGGTCAGCACGGCCGCGAGCAGCGCCGCGACCGCGGCGACCGGACCCACCGCGAAGGGTGGCAGTTCCCCGAGGCGACTTTCGCCTTCCTCCGGCAACGTTGTGTCAGAGCGTTCGATAGTCACTCGGAGAGCATGACAGCTACCCGTCACCCTGAACAGGTCGTTCTGGTCAAGCCGTAATAGGACTGTATGCGCAGGTCAGACGGCTTGGAAGCGGTCCAACGGGCGAGCGGGCGCAACCCCTGTCTTCGCGGCCGGGCGGATAGGGGGGTGACCCCTACCGCCAGGGATCGCCGCCCGCACTTGCGCCGTTGGCCTGTTGTCTCCGGCCACTTCTTGCCAATAGCGGCAGGGCCGCCCGCCGCTATTGTAGCGGTAACTCGATTTCACCGGTCAATCGTATTCAACTGGCGGCGTATTCATGACGCCGCCCGAATTCCCAATTCGCGTGACACGCGAAAAGTTTTGAATACATAAGGAGGTGACACGTTGCTGCAAGCCATCGATCTTGTCAAACGATATGGTTCGGTCCTCGCCTTGGACGGATTCAGCCTGAGTGTGGCGGCCGGTGAGATCGTCGGCCTGGTCGGGCACAACGGCGCGGGCAAGACGACCTTCGTGGAGATCGTGTCGTACCTGATCCGTCAGGACAGCGGTCACGTGACCATCGACGGCCGTCCGCCGTCGGCCAGCAAGGGCCAGGTCGGCGTCGCGCCGCAACATATCGCGCTCTACCCGTCGATCACCGTGCGCGAGCACCTCATCCTGTTCGGGAAGCTCGCCGGGCTGCGCCGCACCGCGCTGGACAGCGCCATCGAGGACCTGACCGTCGCGCTGCGGCTCGGCGCGTTCATCGACAGGAAGACGGCGGGGCTGTCCGGCGGGCAGCAGCGGCGCGTCCAGGCGGCCACCGCGCTGATCCACCGGCCCGGCCTGCTGCTGCTGGACGAGCCGACCGCGGGCGCCGACCTGGAGACCCGCGAGGCGATGCTCGACGTCGTCAAGCAGCGCGCCGGCGACGGCGCCGCCATCGTCTACACCACCCACTACCTGCCCGAACTGGTCGAGCTGCAGGCCACCATCGCGGTCGCCAGGAACGGCAAGATCATCGCGCGGGGCACCTACGACGAGCTGGTGGAAGGGCTGCCCGGCGAGGTGTGCCTGATCCACGACAACGAGGAGGAGGTCCGCGTCTCCACCACGCAGCCGGCGGCCACCCTGATCGACCTGCTCAGCCGCGCCGAGCGGCCGATCAGCACGATCGAGGTCCACAACCCCTCCCTGGACGACCTCTACCGATCCCTGGCGGTCAGCGATGCTTCTTGACACCGGCTACCGGGCCGGGCCGATCGCCGCGCTGCGCGAATCCGTGTACCGGATCGGCGCGCTGGCCGGCCACAACACGACCATCCGGCTCCGCGACCCCGGCCAGATGATCAGCTACCTGGTCATGCCGATGGTCCTGATGCTGGTCCTGAAGCCGCTCTACGTGCGGGCGGTCGAGGGCGGCACCACCAAGGTGGTTACCGGGCTGCTGGTCATGTTCTCGGTGTTCGCGATCTCCATCGCGGGCAACGCGATCCTGGCCGAGCGGACCTGGAAGACCTGGGACCGGCTCCGCGTGAGCCGGGCGCCGGCCGCCGAGCTGCTGCTCGGCAAGACCCTGCCCATCTACCTGGTGATGGTCGTGCAGCAGGCCGTCCTGCTGGGATACGGCTGCCTGGTCATCGGCCTGCCCATCCCGAGCAACATCCCGCTGGTCCTCATGTCCATCCTGGTCTGGGCGTTCACGCTGCTGGCGATCGGCGCGCTGCTGGCCGCGATCGTGCGCAGCCACGGCGAGCTCAGCGTGATCTCGGACGTGGGCGCGCTGACGCTCAGCTCGCTCGGCGGCGCGCTGGTGCCGCTGAGCCTGATGCCGGAATGGGCGCAGGTCGCCGCACATGTGTCCCCCGGCTACTGGGCCCTGGAAATGCTGCAGGCCGCGGTCGCCGGCGACACGGCCGGCACCCTGCTGCCCGCGGCCATCCTGCTGGGGATCGCGCTGATCGCCGGCGCGTTCGCCATTCGCCGGCTCACCCGCGGCTGGGGCCGCGGCGGGCTGCTCTGAAATCACAATCGCCACCATCGATTTCCCACAAATTAACCAGAAACCCGTCCCATAGACAGCCGCATAGCCGCCGACCAGGCAATTCAGCGTCGCGGCTGTCCAGATCACGACTTTCTAATTAATAAAGGGGCATGTTGATGAATCAGCAACATCCACCTGGTGACTCGCGAAACGCGGCGGACGAGTCCGATATTGCGATCATCGGCATGGCCGGTCGATTTCCGGGAGCCAATGACGTCGACACGTTCTGGCGGAACATCAGCACCGGCGTCGAATCCTTCACGGTTTTCTCCGACGCGGAGCTGATCGAGGCGGGCGTCCCCGCGACGACGTTCTCGAAGCCGAACTATGTCCGGAGCCGACCGATTCTCGAGGAGATCCGCGGCTTCGACGCGGCGTTCTTCGGCTACAACCCGCGCGAGGCCACGCTGGCCGATCCGCAGCAGCGGCTCTTCCTCGAATGCGTGTGGGAGGTCCTGGAGTCGGCCGGCTACGGCTCGACCGACAACCGCGGCTCGGTCGGCGTGTTCGCCGGCATGAACATCAGCGGTTACCTGCTGACCCGGCTGCAAGCGTTCGCGATGGGCATCGATCCGTCCGCGCTGATGATCGGCAACGACAAGGACTCGCTGGCCACGAACGTATCGTTCCGGCTGGATCTGTCCGGGCCGAGCGTGACCGTGCAGACGTTCTGCTCGACCTCGCTGGTGGCGGTGCACCTGGCCAGCGAGGCGCTGCGCCGGGACGAGTGCGACATGGCACTCGCCGGCGGCGTCTCCATCCGGATCCCGGACCGGACCGGTTACCTCTGGGAGGAGGGCGGCCAGGAGTCGCCCGACGGCCATGTGCGGACCTTCGACGCCGAGGGCCGGGGCAGCATGTTCGGCGACGGCGCGGCCGTGGTCGCGCTGAAGCGCCTGGGCAAGGCGATCGCCGACCGGGACACCGTGCTCGCGGTGATCCGCGCGTCGGCGATCAACAACGACGGCGCGATGAAGTTCAGCTACCTGGCCCCCAGCATCGACGGCCAGCGCCGCTGCGTGTCCAAGGCGATCGAGAAGGCGGGCGTGGACCCGTCGCGGATCTCGTACGTGGAGGCGCACGGCACCGCCACCGAGGTCGGCGACCCGATGGAGGTCGCGGCGCTGACCAGGGCGTTCGGCCAGACCGAGAAGAAACAGTACTGCGTGCTGGGTTCGATCAAGCCGAACGTCGGCCACCTGGACCGCGCCTCGGGCGTGACCGGCCTGATCAAGGTCGTCCAGTCGCTGCGGCACGAGCTGATCCCGGGGACCTTGCACTACAACGCGCCGAACCCGGAGATCGACTTCGACACCAGCCCGTTCTACGTGACGGCGCAGCCCACCCCCTGGCCGCGCAGCGCCGACCAGCCGCGCATCGCCGGGATCAGCTCGCTCGGCATGGGCGGCACCAACGCGCACGCCATCATCTTCGAGGCCCCGGTCCCGGCCCCGCGCCAGGAGCGCCCGCGCCGCTGGCAGATCCTCCCGGTGTCGGCCCGGTCGGCCGCCGCCGCCGAGCGGGCGCTGACCCGCCTGGGCGAGGGCATCGCCGCCGGACCCGATCTGGACCTGGGCGATATCGCCTACACCCTCCAGGTGGGCCGCAAGGTCTTCAACCACCGCAAGGTCGTCATCGCCGACAGCAACGCCAAGGCCGCCGCGCTGCTCGCGGACCCGGCCGGGCCGCTGGGCCGTACCGACACGACGGTCGGCCGCAAGGCCGGGTTCCTGATCGCCGGGGTCGGCGAGCAGTACCCGGGCATGGTCGCCGCCCTGTACGAGGCGGAGCCCGGCTTCCGGGCGGACGTGGACGAATGCGTCAGCGTGCTGGGCCTCACCGAAGCCTCCCAGCTGTCCGACATCTTCGTCGCGGCCGCAGCAGGGAAGGCCGCCGACCTGGCCGCGCTGCTCGGCCGGACCGGGGACGCGTCCCCGCAGTCCACCCCGAACGCGCACCTGATCCAGCCCGCCGTGTTCGTCGCCGAGTACGCGCTGGCCCGGCTGCTGATGAGCTGGGGCATCAAGCCGGAGATCATGGTCGGCTACAGCCTCGGCGAGTACGTCGCGGCCTGCCTGTCCGGGGTGCTGTCGCTGGCCGACGCGCTGCGGCTGGTCGCCTACCGGGCCAAGCTGATCACCTCCCAGCCCGAGGGCGCGATGCTGGCCGTGGCCGCCGACGAGAAGCGGCTGAAGTCGGTGCTGGGCGACCTCGATCTCGACATCGCGGTCCGCACCGGCTCCCAGCTCGTGCTGGCCGGGCCGGAGGAGGCCGTCACGGCCGCCGCCGCGCGGCTCAGGTCGGCCGAGATCGGCTGCCGCCGGCTCCAGACCACCCACGCGTTCCACTCCCGGATGCTCGCCCCGATCGCGGCCGAGCTGACCTCCTGGATCAGCGCCAACGTGACGCTGAACCCGCCGGCCATCCCCTACGTCAGCAACGTCACCGGCGCGATCGCCACCGCCGACCTCGTCACAGAACCCGGCTACTGGGCCCGGCACATGTGCGAGACGGTGGAATTCGGCGCCGGGCTCGCGCACGTGCTGCGCGGCGGCGACCTGGCCCTGGCCGAGATCGGCCCCGGGCAGTCGCTCGGCGCGCTGACCCGCGGCCACCCCGACTGCGACCGGAACCAGTGGCCGCTGATCGTCACCACCCTGCCCGGCCAGGGCGACCAGGTCGAGACGCTCGCCGCCACCGCGACCGCGGTCGGCAAGCTCTGGCTGGCCGGCGTGCCGGTGGACTGGGAGGCGCTGCACGCAAGTCCGGACGCCGACTGGACGCCCGGCCGGGTGCCGCTGCCGACCTACCCGTTCGAGCGCCAGGACTACTGGCTGGAGATCGACCAGTCCGCGCTGGGCACCGGCGTGCCGATGCTGGACGAGAGCGACCCCACCAGCATCGCGACCGCGCTGCCGCGCCTGCCGGACGAGCGGTGGATCAACGTCCCGGTGTGGCGGCAGACCGCGCCGCAGCTGGTGCGCGAGGAAGAGCTCACCAAGTGGCTGGTCTACACCGACACCGGCCTGGCCGACACGCTGACCGCGTCCGTACGCGGCGGGCTGGACGCCCTCGGCCACGAGGTCGTGCTGGTACGGCCCGGCGACGCGTACCAGGACGGCCCTGACGGATTCGTCGTCCGGCCGGGTTCGCAGGAAGACATCGTCGCCGCTCTGCGCACGCTCGGCAGCCGGGGGTTCGAGCCGGAGCGAGTCGTGCACCTGTGGACCGCCGACCCGGCCCCGGCCGAGGGCGACGCCACCCAGGAATGCCTCAAGCGCGGCCTGCACACGCTGGTCTCCTTCGCCCGGGCGGCGGTCGACCTCGGCCTGCCGGCCTGGGCGCTGGACATCGTCACCGTCGGCAGCCAGAAGGTGCTGGCCGGCGACGCGATCCTCCCCGAGCGCAACACGCTGCTCGGCCCGACCCGGCTCATCCCGGTCGAGTACCCGAGGGTCAAGACCCGCCTGATCGACATCGACGCCACCACCGGACCGGCCTCCCTGCGGGGGCTGCTGGCCGAGCTGCGGGCCGACCCCGTCGACCAGGTCGTCGCGCTGCGCGAGGGCCGCAGGTGGACCCCCGGCTACGAGGTGCTGGACGCGGCCAACATCGACAGGACCGACCCGGCCGTGGCGGTGCGGCGCGGCGGGACGTACCTGGTGAGCGGCGGCCTGGGCGGCATCGGCCTGGGCATGGCCGAGCTGCTGGCCGAGAAATACCAGGCCAACCTGGTCCTGATGGGCCGCACCCCGGTCCCGCCGAAGGACCAGTGGAGCCAGATCCTGGCCGCTCCCACCACCGCCGACGAGGTACGGCGGCGCGTCGAAGGGCTGCGCCGGCTGGAAGGCGGCGGCACCGAGGTCATCACGGTGGCCGGCGACGTGTCCCAGGTCGCGGACGTGCGGCGGGCGGTCGACGCGGCGATCGAGAGGTTCGGCGAGCTCAACGGCGTGCTGCACTGCGCCGGCGTGCCGGCCGTCGGCCTGATGCAGTTCAAGACGGTGGCCGACATCGACCGCACGCTGGCGCCGAAGGTGGCCGGTTCGCTGGCCCTGGCCGAGGTGCTGAAGGACGTGCCGGTCGACTTCGTCGCCCTGTACTCCTCCACCACGTCCGCCACCGGCGGCGGCGCGGGCCAGGTCGACTACTGCGCGGCCAACGCGTTCCTGGACTCGTTCGCGCTCAGCGACCCGCTGCCCGGCACGCTGGTCACCTCGGTCGACTGGTGCGAGTGGACCTGGAACGGCTGGACCGAGGGCCTGGAGAACTACGACGAGGGCTCCAAGCAGTACTTCACCTGGTACCGGGGCCTGTTCGGGCTCAGCTACGAGGACGGCTTCGAGACCCTGATGCGGGTGCTGGCCAGCGGCGAGCGGCATGTCGTCGCCTCCACGCAGGACTTCGCGCCGCTGGTCGCGATGAGCCGCAAGTCCTCGATCGAGAGCCACCAGGCGACGGTCAAGAAGCTCAGGGACGCGTTCGGCCGGCACCCCCGGCCGGACCTGTCGACCGCGTTCGTCGAGCCGCAGTCCGAGACCGAGGAGAAGATCGCCGAGGTGTGGACCGAGGCGCTCGGCCTGGAGTCGGTCGGCGTGCACGACAACTTCTTCGAGCTGGGTGGCAACTCGCTGCTGGGCATGGAGATCATCACGGAAGTCCGAAAGGCGCTGGGGCTGTCCTACCTCCCGCCGCACATCCTCTACCAGTCGCCCACGATCTCATCGCTCGCCGAAGCGGCCACCGCGGGCGAGGCCAAGGAAGAGCAGACGGCCGACGTGCGCGAGCAGCAGCGCTCGTCGCGCATCGAACAGCGGCGCAACATGCTCCGGAGCGGAAGGACGTCATGAGCGAAACTGACTACGACTCGGCGGTGGCGCTGATCGGCATGTCCGGTCGTTTCCCCGGCGCGGACAGCGTCGCCGAACTGTGGCGCAACGTACTGTCCGGGATCAAGGGACTGCGCGAGATCACCGACGCGGAGCTGCGCGAGACCGGCGTCGAGCCGGGGCAGCTCGCCGACCCGCGCTACGTGCGGATCGGCGGCCCGCTGGCCGACCTGGACAAGTTCGACGCGACGGTCTTCGGGATCAACCCCCGCGAGGCCGAGATGATGGACCCGCAGCACCGGCTGTTCCTGGAGTGCTCGTGGGAGGCGCTGGAGAGCGCCGGCTACTGCCCCACCGACGTGCCGGGGCAGGTCGCGGTGTTCGGCGGGTGCGGGTTCCCCGACTACATCGTGCAGAACATCTTCCACCTGTCCCAACAGCCCGGCGGGGCGCTGCTGATGGCGATCGGCAACGAGCGTGACTCGCTGGCCTCGCTGGTGTCGTACAAGCTGGGCCTGCGCGGCCCGGCCGTGTCGGTGCAGACGTTCTGCTCCACCTCGCTGGTGTCGGTGCACCTGGCCTGCCAGAGCCTGCTCACCTACGAGTGCGACCTGGCGCTGGCCGGCGGCGCGTTCACGCCGCTCCCCCAGCCGGCCGGCTACCTGTACGAGCAGGGCGGCATCATGTCGCCGGATGGGAAGGTCCGCAGCTTCGACGCCGAGGCGAGCGGCACCGTGATGGGCAGCGGCGTCGGCACGGTCGCGCTCAAGCGGATGTCGGACGCGCTCGCGGACGGCGACGTGATCCACGCCGTCATCCTCGGCTCGGCCGCCAACAACGACGGCCGGATGCGGGCCGGATACACCGCGCCGGGCGTGGACGGCCAGGCCGAGGTGATCGAATCGGCGCTCGGCGTGGCCGGGGTCAAGCCCGACACCATCGGGTACGTGGAGTGCCACGCCACCGGCACCATGCTGGGCGACTCGATCGAGCTGGCCGCGATGAACCGGGTGTTCACCCAGCCGCGCGAGATCCCGGCCGTGCTCGGCTCGCTGAAGCCGAGCCTGGGCCACCTGGACCGGGCGTCCGGGGTGACCGGGCTGATGCGGGCCGCGCTGAGCCTCAAGCACGAGCTGCTGCAGGGCGTGCCGGACTACGTCCAGCCGAACCCGGCGCTGGCCACGGCGCGGGACCGGTTCACCGTGCTGACCGAGCACCAGCCCTGGCCCGAGGGGCCGCACCCGCGCCGGGCCGGGGTCAGCTCGTTCGGCCTCGGCGGCACCAACGCGCACGTGGTGCTGGAGCAGGCGCCGCCGCGCGCGCCCCGCCCGGACCGGCCGGGTCCGCACCTGCTGACGTTCTCCGCGGCCGATGAGACCGCGCTGAACCAGCTCGGCGAGCGGCTCGCCGGCTATCTGGCCGGTGACGCCGCCGAGGACCTCGCGGACGTGGCGTTCACGCTGCAGGTGTCGCGCGGCGGCTTCGCGCTGCGGCGCGCGGTCGTGGTCGCCGACCGTGACGACGCGGTCCTGGCGCTGGCCGACTCCGCCCGCTGGATCGGCGCCAAGACCCAGCGCCGCAACCCGAAGGTCCGCCTGGTCACGCCGGAGAGCGTGCCGGATGCCTGGTGGCCGGAGCTGCTCGCGGCGATCGACGCCGTGCTCGGCATCGAAGACGGCACCGACCGCGGCGACGCGCTCGGCGCGCTGGCGGACGGGCTGCGCCGCCTCGGCGTGCACGTGACGCGCGAGGACGTACCGGCCGAGGAGATCACCGTCGCTCCCGCCGACGGCGAGCCCGCGGCCGAGTGGCTGCTGGCCACGCTGGCCCGGCTGTGGCAGGCCGGCAGCGCGATCGACTGGACCGCGCTGCACCGCGGCGCGGGGCGCCGGGTCGAGCTGCCCACCTACCCGTGGCAGAAGCGCCACTACTGGGTCAAGGCCAACCCGAACATGCAGGCCGCCCCGGTCAGCAACGACAAGACGTTCGACCGGTCGAAGTGGACGTACCTGCCGACCTGGAAGCAGCGGCCGTTCGCGGTGGCCGACCTGGACGAGCGGCTGCGGGCGGCCGGTCCGTGGCTGGTCTTCGCCGACGACGCCCGGGGCGAGGCCCTGATCGACCGCCTGAACGCGGCGGGCGCCGAGGTCACCGCGGTACGGCGCGGCACGACCTTCGACCAAGACGACGCCGGAAATTTCACGATCCGGCCGGACAAACCCGATGACATGGCCGAGCTGCTGTACTCGCTGCTGGTCGCGCCGCGCGCGATCATCCACGGGTTCAGCCTGGCCGGGGTCGAGCCGGAGCCGGGCCAGGACCCGGCCGAGCACTTCGACGCCGAGCAGCGCCGCGGCTTCTACTCCGTGCTGGCGCTGGCCAGGGAGCTGGTCGACAACAGCGGTTCCGCGCCGCGGGCCGAGCTCGCCCTGCTCACCTCGCGGGCGGTCGGCGTGCTCGGCTCGGACCTGCGCCACCCGGAGCAGTCCACGCTGGCGGCGCTGGCCCCGAGCCTGGCCCAGGAGAACCCCCGGGTCCGGGCCCGCACGATCGACGCCGACATCGTCGCGGCCGGCGACGAGGCCGCGCTCGGGCAGCTCACCACCCAGATCCTGGCCGCGATCCTCACCCCGCACGAGGGCCCGGTCGCGGTCCGCGCCGGCGAGACCTGGCTGCGAACCTACGAGCCGTTCCCGATCGACGAGCTGACCGACGAGACCCGCCCGATCAAGGACGGCGAGACCGTGCTGATCACCGGCGGCCTCGGCGACGTCGGTCTGGTGCTGTCCCGGCACCTGGCCGGCAAGTACGGCTGCAACCTGGTCCTGACCGCCCGGTCCCCGCTGCCGCCCCGCGAGGAGTGGGACGCGTACCTGGCTGAGACTCCCCCCGGCGGCGAGCGCACCGCCCGGCACATCCGCAACATCCTGGACCTGGAGAGCCGGGGCGCGAGCGTGCTGTGCCTGTCCGCCGACGTGGCGGACGAGCCGCAGATGGCGGCCGTCGTCGCGGCCGCGGTCGAGCGGTTCGGCGGGATCGACGTCGTGGTGCACGGCGCGGGCGTGCAGGACGGGGCGTACTTCAACTTCGCCCACCTGATGGACCGCGACCAGTGCGACGCCCACCTGGCGGCCAAGGTCAAGGGCTTCCACGTGCTGCAGAAGGTGCTCGGCGGGCACGCCCCCGACCGGCGGGTCACGCTGTCGTCCATCGCGGCGGTGCTGGGCGGCATGACGCTCGCGCCGTACGCGGCGGCCAACGCGGCGCTGGACGCCTACATCCGGCAGGCCCGGGTATCCGACCGGGGCCGCTGGGTGACCGTCGACTGGGACACCTGGAGCATCGACGCCGGCCGCCTGGAAGGCCACAGCGAGGCCGTCGTCGGCTTCGCGATGGCCCCCGCGGAGGGCGTCGACATCTTCGAGCGGGCCCTGTCGGCCACCGACCGGGTCGGCCACCTGGTCATCTCGACCGGGCCGCTGGAAGGCCGGCTGGCCCAGTGGGTCACCGGCGACATCCACAGCGCCGACGACGAGTTCGACGAGCAGGAGCGCCACCCCCGGCCGGACCTGAACAACCCGTACGTGGAGCCGAAGGAGGGCACCGAGGCGGCGCTGGCCGAGATCTGGTCGCGGGTGCTGGGCATCGAGCCGATCGGCGCCACCGACAACTTCTTCGAGCTGGGCGGCCACTCGCTGCTCGCGATCGAGCTGACCACCAGGATCCGCAAGGCGCTGAACGCGTCGGTCCCGGTGACCGGCCTGCTGGAGTGCCCGACGGTGCGCCTGCTGGCCGAGCTGCTCGACGACCGGGAGGCGGAATGAAGCAACCGGAGTACCTGCGGGCGGTCCAGGCGTTCGCCCGCAGGGAGCTGACCGGCAAGGACGCCTACCTCGACTCGCTGGCCGAGGCCCCGCTCCCGCTGTACGAGCGGTTCGCGGACACCGGCCTGGCGAACTGGTGGGTGCCGAAGGAGCACGGCGGCCCCGGCCTCGGCCTGGAGGAGAGCGTCCGGATCGTCGCGGATCTCGCCTACGCCGACGCCGGCGCCGCGTTCACCCTGTTCATCCCGGTCCTGACGACCAGCATGCTCTCCTGGTACGGCTCCCCCGAGCTGCGGGACCACTACCTGGGCAAGCTGGTCGCCGGGAACGGCTTCTGCGCGACGCTCGGCAGCGAGCACGCGGCCGGCAGCGAGCTGGCCAGGATCACCACGACCGCCCGCGGCGACGGGGACCACATCGTGCTGAACGGGGAGAAGGCGTTCTCCACGAACGCCGACTTCGCCGACTTCCTGGTGGTGATCGCCCGCGCCGAGGACGACCCGGCCGGCTACCTGGCCGTGCTGGTCCCCCGGGACACGCCGGGCATCCGGATCGACAAGCGCTGGGATGTGCAGGGGCTGCGGTCCTCGGCCACCTACCAGGTGACGCTGGCGGACTGCCGGGTGCCGGCCGCCAACGTGCTGCGCGGCAACGGGCTGCGGCTGCTGGAGGTGGGGCTGAACGCCAGCCGCATCCTGATCGCCACGACCGCGCTCGGCATCGCCCGCAGGATCCGCGACGTGTGCATGGAGTACGGCAAGTCCAAGCAGGTCAAGGGCACCGCGCTGGCCAACAACGCGGTGTTCGCGGCCAAGCTGGGCCAGTTCGAGATGCAGATCGACGTGATGGCCAACCAGTGCCTGGCCGCGGCCCGCCAGTACGACGAGATCGCGGCCCGGCCGGACGCGGGCGAGGAATTCCTCCGGGTGGGCACGCTGAAGTCGGCGCTGACCACGAAGATGTTCTGCGGCCAGACCGGCTGGCAGATCGCCTCGGCCGCGTCGGAGATGTTCGGCGGCGTCGGATACACCCACGACGCGGTGATCGGCAAGCTGCTGCGCGACGTGCGGTACGTGTCGATCGTGGAGGGCGGCGACGACGTGCTGCGGGACCTGGTGTTCAGCCGATACGTGGTGCCGGTGTCCAAGCGGTCATAACAGTTGTATTCCTTCAAGCTCTGCGAGGTCTTCCGCCTCGGTGGATTGGTGACGTGGCTAGCGGGTGGGTGTCCTCGCGGGGCTCGTGGAACGCATCCAGGCGCTTGTCCAGCTCTTGGTCCAGACCGCCATTGCCACTTCAGCGACCTTCGTCGAGCTGATGAGGGAATCGAGCAGCGGTGCCGATACGCTCCCGGCCCCCAAACCAGAGGAGGTCACCAGAGCCGACAGTGCTTCACGCTGCACGTTGGCCAGCCTGATGAGGACACTGCGGTAACCGAGCACGTCGCGGGCGGCGTACCCGTCATCGGCTTCGATCGCCTCTCTGGCCACTCGGGCGAGCACGTGGGCGGCCGCCGCCGGGTCGGCGTCGCTGGCCAGGGTGACAACGGTCAGTCCGAGCCGGGCTCGGAAGACCGCATAGCCGGGAACCGGTTCCGATCCGAGGAAGTGCTCGATCATCGTTGTGATGTTCCGAGCGGCGGAGGTCTTATCCGGGTCGGTGCACATCACGGTCAGGCAGGAAGCGACCTGTTGTTCCCATGGTCGCGTCGGCGTGCTCTCCTCCAGCAGCGCTCGCGCCACCGACAGCTCCCCGCGCAGGAGGGGGGCGATGATCGCGGCCTGTCTGCCCTCCATGAGGTGCAGGCCGATCCCTCTGTGTGTCGTGGCGTGCGTGACCGCCTCCTCCCAGCGATCTGCGAGTGTCAGGGCGCGGATCCCGTCGCCGACGTAGTGCAGCCAGACCCACTCGCGGAGTCTGTAGTGCTCCTCCCAGGTTCCGGTGAGGTCGGCGAGCGGTAGCGTGTGCCCGTCGACGACCAAGTCGGTGTTCGCTGTGACGGCCCGGTACATTGCCTCCACCAGCCGCAGAGCGGGATCGCCGTCCTCGGCGCGGAGCTGAAGCCGGGCTAGGTTGAGGACGGGTTCGAGCAGATACCGGGCCTGCAGCACGGTAAGCCGGGTGCCCGGCTGGCGGTAGAGGTTGATGTGCCGCCAGCACAGGTCTCGGGCGTGCTCAGGCAGGCCGCAGTCGCTGGCCAGCAGAGCGGCCTTGTTCAGGGCGTGCGCTGCCTCGGCCATGGTGTCGATTCCGTGGCTTTGGGCGGCTGCCTCGGCGATGTGGGCGATCTCCGCGACCCGTTCGGGCAGGGAGGGGCAGGCGGGGCGGGGGCGGCCCAGCAGCGGGAAGCGGCGTACTGCGGCGTTCAATGTCGTGCGGTCCATGATCAAGTCTCCGGGAGGAGGGCGGCGCGCGCCGCGCGGGCCAGGACGGCTTGGGTGGCGGCCGACAGGCCGATCCGGTTCCAATGGAAGATCGCCACGTGGGTGAGGATCGCGCGTACCCCACGTTCGAGTCTGCCGACGGCCGCCGCCTCGCCGAACCAGTGGCCTGCGCTCTGGAAGGCGGCGAGCCAGGGCGTGGCGAAGGCGACGGGCCCGCCGGGTGCGAACAGGGCACTGCTCGGTGTGCTGCTCGGCTGTAGCGGAACAGCCAGCAGGATCCGCACCTTCCCCGCTAGTTCCTCGGCGCGCGCCACGTGGGCGGCATCGAGTGCGGGCCGGAGCCGAGCCACCCGGGCGAAGACATCGCCGCGCTCGAACGCGTCCAGCCCAGCCGCGCCCATCAGTCCGTTGATCAACAGGAGGGACAGTTCACGACGCCCCAGGCCCGGCGCGTCCTGGCGGACGTAGTTCAGCACGCTGCGGCTGTCGGCACAAAACAGGTCGTGGGCGGTCTGCATTGCGGCCGGACCGCCGAAGGCGGCGATCTCCGGCTCGTAGATGGTCGGCCGCCACCCGGCGAGTATCCCGGCGGTGGTCAGCTCGTCGAGCATCTGGTCGACGGCCGTGATGTCCGCGTCGCGCAGCCGCAGCCGCCAGCAGGGATGCTTGCGCAGGAACCACCACCCGGACACAGCCCCGCCATCTAGGAGCAGATCCAGGCGGGTCCCGAGCTGTGTGGCGGCGGCCGTCTCGGCCGTGCCCCAGTCGGGAAACTGGACGCGCACCTGATACCACTCGTGGCCTGCGCGCCGTTCCAGCGCGGCGAGCCCGGCAGCGTGATACACCTGCAGAGCCTCAGCGAGGTCACACGGATCCAGGCCGTTTCCGGCCGCGACGACTTCCAGGCTCGTGCCGCCGAGCACGGTGAGCACGCCGGTTGCGAGTTGATCCGGCCGGGCGAGAGTCATGCGATCAGCAGACATGTGTCCCATCCCGAGCACGGTGGCGCGGTGTGCCGCGCGGTCTCCAGCGCCAGGCTCACCCCGGCGGATCCGGTCAGAAATCCGGCCCCCTCACCTTCGGTGTCCGGGGCTGTAGTGCGCCGAATCAGTACGGAGGCCAGTGCGGGCAGCCGCTGCGCGATCGCGGGACTCCCCGCGTCGCTGGCAGCCCGGAACGCGGTCTGATACACCCCTGCCAGGCCGTGACACAGTCCCGCCTCGGTGATCCGGTCGAGCTGCCGGTCAGCGAGGCACGCGGCCAGCGCCTGCTCGGCGGTCGCCCGCCGTACCGTGTCGCCGGTGGCCAGGCCCGCGAGCTGGAGGGCGCGGGCGATCCCGGCCGCGCCGTAGCACCATGACGGCCGAACGGGACCCTTCTGCAGGAGGCGCCCGGTGCGCAGTTCCTCACGGGTGATCCACTGCGGCCACCACGGTCCGTCCGCCGAATCTTGCCGCCACCGGTCGAACCAGGAGCCCAACGTCTCGACCGCCTCGGCCTGCCCGTCGACGATACGGCCATGGGAGATGCCCAGGGCCAGCAGTGCCAGTACGCCAGCGGCGCCGTGCGCCATCCCGAGGTTCGCGTGCCCTCCCGGGGTCGGCAGCAGCCGGTCAGGATCGTGCGGGACCCACCATCCCGGCAGCTCCAGCCCGCCCTCCCCGTCCTCCCGGCGCGGTTCAGTCAGGCGGATCAGGTAGCGCAGGACGTCGGCGAAGGTGTCGCTGCCGGGGAGCCGGTGCAGCAGGAGCGCCCCGAGACCGGTCAGCCCGTAGAAGAGATCGTATTCGCGGAACTGGGCGGGTCCGCCGCGCTTCATCCGGTTCTCGGCCGCCGTCAGGCGACGGCGGATCAGACGCA
Organism: Acrocarpospora sp. B8E8; assembly: GCF_039871605.1. Lineage (NCBI taxonomy): Bacteria > Bacillati > Actinomycetota > Actinomycetes > Streptosporangiales > Streptosporangiaceae > Acrocarpospora > Acrocarpospora sp. B8E8. The sequence goes on along the minus strand of NZ_JBDPLV010000005.1, from coordinate 9,152 downwards.
GCACGGGATAGTCCAGGGTGGTGGCCGCCGCCCGGTAGCGGGGGTGCCCACCGGTGCCGACGGCGTGCAGCAGGAAGGCGATCGCCGGGGCGCCGTAGTACAGTCCGGCGTGCGCGGCTGCGTCGATCGGCCCCGCCGTGACCTGCCGGATGCGCTCGTGTGCGTCTCTCCAGCCTCCGGAGCCGGCCAGGGCACGTTCGACGGACAGCAGCGCGGTCCCGACAGCCCCCGTCGCGAGGGATTGATCGGCGGCCTGGTCGGCGGTGAGCGTCACCGGCCCGGCCGCCTGGTCGATGCTCACAGGGCACCGGCCAGGGCCAGTCGGCGCTGTGCTACCGCCCGGGCCAAACGTCCGGTGGCCTTCTCGAACGACGGATCGACGCCGAGGGCGCGTATGTGGTGCTCGTGCAGCAGCGTGCGCAGCACCGTGGCCGGGTCGCGTTGTTCGGCCAGCACGCGGTGATAGGCCGTCAGCGCCGTCCGCCGGGCGAGCCAGGCGGACGCCATCACGTCCCCGCCCGGCAGAGCCCGCGCGGCTCGAAGATCGCCGGTGGGGTCGGCGAAGCTCAGGGCCAGGTCACGGAGGGGCCGGTCCAAGGGTCCGTGTTCCTGCTTCAGGCATCTCAGCAGCGCTCGGCAACCGCTGACCGGGTCGGGGGCGAACGCCGCCGCCAGGTCGGCCATCGACGCGGCGGCTAGGGCCTGGGCGGCAACTCCAGCTGCTGCAGCCACGTTGATCTGCGCGATGGCCGAGGTCGTGTCGGCGGCGGACACCTGCTCGGCCGCCGCCACGGCCGGACCGTCGCCGTAGCGGCCGGGATGCTGCGAGTGAGAGACCAGCGTGAGCTGTGCGGGCAGGCCACGCGCCGCCAATCCGGCCGAGAATGCGGCAAGGCGCGCCGCGACGGCTCCGTACTGCTCGGGGGCGGTCAGGCGCAGCAGCAAGGCCAGGTGCTGATCGGTGTCGAGCAGGATCAGGTCGCGGTGTCGGCGCACCCACCAGCGCTCGATCAGGTCACCGAGCGTAGTGACGAACGCGGGCAGGTGACTGGTCAGGATTTCGTCAAACCGGGCTGGGTTACCCGCGAGCTGGGCGTGGACCAGCGCCGCGTCACCGGGCCGAAAGAGCGCGCCCGGTGGCGCGGTTACCGGCAGCCGGCGCGGCGGCGGGTTGATCGCGGTCATCGGGATCAGCAATTCCGCCGGGCGCCCGATCCAGTCCTGACCGTGCGGTGGCCCGGCTTCCTGGAGCTCGATCCGCCCTGCGCGCTCCAGGCGCGCCCGCAGCACAACGCCGTCCAGGCCGTGGTCAAGGTTGAGCGGCAGGCGGAGCTCCCCATGGCACAAGACGACCCGGGCCGGGACTTTCCAGCGTCGCCGCCATGAGTTCAGCGCCGCCTCCCACCTGGCATCGACTTCACGATCTGGCAGGTCAGTGACCGTGAGGATCCACCGGGCGGCCGCCAGCACGGTACGCCGGTAGCGCAGGCGCGGGAGGTACGGGAGGGTACGGGCGGCTCCCATGTCGACGGGTCCGAATACCGCGCTGCGAGCGTCGGCGACCTCGGCCAGGAACCGGGCCAGCGGCGGGGTTTGGAGCGAGGTGTCCAACGCGTGCGGGATCCGGGGGACTACTCGCCGCCCGGTAGAGCGCTGTACCAGGAACATCTGGTGAGCGTCGGCGGTGACGGCCAGGTCGTCCATGTCGATGACGTCGCCGTCGGGGTGCTCGGCCAGGGACACGACGTCGGGGAGCAGCCGCGGGACGCGTACCACGTTCTCGTTGTGCGGGCGGCGCGGGGGGAAGGACAGCTGCACCGCCACCACAGTGTCGTCAACATCGTCGTGAACAGCGCTGTTCACGACGCCGCGAAGCGACTCCCACCCGGCGTCCTTTCCTGGATGCGGGTCTGTGTAGGTCGCGGCCAGTAGATCCCGGTCGATCTCATCAAGCAGGGGGGCGAAACGTCCGGCCATGCTGGTGTGGGCGCGGGGCGCGGCGGTGACCCACAACTCGAATGCACCCCGGTCGATCGCCTCAGCCGACGCGGCGCGTAACGCGACGCCGAGCTCGATGCGCTGGGGTGCCACGATGTCGGTGTGGTCGCCCACGGTCAACGCCGCGATATCGGCATCGGTCAGCTCGATCTCTTCGGCTCCGTCCAGGGTGGCCTTCTGGATCAGCGACAGGAGGGCAGCGTCGCGGTCCGTCAGCATCCGCCAGGCGGGCCGGGCGCGTGGCGCGCCGAGGTAGCCGCCTGGGTAGCCGAGCCCGGAATCGGCCACCAATTCGCGCACGGGCACCAGAGCGCCGACGCCGTAGCGGGTGCGGAATCGGGAATGGTAGTCCAGAAACGCCGCCGACCCGAATGGCTGGGAGGTCAGCCGTAGCAGGACACTGGCCGCCAGTTCGGCCTCCGCCAGCACCGGTTCGGGCAAGGTGATCTGCCCGTCCAGCCGCATGTCGATGGCCAGCACAGACCCCGTCCCGGTGGCAAGCGCTGCCATCCGGGCGGCGATCAAGGAGCGGAGCTCCGCAGCGGGCTGTGGGTCGGTGCCGCGATTGTGACGAGCCAGGTGGTCGCTGATCTCTTCGAGTTGTTCCAGCAGCACCGTGAAGTCGGGTAGCCGCTCTGCGCCTGCCGCGCGCAGGGCGGTGAGCAGGTGGGTCAGCCCGTCGACGGCGGTCATTGGCGGGCGCAGGTTGGTGATCAGGAAGCCCTGATCGACAAGGGCGTGTACCAGGGAGGAGATTTTCTCCGGCGCGACGGCCGGGAATCGGGTAGCAAGCAGGGCGGTCAGCGTCTCGAACTGGATCGGGTTGGCCGCGGTGGTCAGCGCGATTTGGACGGGCCGGGTGTAGCGGACGGAGATCTCCCGCAGCGGGCCGGGAACACGAGCCCTCACATCGGCCCGCCCGATCGTGATCAGGCGGCCATCGCGCACGAACGCGGAGCTGTCGGCCGCCACCATCAGATACGGGCGCAGGCCAGGATGGCGCTCGATCCGGTTGATCAGCGTGGTGAGCCATTCGGCGTCCGCGCGCGCTAGCGCCCGGTGCCCGGCACCCACCTTGGCCGCCGTGGGCCCGAGCCCGGCGGCGGTGACTCCGGCGAACATCCCGAACGGCGTGGCGCGCCGCTGCCAGCGCAGCAGATATGAGGCCACGGACACCACGACCCGCCGCAGGTCGCGGCGCACATCCTTGACGGTGGAAGCGGCGTCGGGATCCAGGAGCCGGGTGACGCGCGCCGCGAGGACAGGGCTGGCCAACTGCAGTGCCTCACGTACCTCACCGCGCGACCACACTCTGGACAGCCAGTTTCGGCCGTCACGTTCGATCGCGGCTGAATCGGACCAGTTCAGGTGAACCGGTGGGTCCAGGTCTCCGGGGTCGGTCGTCGCACGCACCAGCACCAGGCCGGCGTGCTGGTAGCGGGTGGGCACGGTCACGGTAATCCACCTCTGGGCTTGGTCCTTGGTCCTTTGGTTCCTAGGGCCAGGCTGTCGGCGCCCCAGAGTGTTACGGACGCCGACAGCGAGAGGGCTGAATCAGGCCGGGTCGTTGGAGCTGGTGCTGCACGCGCTGCCGTCGCACGTGCTGCCGCACCCGTCATCGGTAGAGCACATCATCACCACGAGCGGCGTGGTCGCCTCCACCACGCGCATGTCCAGGACGAAGTCCTCCTCGGCGATGCTCTCCATGTCCAGGGCCTCAATGCCGTCCAGGGTCAGCGGTACAGCCATCGGATCACACTCCTCATCTGGGGTTGGGTGTAGTGCATCCTGGCTCTCGCCGAAACGACGGCCGGTCAGCCCGCCGGGGGCCAGGAGATTGTGATTAGCCCGTGTGCCGCGGTAAAGACCGCCACACCTTCGGGCAGCCGGGCCCGGATCTGGTCACTGTCGCTGTCGCTTCCGGTCGGCCAGAAAGCGAACGTCGGGACCTGTCCTCGTCGAGCACGCCGGTCCCACGCTTCGATCTGCTCAACCATCGCGGTGGCGGCATCCTGGCCGTGCGGCCCATAGGCTCGCGCCCCGAATTCGACTCCGGCGCCCTCCAGGGCCGGGCGCACCGCCAGGTACGCGAAAGAATCACCGCGCGCGACCCCGAACGGGAACCAGGTCTTACGCTCCTCGGCGAGTACGGTTCCCTCATCCGCAGCCAGCTTGCAGAACCCAGGCAGAAACCCGGCGAACCACAAGTGCAGGTCAGCGAACGAAACGCCATGCGGGATCGTGACGCCGGACCACACCGTGGTCCGTTCGGTCGCCAGCACCCCGTCCAGCAGGCTCGGGTTTTCCGGCCCTCCGTCGTTGAACCGGAGCCGGACGTGGCAGCCCTGCGCGTCGGGGAGCAGGAGAACCTTTTCAGGCTGTGCCCCATCGCCCTGCATGGGGACGAACCCGCACACCTCGGCGGACGTGCTCGCCAGGTGGTCGCCCTGGCGCCGGAACGCGATCGATCGGGTGACCCCGTTCATGATCAGTGGAAGGACGATCACCCCATCCCTGGCCAGTTGCTTCAGCCATGACCCAGGGATGTCCGGTGCCCCGACCGTCACGATGATCCGGTCGAAGATCCCGAACTCGGGCACGCCATGCCCGGCGTCGCCGGACACCACCGTGACCCTGTCGCCGTATCCGGTCGTCTCCAGCAAAGTTCGGGCCCGGTCGGACACCTCCGGGTCGATGTCCACGCTGACCACTCGGCCATTCGGGCCGACGACTTCGGCCATAAGGGCGGCGTTGTAGCCGCCGGACCCGACCTCCAGGGCGCTCATGCCCGGTCCGAGTTCCGCCTGCTCGATCATCCGCGCCTGGATGAACGGCGCGCTGATCGAGGATACGGCCACGCCGTACTCGTCGCGCTTGGTGACCACCGAGTCGCCGGGGTTGTAGATGGCCTCCAACGGCGTGCCGGCTGGAGCGAACTCGTGCCGTGGCACGGCACGGAAGGCAGCCTCGACCTCGGCCGAGGTAATCTGCCTGGTCGCGATCAGGCGCTCCACGAGCGCATCCCGCAACTCGGCGACACGCCGGGCGTCGGTGTCTTCAACTGCGTCATTCAAAGGAGCTGTCCTTGTCTATGCGGTTGGCGAGAGTGTCCTGCTCCTCTATGAAGCAGGCAGCTGGAACCCTCCCGGGGCTAGTGCCCCGCAGGGGCATGCCGCACCGTATCGCCGCCGTCGCGTCAACAAATGAATCAGCAGGACGGTGGCCAGGCTGGTGCGGTAGATGGGGCCGACCTCGGGGAAGGCCGCCCGGCCGGTGAACGTGACGTGTGGCCACCGTTCGACGTGAGTCCGCTCCCGGCCCTCGGTGTGGCCCTGTGTGCCGCACGGTGTGGTGTTGCGGCCGGGTAGGACCACCGCCACTCGCACAGCAGCATCGCCAGCGGCGGGAAGCCGCTCTCCCATCTGTACGGAGGGGCAGCGTCTGCCTCGTGGCGGTCGCCGTCCCGCGTCGGGCCGTCAACAATCCGCATGACTGCGAAGGTAAGGAATTCCGGAGCCTGCCACCCGAACTGTCAGTTTGGCCAAACCGGCTGTTTGCCTCGTCAGAGGATGTTCAGACGCTCCCGCGAGACCGTTCGCTATGCTGAGCTGCATGGCAACTAGTCGGCGCGACGGACGAGGGCCAGCACCGATGCCGTGTTCATGAGGTTCGGCAGGACGTGAAATTCCGGCCTCATGCCATTGCGATCACTTGAACGCTGTACTTCAAGGTAGTGATTGCCAGCTTCGTAGAGGTCAGACGAGGAACTCCGGCCCGATGCCACGGCGATCATTGAAACGCCGTTCTTGAAGGCGGCCTCCACGTCAGCAGGGGTATCTCCGATGACTACGGCCTGGGAGGGCGTAATGGGCTGGCCAAAGGCTCGCTCTGCCCGCTCCAAAGCAATGCGAATCAATTCCGCGCGGGTGTCATTGTCTTCCCCGAATGCCCCGATACCCCAGTTGATGTAGCCGTCAAGGCCGAACACCTGGAGCTTGGTCTCCGCCACCGAGCGGACGTTGCCAGTCACCACCGTCTGCACAACGCCGGGCATCATGGCCATGGCGTTCAGGGCAGCCGCCGCACCGGGCAGCGCGTGTCCACGCTCTCGCAATTCAGCAAATCGCGTGAGATGCGCCTCGGCAAGAGCCTCGGCGAATCGCTCGAAGAGCGCACGGCCCGTCAGCAGACCGTGGAGCTTAGCGGTCTCCCTGAAAATAACCGGCTCAGTGATGCCATCGATCTTCGCTTGCACCCGCATCGCCATCCCCGTCACACGTTCGAAGGCCATAGCGGACAGTTCCCGGCCAACACCCCGAGTGTCAATCAAGGTATGGTCGATGTCCCAGAGCACGAGCTGGCGAGCGGCCAACGTCCCTCCTGTGTCACACAGTCGATCGGATCAGACCACACGGGCATTAACGCGGTCTACGCTGCTTTCGTCAGGAAGGATGCCGAGGATGCCCGAGATGAGCCCGCCCGCACCTCCCATAGGGCAATATGTCCGCTTCTGGCGGGAGAAGCGGCAGCGCACGCAGGTCGCCATCGCCGGGCTCATCGGCATCACCGAAGAATACCTTTCGCAAATCGAACGCGGCCTCAAGACCCCGTCCTTACAGGTCCTCCACGCTCTTGCCAAAGAGCTTGGTGTGCCCATCTCAGCTCTGCTGGGTGAAGCGCCGAGTGAGTACGATTCCAGTGACATCACCGTCGCCCCAAGCGTCACCCACGCCCTGATGGGTTACGGGCCCTCAGCCAGTTCAGAACCCCTTGCCCCTGCCGCGCTACGTGAGGGCGTGGAGTCAGCCTGGCGCATGTGGCAGACAAGTCGCACTAGGTTCACGGAGGCTGCCTCCCTCCTCCCAGGCCTGATCGTCGAAACCGAGCACGCCGTGCGTATCCATCGCATCGGCAGCGACATCGCTACGCGACGAGAGACTCTTCGCGTAGCGGCTGACCTGTACTTCATGCTCCGTTCCTACTGTCGCCGAGCTGGCCGGGTCGACCTCTCGCTCATGGTCGCTGACCGTGCCTTACGCGCAGCCGAAGACGCTGATGATCCAGTGCGCATAGCCGTGGCTCAATGGAATCTCGGCCATGTTCTCCTCGGCGATGGCGAGTATGAAGGCGCCGAACAAGTCGCGCTCCTCGGCATCGAACACCTACGTGATGAACTACGCAGCAAGCATACGGCTGCGATGACAGGTGCTCTGGAGCTCGTGGCGGTCGTCGCCGATGCACGCCGCAAGCGATGGTGGAAGGCGCGTGACCGTCTCCGGGACCAGGCCATGCTACGCGCTCGCGAGGTCGGCGAAGGAAACGTGGGCTGGACCGTTTTCGGCCCTACCAACGTGCAACTCCACTGGTTGAACATCGAGATGGAAGCCGGCGAGGCTGCGGAAGCCTTGAGAGTCGCGAATCAAATCGACACCAGCCGCCTGCCATCGTTGGAGCGTCGTTTCACTTTTCTCCTTGAGGTGGCTCGGTGCCATGACCTTCGGCGCGAAGATACCGCCGTGCTGGTCCACCTCCTGGACCTTGAAGAGATGGCTCCGGAGGACCTGGCTCGTAGCCCTGCTGCTCATAACATGGTGGCCCGCCTTCGTCGTCGCGCCCACCGCACATATCAGCGGCAAGTGAACGGTCTCGCGGAGCGTCTGAACATCCTCTGACGAGGCAAACAGCCGGTTGGGCCAAACTGGCAGTTCGGTTGGCAGGCCCCGAAATTCCCTACCTTCGCAGTCATGCGGATTGTTGACGGCCCAGCGCAGGCCCCAATGTGCACACGCCGCCTGCCGACGACCATCATCGTGGGGCAGGGAAATTGGGAGGCTATCCGCGTCCCTCGGCACATTGGCCTGTCCACGATCCAGCGGCTGTCCAATCCCGACGTGCCCGTCATCGTCGATCCCGATAGGCGCTCCCTGTATTTTCTGGTGGGCGTTGGCATGGCTGACTGCTGGGAGCTGCCGGGCGCACTGATCTTGAGCGCGATGCAGTATGTCGTACCACCAATAGATCGACAGACCCCACCCGGACCGTACTGGCTCACGAGATCGAAGTGGCCCGACTGCCGCCAAGGATCGAACCAACTGCGTCTTGCCTTGGAGAGCACGTACGCCTCGACGAACCGAGGGCGGCCGACTCAGTGGCCGGTGGTCAGATCTGGGGGTTACGAGTGAACGCCTGGGGAGATTGCACCTCCGCCCTGGATGGAAGCGGAACCTGGTCGCACTGCGGGTGCGTGGACTGCGTGGACCGGCTCGGGCCTCCCCTACAAGGCCAGGTCATCCCCCAACAGACCGAAGGAGTGGAAACGCGATGCTTCACGGCGTGACGGCCGCCCTGGCCCTCTGTGGAGCGCGGAAAGCCGCCGCACCGGTTGTTGCGGCCTCCGCGGGCCGAACTCCCTCATGCGGGGCGGCGGCGTGGTTGACCCTTGGCCCCAACAGTGGGAGGGCCTCGCATTTCCTGAGCCGCCGTCCCACCCGTCTCCTCCTCACGCACGGCATTACCCGATCGGAGAACGACGACATGATCAGCGGCCCTGGCCCACAGCCACTGGCTTCAATGGCCGGCCCTGAGTCCGTGAACGTGCCGGCCGAGCTCGACCCTGATTCCGCGCTGAAGCAGCGTCGTGATCTGGTGCCGGGTGCGGTGCTCTTTAAGGCCGACGTTCCCAACGGTGCGCGGATCTACGATCGCCTGCTGGGCGGGAAAGACAACTTCCAGGCGGACCGGGATGCGGCGGATCGGCTGGTAAAGCTGCTTCCCGACCTTCCTGCCCAGGTGCGGGAGAACCGGTACTTCCTTCACCGAGTGGTCACGGAGCTGGCCGAGGCCGGGGTCCGGCAGTTCATCGATGTCGGATCGGGGCTGCCGACCCGCGAGAACACCCATGAAATCCTCCAGCGGAGGATGCGGGCGATGTACGCGGACGTCGAACAGGTTCCTGACACGCGGGTGGTCTACGTCGACTATGACGAACTGGCCTGCGTCCATGGCCGGGCTCTGGTCTCGGGTCTAAGCCGGGCTTGCTGTGACTCTCCGTAGTATCGCTTGCCTGAGCTGCGGAAAGGATGCCCCTCCCTCACAAATTGTAGTCACTAAATTTGAGCGCTTCCAAGATCCTCAGAGTAGAATCGTCTCTGTGA